>JAFMMM010000027.1 GCA_017859815.1 Planctomycetota bacterium | reverse complement strand
GGTCGGCACGGGTTTGCTGCGAATTCAGCAGCGAGGCCAGTGCGATGCTGCCGAGACCGTAACCGGCGGTCGCAAGTGCAGCTCGACGCGAAGCCGGTACTGTCGGAGTTGTGCAGGGATGGTTCAGCATCGTGGAAGTTCCTGAAACAGGAGCTGTGATTGGTTCAAAGTGTTCGGTGGGAATCCGTTAACGGTCCGACAATCAGCGACGGATGGCACATTCGTCGTAATTGAACAGCGTATTGGCCACGACCGTAAAGGCCGCCACGCTGGTCGCAGGAAGATCCGTTGACACGGGACGTGCGCCGGTCTTCAACAGCTCTGCCGCACGGTCGGGGTTGTCGGTGAAATCCTGCAGTTGTTTTTCAAGCAGTGTCTGCAGAACACCAAGTTCACGAGCGTCCGGCTGACGGCAGGTCAGTTTGCGAAACATTGCGTTCAGGATGGCCGAGTGATCTTCCGGGTGCAGCTGCAGCTGTTGTTCGGCAAGCACACGGGCTGCTTCGACAAACTGGGTTCCATTCAGCATCACAAACGCCTGCAGCGGTGATGACGTGCGTTCGCGTCGAGGCTGACACACATCACGTTTGGAGGCATCCAGAGTCATCATCATTGGTGCCGGAGCAGTTCGTTTCCAAAACGTGTAGACGCTGCGACGATAGAGGCCGGCACCGGTATCCGGCTTGACGGGCTTAAAAGAGACCTCCAGATCGTATGGCTTTGCCGGTGGGCCGCCGGTCTGATCGGTCAGCAGGCCGCTGACCGCAAGCACATTGTCCCGCAACATTTCCGCATTCATGCGGTAGGCATTCATGCGGGCCAGGAATCGGTTTTCCGGATCCCGCTGTCGGGTTTCAGAAGACACACGCGACGACTGGCAGTAGGCATCGGAAATGGCAATTTGCCGCAACAGTCGCCGAACGTTCCAGCCGTGGTCAATAAAGTCGCGGGCCAGCCAGTCCAGCAGTTGCGGATGCGTAGGCTGTTCTCCCTGACTGCCGAAGTCTTCCGGCGTCCGCACCAGTCCGTATCCGAACATTTGCTGCCAAAATCGATTGACGGCGACTCGTGCTGTCAGGGGATGCCGGGGATCTGTCATCCATTTCGCCAGCCCCAGACGGTTGCGGGGCAGGTCGTCCGACATCGCCGGCAGCGCGGCTGGAGTGAGGGAATCGACTGGCACACCCGGTTTGTCATAGGCTCCCCGTTGTAACAGGTGAGTCTGACGTGGCCGGGCCATTTCCTGCATCACCATGATTTCCCGCACATTGTCATACGCCTGACTGCGGGCCTCGCGGGCAGCTCGCAATTCCGTGAGTGCCGTTTTCCACGGCTGATTCACGGTTGAGAGATACCACGCATATAACTGTTCAAGCTGGTGGTCAGAAAGTTGATCGAGTGGTGTATTCAGCAGCGGCCGCAACTGATTACTGCCGGCCAGTTGGGAGATTTCCACAGCACTCAGTTCACGACCGTAAACCTGGAATTCATCGACGCCGCCATTGGTAAAGCCGCGATCCCGAAACCGTTCTCCGATTGTGATATTGTCTCCGCCACCCCCGGTGATGTTTTTGTACAGATTGTCACGAACGACTTCCGCAGCAATCGGTTGTCCATTCACGTAAAGTTTCAGACCGGACGCTTTGCTGGAGCCATCCCACGTTACGGCAACATGCTGCCACTGCTGCAGTTCCAGAGGCTCAATCGCCTGGACTCGAAGTGCATTACCCGGCCAGAAATGAATCAACGCCGCACTGAGTCGCCCGTCTTCCAGCAGCAACTCATATCCGCGACTGCCAGCATCGGTCCACGCGCGGGAACGATGAAAAATCACTGCACGCTGCATGTGAGTCTCAGGACGCATCCAGAGACTGACGCTGAACGGATCAAACCGTCGGAAATTTCCAACCGTGGTGCCGATTGCGTTATCGCCAGTGAGTTTCACAGCCTGACCAACGACCCCGGGGATTTGTTGATTGGGTGCTGATGGAGCCGCTTCAAAGTCCATCGCCAGCAACTGGTCCGGAATCAGCTGGTCGTCAGTCACAGCCTGGGAGTCGGTTTTCAGCCAGTCCCGAAAGGCTTGTTTCTGTTCCTCACGCAGGACCTGCAATCGAGCTTCTGCAGTGGCAATCTGTTGCTCAGCCGCAACCTGTTTTTGTTTCGTATTTTCGTCGGACAACAGCAGGGTTGGTGTGGGAACGGAAGGCGTGAAGTAGGAATACAGACCAGCTTCATCAATCTTGTCGAAGAACGAAAAGAACTGGTAGTACTCCCGCTGGGAAATGGGATCGTACTTGTGATCATGGCAGCGGCAGCATTCGAATGTCATTCCCAGAAATGCTGTTCCCACTGTCTGAGTCCGGTCGGCCACATATTCCACTCGAAACTCTTCGGGAGTACTGCCGCCCTCCACCTTCTGCGGGTGCAAACGGTTGAAGGTGGTGGCGAGGATCTGATCCTGAGTCGCATTGGGCAGCATATCCCCGGCGACCTGCTGCAGCAGAAACTGATCCCACGGCAGATTGTCGTTGAAGGATTTGATCACCCAGTCTCGCCAGGGCCAGACATCGCGATCACGATCCACCTGGTATCCGTAGGTGTCAGAATACCGAGCTGTGTCCAGCCAATCCGAGGCCAGCCGTTCGCCCACGTGAGGTGACTGCAACAGTCGATCCACCTGCTTTTCCCACGCGTTCGGCGAATCATCGGCCAGGAAGGAATCCAGTTCTTCCAGAGTCGGGGGCAGCCCGGTCAGGTCGAAGGAAAGACGTCGCAGTAATGTTTCCGAGGCGGCTCGCGGCGCCTGCTGCAGCCCAGCCTGTTGCAGGCGGTGATTGATGAATCGATCAATCTCACCACTCTCGGTTTGTGGCGGCAACGCATCCGGGATTGGTGGAGATACGATGGGCTGGAATGACCAGTGACCCTGCCAGTTCGCCCCCTGTTCGATCCAGCGACGAATCAGGTCCTTTTCTGCAGCAGAAAGCGACAGGCCACTTTCCGGTGGAGGCATTTGCAGATCCGGATCCGTGGATGTGATTCGGGACCACGCTTCGCTTTGATCAACAGACCCGGCGTGAAATGCAAACCGTCCCGGGGAATCCGGCAATTCGCCCAGGGCCGCTTCTTTTTCGTCCAGACGCAGACCCGCTTCACGATGTTCTTCATCCGGACCATGACAACGAAAGCAGCGATCTGACAGCAGCGGTCGAACGTCTGAATTAAAACGCACCGCTGGTGGTGGTTCCTCGGCCAGCGACGCAGCGGTACCGCCGTTGAAGAATGCTGTCAGCAGCAGCAACGCAGTCGGGCTTCGCATGACGGGGCCTTCACCGAGAATTCGGTCAGCAGGGGCAGGGAATGAAATCACGCGACGGGAAATCAATGTCGACAGACGGAAGGATAACATTCCGCAGGCTTCGAGGACAGCGGTCTCCGGCAGGCACACAATTCCATGCAGGCGATGCGAACGGCCGGAAAAAACGGTCACGTTGCCGCGATGGAAAAGGGAAAACCCGCCTGTCCAGATGGGTGATCAGCCACCTGTTGTCTTATGTTGTGATCGTTGCCATCGTCACAGGCTGACGAAAAAAAAATAAGGCGAAATCGTGACCGTGGTGAGGTTGCGGGACGCTCGGCGAATCTGCTAATTCCGGTGTGCGCGGTCCTGCCTTTGCGAATCGTGTCAAACTGGAAAACGCGGCGTCTTCGCCTGATCCCTGTCAATTCCTCGAACTCGTTGCTTCGTGTATTTCCATCGGCTGATGCGAGAGACCCATGAATCAAACAAAGCAAACGATAAATTCGCTGTGGTATTTCCGCATAGTGATTGCAACGGCAAGTGTCGTTTTGGTCATTGGCACATCTGCACTGGTGCGGGAATTCATCCTCGCATGGAATTCCTGAACGGGCGGACGCAGGTGATCCGCCGCGGCGATTTCTTTCCGCGTGGTTTGTTCACTGCGCGGTGAAGTCGACGCCGCACGTTCTGCGCTGGACCGCTTCGATCCGGGACAGTTCATGGATTCCGCCCCGCTGGCGCAACGCATCGCCTTCACTTGCTGGGTACTCAGCTTCCTGGTGACGTTTCCGCCACGGATCAATCCCCCGGAGGTGGCAATGCTTCCCAGCTTTTGCTGGCGGTTAGACTCGCCAGCGAATGGCCGAATCCCCTGTTTTGCTCGATCAATCGCAACGAAGAATCATCGAGAAAACCATTGTCGAGCACCGTCAAATCCGCGAGTTGCAATAGCATGCGGTGAATTGCTGTTCCAATGATTGCCACCTGGCTGTTACAGCGGGCAACCACGATGGGAAACAAGTACGCCACCAACTCAATACCCGGTGCGTCCGCCCGCTGAAGCAACAACGGATTGTTCGCGGTCATACAAACGAAATGGGTCGTGAGCACTGGTGGACTGCCAAAGACCAGCGCGCGGCAGCTGTTGAATACAGACCGTCAGGCAGCAATGAGTTGCATACTCGCAGCAAAGGACTGCGGAGGCTCAAATCTGAATCAACGACAGTGGCAAGGCGGCGAGCAATCCGGTAACGATTCCGCAGCGTTCCCATTGTGTAATGTGATGTTGCCGTGTCACTGCCCACAGGTTACCGGGGAGAATCAGGCAGTCCGGCCATCAGGCCAAGGCTGGCCCAGGTCGTGCCCCAGTAAACAGCCGTTTCCTGAACAGCGTCTTTCCGGTTGGCTTTGGTGCCATGCACGCTCCACGATCCGTCGTCCTGCTGGCTTTGTACGAGGAATTTGTGCGCGTTCTGCACGGCGGAATCGTTCGCATCAACGCCGGCCTGGGCCAATGCATACAGAGCCAGGCCTGTCCCCAATGCATCTCCGGGGTCGTTGGATAACCAGCCCCAACTGCCGTCTTCGTGCTGTAGCTGAAGCAGCGTTTCGACCTGTTTCTGCTGTCTTTCCTGCTCACCGCGTTTCACTGCCAGCAACAACTGTACGGCGTGCCATTCGGTGCTCTGTGGATTCTCAGAGCTGTTGATGAATTCCAGAGCCGCGGTTGTGACCTCAGCAACTTCTGCTGAGGTCTGGTCGTCCAGAAGTGCCAGGGTAATCCAAACGGTGGAGACCGCTGCCGTTTCCGGTTTGGGTCGTTTTTGTGACGGCAGCTGGCCACACGGTTTCCACGATCCATCCGACTGCTGCTCCTGCTGCAGGATGGTGAGTAATTCCTGGCGAGCCGAGAGGAGCGTTTTTGTATCCGTTCCACTCAGCAGCAACTGCGCGACGCCTTCTCTGTTGCCGATTCCAACAATTTTTCCTTTATCGTTGGTCGCCAGCGATGCTTCAACAGCCCATGACGTCCATTCCTCCAACTGCGAACTGACCTGAAACCCCCGATTGCGCGCCGTGCTGAGTGTCCAGATCATGTTGCCGACACGATGGCAGGAAACGCATTTTTTGCTGTCGATCCATTTCTGGCCGCCCGCTTCAATGAAGGGAATGCTCTTCTGCACGGCCTGATGCGACTGTTTCACCAGTGACGGCTGATCGGCCGCCAGATTCTGTGAAGTCACAGTTGTCACCGTTGCCAGCAGCAACGGGATCAGATTACGAGCAGCATTCATCTCGGGATTCCTGAGCTTGAACTGGTGCGGGTCATCAACATCGTGAAATCAAGCGTTTGTTACGCGAAATACTGCCGAGGCAGGCTTGTTCAGAATCAACAACGCAGTGGTGTTTTGTGTGGGCAGCGAGGTGTTCGCTGGTTTCGTTTGTGGCGCAGAAAACAGGTCACTTCTGCAAAGCGAATCCGGCATCGGCAAAGGCTCGACCGATCCCGGCCATGATCCCTGCCGAACCCAGGTAATGGTACTCCGCGTTGGACGTGCTGGTTCGCAGCAGAGTCAGATCGGTGGAACTGAATTCCTTCGCATACAGTGCTTCGATCTGTTGCTCCGCTTGCTCCCGCGTGATCGTCCCGTCCTTTTGTTGTGCGCGAATGGCGTCCTGCTGCGGTTTCAACGAGCGTTCCTGAGCACGCAGCCGTGTCACATCCTGATCCCAGAATTGTTCTGTCAGCACTGCTGAAACCGTGCCGGCGAATTCCTTCTGTTTTGCCGGGGCGGCCATGGCGTCGCGAAAGGTCTGGTGAATGCTGCGATATCGCTGCTGATCGGGACCGTATTCCGCCGTGGGGCCGCCTGCTCCCATGACTCCGATGACAAATGGCAATTGCGGAGTCTGCAGGTCTCTGCGGACGTCGCGAATGAATTGAGCCATCAGCGTGCTGTACAGATCGTATCCACCGGGCTGGCCACGTTCCGCATAGGTGCTGCCGTCGACCATATCATTCCAGCCCTGAAACCAGACGAAGCCCGCGAGGTCGAACCCGGCATCGGCATCGTAGGCGGGGCAAACAGAGGCGGGATCGCTCAGCACCGACTGAACATGGTCCAGCATCAGCCGGTAATAATGTCCAGTGGCTTCCTTTCTCTGCTGGCGGATTTCCGCCAGGTCCTTCTTCTGGCGAGCAAAATTCTCAAGTTGTCGTTCGTTAAATTCGTAGTCGCCTCCGCGCGGCGGGCGGAAATCCGTGTTCAGGCTTTTGCCGCCCCAGGCCGTTTTGATGATCAGGATGGGGGCGTCGGTCAGTTGCTGCATCCGCAGTCCGAAGGTGAATTCCGGGCCGATTTTGGGACCGCGCCCTTCCGCACCGAATCCCACCGTCAGTTTCCCTGTGCGAATTTCGGCTGCTGAGCCGAGGGAAGAGATCCAGACTCGATCACACACCCTGGGAGTTCCGTCAGCGTTGACCATCTCCTGATGCAGCCTGCTGGTCTGTGGACGCAGTTTCATGGCATCGAATGTGGTGACGGCCGCATGGCCCTGCATGTTGGACTGACCGCAAAGAATCCACACCTGCAACTTTTTTGCCGCTGGACTTCGTGCTTCGCTGGTGCCGGCGAAACTGGACACAACCATGCCGAGCGTCAGCAGGCGAAACAGAACTGGCCGGGTGATTGAGACAGAGCGATCAGATCGCAACATCGGGCAGACTCCAAAGATCGATATTGTGGGCAGGATGACGGATTTCAGCCGGCTGTTATCAGCAGTCGGGATCGTGAATCGGTGGCAGATGAACCGCCGGAGAATATTCCGGTACCAGCTCGAACCGCTGGGCGGCACTGTTTGCGGCGGTGTCAGCATTCGCTCCGGGAACACCGCCGCTGTGAGCGTCTCGCATTCTGTCAGGTTTCGAGCCGATTTGCACGTGTTGGTGGGGTGCACTGAACACGTTTTCACTGTGTCTGTCAACGAGTTGATTCGCGGGATTACTGCTGGTTATGCTTCACACCCGGCGTCGACGCAGGCGGGCGCCGGTGTGATTCCCGGCTGCTTGCGCGGAGGGCTGTCGTGATCTGCACCGGTGGGCAATTTGATGGAACTGTCGCTGGCATCAGGCCGTTCGCTGTCGGTCACGCGCGCAGCGGCAAACGTCTGCTCACCATGATCAGCACCCCGGCAGCCGACGGCAGGTTGACTCGCCTGGCGGTGGCGATCCTGGTGCTGTGTTTTGGAGGCCCGTTATCCGGTGATGAATTGTCGGTCTGTGCGGCTGGCAGTGCCGAGACCGCTGTTGACACGTTCCGTGATTTTCTCTGGCCAGCTGTGGTTTCCAGAAAATGTCTGGTGTGTCATCGGACCGACGGGGACGCCAAAGACAGTCGACTGATTTTGCAGGATCCGCAACGCGTCGCGCTGGCACAGCGTGCAGCCACAATGCGGCAGAATCAGGATCTGTTTCGGCAACTGGCGGCAGAGCCGTCTGCGGGTGCGTCCTTGCTGCTGACAAAGGTCAGCGGCGGCCTCGATCACGGGGGAGGTGAAGTACTGCCGGCAACGTCTGCGGAATTCGACATGGTGCGGCGGTACCTGCAAATGGCTGCTGCCGCCGAATCACCGGGTGCAGATCCAGCCCCGGCAGACCGTGACTCGTTGTTTGACGGTGTTTCCATGTTAAGCAATCAGCGGCTGCTGCGTCGGGCCGCGTTGTCACTGGCTGGACGGCTTCCGACGGACGACGAACTGGCAGGAGTGCAAACTTCAGACCTGCAGCAGGTGCGTGACCTGGTCCTGCAGATCACCACGGAGGATGCATTTTACGAACGGCTAAGGGAGGGCTTTAACGACATCTTTCTGACATTGGGGCTGAACGGAAATGCGGACGCGACCGTGTTGTCGTACGAGCACTTCGAGAAGAGCCGCCTGTGGTATCAGAAATTTGATCTCAGCCATATTGAGGACGAGAAGGAGCGGCGGCAGGCCGGCTACAAGCTGGCTCGGGAGTATCGCACGGCCTTATTGCAGGAACCACTGCGGCTGATTGAACACATTGTTCGTAACGATCAGCCGTTTACTGAACTGGTCACGGCCGATTACATCATGGTGTCACCGTACACGGCACGCGGCTACGGGGTGTTTGAGGATTTGAAATCGCAGTTTGCGGACCCCGAGGATCCCTTTGAATACGTTCCGCTGCGTCTTCCGGCGTTAACCGGCCGCAGTCGGCAGAACGATCAGGAATCGGCAACAGGTTTTTATCCTCATGCCGGACTGGCCAGCACTTTTCAGTATCTCAGTCGCTACCCGACGACGGAAACCAATCGCAATCGGGCACGAGCCCGCCTGTACTACCTGCATTTTCTGGGCGTGGACATTCTGGAGTTGGCCGCGCGATCGTCTGACGCTGCTGCGGCGACTGAGAATTATCAGATTCCCACCATGCAGGCGCCGGAGTGCGTGGTGTGTCATCGGACCCTTGATCCGGTGGCTGGTCTCTTTCAGGACTACTGGCGATTCGATGCCAACTTCAGCATTTATGGACGCCGAAAAGAGGGCTGGTTCGAGGATATGTTTGCTGCGGGATTCGAAGGAGAACCGTTACCGCAGGAGGAACGCTGGCGAGCGATTCAGTGGCTGGGGGAACGCACGGCTCAGGATCCGCGTTTCGCGACGACGATGGTGGGGCACGCCTGGTATTTGTTGAGCGGCCGGCGTCCTTTGACAGCTCCTGCCGATCTCACCGATCCTCACTTTGAAGCGAAATTACGGGGCTGGTCGGCTCAGCAGCGGGAGATTGATCGACTAGCTTGTCGTTTCGTGGAGTCGGGATTCAATTTTCGCCAGTTGCTGGGCGACTGGGTGATCAGTGATTTCTACCGTGTCGACGAATTCACCGAGAGTGATCCAGCGGCAGATCGGCTGGCGGAACTGGAGGACGCCGGGCTGCTGCGGCTGCTGTCTCCCGAGCAGCTGGAACGCAAAGTCGCTGCTGTTTTCGGGACTCGCTGGGGGCGGCTGACGGAACAGACAGCCATGCTCTACGGCGGCATTGATTCTCAGGAAGTGACAGAACGGGCGACCGATCCCAGCGGTGCCATGGGGGCGATTCAACGGACATTGTCGAACGATGTTGCCTGTCGTCACGTGGCGTTGGATTTCAGTCGGGACGCAACACAGCGAATCCTGTTTCCTGACATCGAACCGGACGTGCTGCCGGGTCAGTCTGCGGCTGCTGATCGGAAGATTCTGCAGACGATCGTGCATTTGCATCGGCGAATTCTGGGCCGTGAGGACACGGCCGAATCCGCTGCTGTGCAGTTGTCACTGTCGTTGTTTCGCGGGGTGCTGGAGGACGCTGAGCAGGCCGGCAGATTTGATGAACGTGAGATTTACCATTGCCGTCAGGGACTGGAGCGACCGGTCCCGGATCCGCATTACACCGTGCGAGCGTGGCGAGCCGTCGTGACGTATTTGTTGCGGCAGCCGGAATTTCTTTACGAGTGAAGGGCTGAATATGACCACGCGACGCAATTTCTTGCGCTGGTGTTCCTTCGCCGGGCTGCAGTTATCGGTGCCGGTTTCTGCAGCGCAGCCGGTGGTCGACGAGCAGACCGAACTGCCGCCATACGAGGGGCCATTCTACATCGTGTTCAACGCCTCTGGTGGCTGGGACACAACGATGCTGATGGATCCCAAAGGCGTTGGCGGCATCAACCGGTTGTTTGCCGCAGGGGATATTCTGACCGAGGGAAATTTGCAGTATGCGCCGACTGAGCGGCACCGGGAAGGCGGGCTGAGTAACGAAGCCTTCTTTCAGGAATTCGGTCGCGAGCTGTTGGTTCTGAACGGGCTGGATTATGCGGTTAACAATCATTCCCCGTGTTCTCGCTACATGGCCACAGGGAAACTGGACAGCCTTGCCTGGCCGACCTTTGCGGCCCTGGTTGCTGCCTGTCGCGGCCCTTCCTGTCCACTGTCGTTCCTGACCTTCGGGAATTATTCGGCAACGGGCAATCTGGTGGCCATGTCGCGGGTTCCCTATCTTCCCTCGCTGCGACGCATCGCGGTGGCAGATGGAGTGGAAGGCAATGCGAAGTCGCTGTATCACGATGACTTTGCACTGCGACGAATTGAACAGACGCTGGCGGAGCGACGCAGTTTGAGACAGCAGAATCCGCAACTGCCACGCCGTCAGCACGCCGAGAATATGCTGTACGCTGCGCAGGTGAATTCCAAAGCGCTGCAGCGAGTCACTCCTTACATTCCGAATGAGATTCCCAAAGCCAGACTGGCGCAGCAGGCAGAGATCGCGCTCGCCTCCTTCAAAGCCGGCGTGTGCGTGTCGGCCAATCTTTCCATCGGGCAGTTTGACAGCCACGCCAATAATGATCGGGATCAGATGAAATTGATTCCGGAATTCCTGGAGGGGATTTCGTGGGTGCTGCATCGGGCCGAGGAGTTGCAGATTCGTGAACGGCTGGTGGTCGTGATGCAAAGCGAAATGGGGCGTACGCCGGACTACAATTCCGGTGAGGGGAAAGATCACTGGTCGATCGGATCAGCGATGTTTCTGGGGCCGAAAATTGCTGGCAATCGGGTGATCGGACGCACCGATGAACGGCAATTTGCTGCACCGGTCAGTGCAAAGACTTTGAAGGAGTCTGAAACGGATGGCATCAGGATTCGTCCCGAGCATGTGCACCAGTCCCTGCGGGAACTGGCAGGAATCGATCAGCACGAATTCAGTCAGCAGTTTCCCACGGGAGTTCCCCAGGGGGAACGACTGCAGAATTTCTGGGGAAGTGCCGATCAGGCAGACGGATAAGAGTTCGCGGTATGCGACCGTAAGTTGCGGCGGCCGGACGGTCTGCGGCTGATTCGTTGACGCAGAATTGCCCTTCTGTGGGTGGAAACAGGTCAGCCTCCTGGCAATCCGTGCACAACGTCAACGGTTTTGCGATGCCGCTGTTGGCATGCTGGCGTTTGAGATGGTGCTGCACTGGACGATGCCCGGTATGGTGGCTATACAACTCATACAGAGACGGCGGTCCGTCGAGCGATGGGTTTCGAAACATGCGAGCGGGGCGATGAAACCTTCATGCAGCGCGTACCGTGCGTGGATGCATACCAGTCGCCTGATGCCCCATTGTTAATTTCCCGGGTAGAGTAGATTGCTGAACCGTCATCTTCAGCCTGCTGTTGCCCGTTGTTGTTTTGTGGCCTGCAAAATCTGTAAAAGCCTTCCGGATTGTTGTCCACCATTGGGCAGTTGCGGGAGTACAGTTTTACTTGTGAGCTGCGAAACAGGAACATGCAGGATTAGTCATGACCGGAAACGAGATGTCTGTTGCAGTACGAATACTTTCGACCATTCTGGCTGTCGGTTCAGTTGTGGGGTCGTTGTCCGCGCAGCAGGAATCGGCCCGCGAAGGGACTCAGCCCACGATTGATTTTGCCCGCGACATTCAGCCGATTTTTGCGAAGCGGTGCTACAAGTGCCATGGCCCGAATGAGGCGGAGGGAGGTCTGAAGCTGGATTCGCGTGACGGAGCGTTTGGTGAGCTGGATTCCGGCATGCCAGCGATCGTTCCCGGCGATCTGACTCAGGGAGAACTGCTGGCGAGAATTACCGGAACTGGTGACGGCGATCGGATGCCACCGGAGGGCAAGCCGCTGAGTGATGAAGAAGTTGCCGCCATCAAGGTTTGGATTCAGCAAGGGGCGGAATGGGCGAGTCACTGGGCATTTCAAGCACCGGCACGGCCTGCTGTTCCGGAAGTGTCTTCACCGGACTGGGTCAGTAATCCCATCGACGCGTTTGTACTGCATCGGCTTGACTCGGCCGGGCTGAAGCCCGCTGCCGCAGCCGATCGGATTGCACTGCTGCGTCGTGCCCACTACGACCTGACGGGGCTGCCCCCGGGACTTGCAGATGTTCAGAAGTTTCTGGCGGACGAATCGCCGCAGGCGTGGGAAAGAGTCATTGACAACTTGCTGGCTTCGCCTCAGTACGGTGAAAAGTGGGCCACACACTGGCTGGATGTTGTGCGTTATGCAGAGACAAATGGATACGAGCGTGACGGGCGAAAAGAACTGATCTGGAAATACCGGGACTATGTGATTCGGTCACTGAATGATGATAAGCCATACGACCAGTTTGTGAGGGAACAACTGGCTGGCGACGAACTGCCCGGAGAGAATCCTGACCAGACGATTGCCACGGGGTTTTATCGACTGGGAATCTGGGACGATGAACCCGCCGATCGGGAACTGGCGCGGTACGACTATCTCGACGATCTTGTCCGCGTTACTGGGGAGAGTTTTCTGGGGTTGACAATCGGATGTGCTCGCTGCCACGACCACAAGATCGATCCGATTTCTCAGAAGGACTATTACGCGATGCTGGACTTCTTCAGCAACGTGTCACCGCACGGATCGGGAAAGGCCAATCACATTCAGGTGACCAGCGAGGACACTAAGGCGGCCTACGAGCAACAGGTTCAGGAAAAGCGGCAGCGTGAACAGAAGTTCCAGGCACAGATTCGCCAGCTGGAACAGCGGCTGTTTGCAGCAATTCGCAAAACAGACCCTGATTTTCAGGCACCCGAAACCGGGCAGTCTCCCGAATCCGGCAACGTGCTACCCGATTCCCGCAAGACTCCGCAGCTGTGGAGGATTACCGAGCGAAAGCCTGCGGATAACTGGCTGGACATCGCATTTGACGACAGCAAATGGAAAGAAGCCAAAGGCGGTTTTGGTACCGAAGGAACTCCCGGCATCCATCTGGGGACACGCTGGGGTTCTCGCGATATCTGGATGCGGCGTTACTTCGGGCTGGATGAAATCCCAACGAAGGTGATGCTGCAGATTCACCATGACGAAGATGCCGAGATTTACATCAACGGAACATTAGTCGCAGAATTCCGGGGTTACATTCGTGAATACACAGAAGTGGACATCAGTCAGAACGCGGTGAATGTTCTGCAGACCGGTCGCAACACAATCGCGATTCACTGTCGCAATACCGGCGGTGGTCAGTACATCGATGCGGGCCTGGTTGTTGACGGTGCCGATACTGTCCGTCGTTTGTTTGCCGAACAGGGTGACAAGCTGTTGGGCGAAAACACAAATCGTGACTACGTGGAACTACGCAGGCAGCTTGCAGAGAGCCAGGCAAATGTCCCGGCACTGCCGGTGGAATTTGCCATGGCCGTGGCTGAACGAGGACAGAACAAAACCTGGATTTTGGGGCGTGGACTGCCGTCGATGAAGGGCGACGAAGTTCAGGCGGCATTTCCTGAAATTCTGAACCCACCGGAACCGGTCTACGACGAAGTCGCTCCCGAGAACTCTTCCGGTCGCAGAACAGCCCTGGCACGCTGGATTACCAGTCCGGACAACCCGATGACGTCGCGAGTTGTGGTCAATCGACTTTGGCAACATCACTTCGGTCGCGGCATTGTGCGCAGTAGCAGTGACTTCGGATATCAGGGGACGCCGCCGACTCATCCGCAATTGCTGGATTGGTTGTCTGCTGAACTGATTTCGAGAGGCTGGAGTCTGAAGCAGATGCACAAGCTGATCATGCTGTCCAGCACATATCAGATGTCTTCGACTGGAAATCAGCAGGCTTTGGACGTGGATCCCAACAACGATCTGTTCTGGCGTTTCAATCTTCGACGTCTGACGGCGGAGGAGATTCGCGACTCAGTCCTGGCTGTCAGCGGTATGCTGAACCTGCGCATGTATGGTCCGCCCATCTTTCCGCCGTTGTCGCCGGAAGTCCTGGCCACAGCGTCGCGTCCCGGTGCGGCATGGGGGCAATCGTCACCAGAGGATTCTGCTCGGCGAACCGTTTACGTCCACGTGAAGCGATCACTGCGGCCACCGATGCTGTCCGGTTTTGACGCTCCTGAAACAGACACGGCCTGTGCTGTTCGTTTAACGACAACGGTGCCCACCCAGGCACTGGCCATGTTAAACAGCGATTTTCTGAATCAGCAGGCACAGATTCTTGCCGACAGGATTACCGCCGAATTTCCGGACTCCGTGGAGCAGCAGCTGCGATTTGCAGTGCAGCTGACAACCGGGCGGTCCGCAGACGATGGTGTGATTCAGGAAGACCTGAAATTCCTGAAGCAGCTGGAACAGGAACGGCAAGTGACAGCTGAACAGGCTTTGCAGATTTTCTGTCTGCTGCAACTGAACACGAACGAGTTTGTTTACCTCGACTAAACGAAGCTCACCGCCAGGGGGATACGATTGATCGGCGCGGTCTGTCACTGCCGGTGATCAGCTCTGCGGAAATGCGAACACACTGGAAGAATGACAGAACACTGGCCGGGCCCGATCAAGTCCCGGCATCAATGATAATGGAAGAGAGAAACGAGATGAGCGATCGACCACAGGGAACCTTTTGTCGACGAACCCGCCGCGAAGCGTTGTGGCAGACAGGCGCGGGGTTTGGTGCACTGCCGCTGATTTCCATGCTGTCCGGAGACGGTTTTTTCAATGGTTCTGCGGCAGCTGCAGAGGAAGACCTCGCTGCACTGAATCCACTGACTCCAAAACCTCCGCATTTCGCCCCCAAAGCGAAGAGTGTGATTTTCCTGTTTATGTATGGCGGTCCCAGCCATATCGATACCTTCGATTACAAACCCGATATGTACGGCATGGATGGCAAGACCGTTGATGTCAAAACATTTGGACGCGGTGGTCACAAAAATAATGGCCGCATTGTCGAGCCGAAATGGAAGTTCAAACAGTACGGGGAATGTGGCAAGTGGGTCAGCGATCTGTTTCCTCACGTTGGTTCCTGTGCGGATGATATTGCGTTCCTGAACTCAATGACGGCCGATTCACCGATCCATGGGTCGGCAATGCTGATGATGAATTCCGGCAAGGTGCTCAGTGGCAGCCCGGCGCTCGGATCCTGGGTGAACTATGGTCTCGGCAGCGTGAACGAGAACATGCCTGGATTCGTTGTCATGCTGGATCAGAAGGGGGGACCGATCAGCGGCGCCAAGAACTGGTCCAGTGGGTACATGCCAGCCAGCTATCAGGGTGTCGTTGTACGGTCGCAGGGAGCACCGATTCTTGACCTGGCTCCACCGGACGGCATGACACAGGAGACCCAGCGACGGCTGCTGGATCGGCTTCTGCAAAAGAATCGCCGCCATCAGGAACTGCGTGCGGATAATTCAGACCTGGCGGCACGCATTGCCAGTTATGAGCTGGCCTACAAGATGCAGCAGTACGCTCCGGAAGCGGTCGATGTGCAGCAGGAAACTGCCCAGACTCAGCAGTTGTACGGTCTGGACAATCCTCAGACTGAAGATTTTGCGAGGAAGTGTATTTTGGCCAGACGCCTGGTGGAACGCGGGGTGCGGTTCATCCAGATTTACTCCGGTGGTGCCCACAACGACGACAACTGGGACGCACACGGCGACCTCGAAAAGAACCATAACTATCATGCCGGTCGAACCGATCAGCCGATCGCGGCATTGCTGAAGGATCTGAAGGAACGTTCCCTGCTCGACGAAACACTCGTCGTCTGGGGCGGAGAATTTGGCCGTCAGCCCACAGCGGAATACGCAAACGGAACCGGGCGAGATCATAACTCTTACGGATTCACCATGTGGATGGCGGGTGGTGGAATTAAGGGCGGCATCAGCATCGGCTCCACTGATGAGCTGGGGGCCCGTGCCGTTGACCGTCCGCTGCATGTCCGCGACATGCATGCAACAGTTTTGCACCAGATGGGTCTGGACCCTAATCGGTTGTCATACTTCTTTGGTGGACTGGATCAGAAACTGGTCGGCGTTGAGCATGTGGATCCGATTCCGGAACTGATTTCCTGAAAGTCACCGGGCAGAGATTGCCGGCGATGTGCAGATTCAGGGGCCACAGTGCTGTCCGGTGTTTCCAGTGCCAGACGATCAGGTCCTGTCGGCGGGTGACTCGCCAGTTCCAGCATGTTGCTGTCGTGGTCACGGCTGCCGTGAGAACTCAGCCCTGTCAGGCAATTGTGTGGGCCACAACAGCACGTCTGCTGCGGCGAATTGCGTTCTGCCTGCTGTTTCCGGAAGCAGATCTGGCCGGGGATTCAGAGCGTTGAGTTGTTCTCCACGTGTTGGGCGTCCAGTTGCACGTCGATTTGCACCTGTTCATCAAGGTCTTCCCGCTGCTCGACAACTGCTTCGGCGTGTGCCAGATCACCCTTGCTGCCTCGGCTGCGGCGATCCAGTTCCCGAATTCTTTCGACCGGTCCGTAGAGAATCAGAGTGTCCCCGGAGCGAATCTTCATGTCTCCG
The DNA here is from genome assembly GCA_017859815.1 of Planctomycetota bacterium. Lineage (GTDB taxonomy): Bacteria > Planctomycetota > Planctomycetia > Planctomycetales > Planctomycetaceae > SXXK01. The sequence goes on along the minus strand of JAFMMM010000027.1, from coordinate 9,386 downwards.
GACGGCGTGCCCAGAAAGACGCCTTCGGAACGCTTGATACCGAGAACCAGAACACCTTCGTTCGGAAGTTTCAGTTCAATCAGCGTGCGATTGGTGAGCCAGTCGGCCGGTTCAACGAACAGCTCGCTGACGGCATACCCATCCTGCAGCTGGAGAATGGCGACATAATCGCGGATCTGCAGCTGGCCCCAGTTCTTGAGAACTTTCGCAATCAGGCGATTGGTATGGCGTTCTACAAATCGACTTCGTGCTGCCAGCGAGAGCGTAATCAATCCAGCGGCCAGCAAGATCAGAGGCGACCAGATTGATTTTGCCTCTACAGTCTGCATCAGGGAAAGCATGAGCGTTGCGACAACGGCCCCAACTCCCAGTTGACCGACCAGCATCAGCAGCATCACGATTTGACGTCGAACAGGGTGGCTGACAACGTCTTCTGCTTCCCGAGTGGTGTAACCCACGCCGCTGAAAGCGGATCTGGCCTGAAACCGTGCCGCTTCCCGGGACATTCCTGTGAGCACCAGGGCCATCGTGGCGACGCGAGTTACCATCAGGGAAATCGTCAGGACAATCAGGAGTGAAGCGATGGCGGCCATTGAAATCGTCAATTCATCAGAGCGGTCCGGAAATCCATTTTCATTCTGCGGGATGCTGAATTCTTGTGTTCCGAGAGTACCAATCGTGATGGGCAGGATTCTCGGCCGATCGGCATAAAGTCACTGCAATTTTTGGATTGTCACCATGGTCTGATATGCTGGTGAAGATCAACCGGCATTTCGTACGCTGGTCGTTTCTGCTGATCTCTCATCGGAATCAACCGTGGAACAATTTAAGGCCTTCGTGGCAACCTGCCTGTCGCCGTTAGTGATTGCTCTGGTGCTGCTGCTTTGGGGCTGGCTCAGATATCGGCGTGATCGGCGTTCCGGTGTGGCGATTCTGCTGCTGGGAACGCTTGTGCTGCTGCTGGGCAGTCTCAGCATCTGGACGTTTGAGGCTCGCCGGCAGGCAGAGTACTCCATTGCTCCTTTGGATACGACACAGCTTCCGGCTGGGCCGCTGCAGGTGGTTGTGCTGGGGACCGGTTTCAATCCGGATCAGTATCTGCCTGCGAACAGTCGAGTTGGTGGCGCGTTCCTTGCACGGCTTTTGGAAGGAGTTCGCGTTGTCAGAGCCAGGCCGGATGCTCAACTGGTTGTTTCGATCGCTGGAACAAGTCGTGCCAGCGAAAAACGGGCATTCTGGGAAGCAATGCAGCAGACTTTGGCGATTGAGCAGATTGATTCCTCGCTGGTGACGACAGCAGAGAGCAGTCTGGATGAGGCGATCGAAGTGGGGCGAGTCAACACCGGGCAGCCGGTCGTTCTGGCAACCTCGGCGGGGCATATGCCGCGGGCAAAGATGATTTTCGAAGACGAGGGCATGCAGGTGCTGCCGGCACCAACGGATTATGCCTTTGTCAGGGCTGGAAGTGCACGTGACTATTTCTGGCCCCGCATTGTCCCGTCCACGGGGGGGATCGGCAGCAATCATGCGTGGTTGTATGAAAACGTCGCCGCGTTGTGGCAGCTGATCCGCCGGAATTTCTGACGCTGTGACCTGACCGGACGATGGCTTTTCAGTGTCGGCTGACAGATTCCATGCTGGTGAGAACCAGCTGAACAGGAGACAAACTGTGAACGTAAGCAATCCCTTCGAGGTTGTTGAGGTCGATCACGATGAGGGGATTCCCGGGGTTGATCAATCTGCTCCCGGCATCGGTCGCCTGGCCTGGCTGTTGCAAAGCACTATTCTGTATACGTTGTTACTGGCGGTGCTGGGGACGTCTGGAATTGGCGTTGGTCTTACGGAGTTGTTGATTCTGGGAGCACTGCTGCAATTACCGATGACCGTGCGACGAATGCGGAATGCCGGGCTGCGTCCACTGCTGCCTGCGATCCTTTTAGTGATTCCTTTGGTGAATCTGGGTGTCTGGATTCTCTGTCTGATTCTGCCGCCCGGATATTCGGTGAGCCGGAAGATGGATCGTGCCGGGCGTATCACAGGGCTACTGGTATTGATGGCGATCATGCTTCCGTTTTTCGCCATCTTCGCCATCAGTGAATCGACGACTCTCATAAGGCCTGTCCGTGTTGCTCCTCCACAGTAAGATTCGCCCCCGCCGGCCGGACAGAACCCGCCCGCTGCGGCTTCAGGTTTTTCACGAGATTTCTGTCCATTTTGTCTGCCGGGGTGCGGTGGATTGATGAGAGGCATGTCGGCAGGGACCCGACTGTCAGTGTTTTTGACCGGGGATCGGCTGAGGCTTGTTTGGTCATGGACAATTTGGACGATGTGGTGATCCGAGATGCTTTTGCTGTGCAGCCGGAACTGATGGCGTACGCTTTGGCACTGCTCGGCGATTACAACGAGGCTCAGGACGTTGTCCAGGAAACGATGCTTGTCGTTGTTCGCAAACACGATCAGTTTGAACCGGGCACCTCGGTGCTTGCCTGGTGTCGAGCGATTTTGCGAATCGAAGTGCAGCGTCTGTATCGCAGGAAAAAACAGGAGCGTTCCCTGAATGAGCGACTCCTCGCTGACGCCATCGACGGCGCATTTGAGCGATTTCAAAAGGACAGTGAAGCGGAGATACGATACCGGCAGCGCGAGATCCTGCAGGCCTGTCTGGACCGTCAGCCGGAAAAATCCGCAGACATCCTGTTTCAGCGGATCGTGGGGAATTCCAGTTACCTGCAGATCAGCGAACGGCTTGGGATGAGTGTTGAAGGTGTCAGGAAAAGTCTGTTTCGATCACGACGCCGATTGAAAGAGTGCGTGCAGTTACGACATCAGGAGACTGCCCGATGAACCAGTCTGAAATTGAAGACTTGTTTGAGCGTTGCCACACTCATCAGCTTTCTGACGAACAGATGGGTGAACTTGCCATCCTGCTGGACAGTGATTCAGATGCTGCGCGGCGGTTCGTCGAAGAAATGACTCTCAGCGCGAATCTGGGTTCTGTCATGCAGGCATCCCGCCTGACTCCGTTGCGAAACCATCATGGTCGGCGGTCTTTCGGTCAGAGGGCAGTCCCAATTCTTCTGCTTGTGTTCCTTGCGTTTGCTCTGATTCCTGGGACGGACCTGTTTTTTTCCAGCGAGACAGAGGTGATTGGAACAATTGCTGGCAGCGGTGGTTCGCTGGTCTGGACTGCGGGCAACGGCCAGCTTGTGGACCTGCCGGGGCAGGGTGGCGGTGTGACCGGAGGCACGATTGAAGGATTGTCTCCGGACGCCTGGTTCTGTTTGGAGTTTCGCGATGGATCGCGAGTGACGGTTTCCGGGATCTCGGTACTCACGGTGTCGGATGAAGGGCAAAAACGACTGCGGCTGCGTGAAGGGCGGATTAGCGTCTCGGCAACGCAGCAACCTGACAAACGGCCGATGCTGGTCTGGACGCGCTCCGCAGAACTGCAGGTCCTCGGAACTCAGTTTGATGTGATTTCTGATGCCAACCAGACCAGCCTGTCCGTCAGCGAGGGGCAGGTTCGACTGCGCCGGCGAAGCGATCGGCAGGAACTTGTCGTACCGGCGATGCATCGGGTCGTGGTGGATCCGGTTTTGCCACTGGAATTGCAGCAACCGGGAACGGTCAGGTTCTGGGAAAGTGATGTTGCTGCGGGGCCAGGATGTTATGGACGCTGGGTCCCGGCAGAGGGTGGCGATCCAGCGATCCAGCGGTCCGCGCCGCTGATTCCCGAGAAAGCTCCCAACATCACCCTTGATCTGCTCTCGCTGTCGGTTGTGTCCCCCGATGGAGCGGATGTGCTGTTGGAATCTGATGCTCAGGTCGAGGTGACTGGACGCATTAAGTCTGCATGCCGTATCTATTGTGGGATCAATGTTTCCAATTCCAGCGGCGAGTTTGCAGGAAAATACCGGCTTGACGCCGGCAACCGACAACCGCTGACGACTCCTGATGCCGATGGAAATTTCCGGCTGGTCTATTCCCTGCAGACGACCTGGCTCGATCCGTCGGTCGAGGATGAGAAGGAACGTTTTGAGCCATCACCTCACGGACGTATGCTGGATCATGTTTGGTTTTTCGCAAATGCCGCAGAGCGTTCCGGACTCGAGGTCACTCAGGTGCGCCTGATCCCGGTCAACCGACAGGCTCTTCACTAACGAATTGTTTTCACCAGCCCCGCGTTGGCCGCCATGCAATCCCTGCGCTGATTCCTGTCAGTCCCGCGCACCTGGCCGGTTGTGCAGGTTCTGGGATCCATTCCGGAAGATCACGACGGCGGCCGGGCGTGATACTCATCTGTTTCAATCAGACCATCGCGCAGCCGAATGACTCGCCTCGCGCGAGCAGCCACTTCGTCTTCGTGTGTGATCATAATGATCGTCTTCCCACTTTGATTCAGACTGGCAAACAGGTCGAGCACCTCGTCAGTGGTGGAAGAGTCGAGGTTCCCGGTGGCTTCGTCGGCAAGAATAAAGTAGGGGTCGTTGACAAGGCTGCGGGCAATTGCCACGCGTTGTTGCTGCCCGCCCGAAAGTTCCGCTGGGCGGTGATACATTCGACTTCCCAGTCCCACGAGGTCGGCCAGCTCGCGACATTTCTCGTCAGCGTCGCGACCAATCAGACCCTGATACTGCAGCGGTACCTTGATGTTCTCCAACACGTTCAGTTGCTGCAACAAGTTATAGGATTGAAAAACAAACCCAATCCGCCGGCCACGAATTCGTGACAGCTGATAATCGGTCAGGGTTCCCACATCTTCCCCCGCCAGCAGATAGTGACCGGATGTCGGGCGATCAAGGCAGCCCAGCAGGTTCAGCAGCGTACTCTTTCCGGACCCCGACGGACCCATGATGGCGATATATTCGCCGGCAGGAACATCAAAGGAAACACCGCGCAGCGCGTGGACTGTTTCGCCTTTCATGAAGTAGGTTCGAGTGAGTTCCTGAACCTGAAAGGCGTACTCGTTCTGTTTCGATGATTCACTTTCAGACGGCATTCGGGATGTCCGGGAGAATTATCCGATGGCAGGCAACGGTGATGACCGGCAACAGTGATCCGGCCCTGTATGGAGCAGGGCTGCAGCGATGATGACGGAAATCAGAACCTGTAAAAAATCGCCGAGCCGGTGAAACTGAGTTCAAATTCCGAATGGAGAAGACGGATTTCGTGACTGCAGTTTCATCCCGGCTCGGACAACGAAGAACCGCAATTTGGTTGAAATTGTGGACAAGAGCCTGACGGAATCTCTCCGATTCCTGACTATTCATGTCGTAAGGCCTCAATTGGGTCGAGGAAGGCTGCTTTGCGAGCCGGATAAACTCCAAACAGCACACCGACGCCAAGAGAGATCACGAGTGACAGAATCACAGACCACATCGCGATCCGAGGCTCAAGAGACTGGACAATCGGGGGCAAAGATCCGGGAGAGAGCGTGGTGATCGTCTGCTTGAGAAATCGGAAAACAGGACCGACAGCAACACCGAACATCACACCGCACAGCCCGCCAGTTGCTGTAAGCACAACAGTCTCAACCAGAAACTGAACAATGATGTCACTGCGTGTCGCCCCCAGCGCTCTGCGAACGCCAATTTCCCGAGTTCGCTCAGTCACGGTGGCGAGCATGATATTCATGATGCCGATTCCACCCACCAGCAGCGAGATTCCGGCAATGACCACCAGCAGCACGTTGAACATTGTTCGTGTTCGCTCAGCCTGACGCAGTAATTCCCGAGGGACCACAACGGCGTAGTCCTCCTGATCGTGGTATTTCTTCAGCAGAGTCTCAATGATCTGAGCTGTCTCATCGACATCTGCAATGTCCTTCACTTCCACGGTGATCTGGCTGAGTTCCACATCCTCGCCAACGAAGTTCCATCCCTGACCGCCTCCAACCCGCTTCATGACGAGGTCGCCGACACGCTGACGCATCGTCTGCAGGGGAATATAGGCGTCCAGGTTGTAGTCGCGGGAATCCAGACTGCCACCAATCGCTGCTGAGGCCATTCGTGTCTGAGTCTCGCCAATCACCGTATAGAATTCACTGCCGACCCAGATTGTCTGACCAATCGGGTTTTCAAATGGAAACAGACGATCGGCTGTGTCGCTGGCCAGGACGATCACTTTTTCTCCATGGTCTCGTTCAGCCAGCCAGCGTCCGCGAGCGATTTGAAGCCGATTCAGCTGGAGGTAGTCTTCGCTGCAGCCCACCAGTCGCGCGTCTGCTGTCTTATCTTCGCGGCGGAGTTCGAAACGAAGTTCCCGCATCGGAATTGCACGACTGATATTGGGGATGTTTTCCACGATACGACGATAGTCTGAACGCAGCAGGCCGTAGATTTTGACCCGACTGTTGGCTTCGTCTTCACTTTCGCCATTGGGCTGTTTCGTCCGCACGATGACGTTTCGAGCACCCAGTTCCAGAATCTGCTGCTGAGCCCGGTAGCTGACGCCTTCGCCCATGGCCACCAGCCAGATCACGGTGGACGTTCCAATAAAGATCCCCAGTGCTGCCAGACCGGCACGCAGCTTTTGGACCAGCAGGCTTTTAATGCCCAGGTCGATTGTCTGAAAAAGCTGGGAGATCATTGTTTGTCTCCCGATTTCGTACTCTGCTCAGAGGCATCGCCTGGCTCGGCAGACTGCAATGCAGCTTTGTCTTCTTCGGGCGTATCTCCTGTGTCGTCCGAATTCGCCTGCTGGACCGGGGAGTCAAAGGCGGCCGGATTCAGATAGACCTCGTCGCCCGGTTGTAAACCCTGTTCCACAATGCGGTGCACATCATTGGTGTCACCCAGCACGAGGCTGCGGCGAGTTGGCTGACCGTCTTGTTTCACCCAGCACCACGCCTGCTTGTCCTGCTCGACGCAGGCCGCCACGGGAATTAACAGTACGTCTTCATACTCTGCAACTGTAATTTCCACTTCAGCACTCATTCCAGGCTGCAGTCCCGGTTCGGAGGGCAGCTGGATCACGGTGTCGTAACGAACCTGATTGCCGGTCCACCAGCCGGCCGGTTTGGTAATTGAAGCCACTTCAGTGACTTTGCCGGAAAGCTGCTGAGTTGCCATGGTGACGACCGCAGACTGGTCTGGTGTCACACGCTTGACCACTGACTCGTGAACACCGACCCGGACCTGCATTTGCTGAAGATCAGGCATCAATAACAGGATCTGGTCTTTGTGAACCTGACTGCCTTCAGCGATCGGAGCGGTTTCCCATTTGGCCGCATTGGGATGGATGACCAGGCCATCGCGCTCGGCAACGATTACGCAGCCGGCAAGTTCTTCTGCGGCACGCTCCAGTCGTGACAGGTCAGCCTGGGCACGTTCGACGTTGGCTTTGTGAGTTGCCTCGATCCCGGCAAGATTTCCTTTGAGAGTCTGCATTTCTTCGCGAAATGTATAGTTGGTCAGCACGTCAATCTGAGTTTGAATCAGCTCGAGCGAACGCGTCGCATCGCGAACAGAGAAAAGGATCTCCTCCAGTTCCAGGTCGCTGGTGTACTGACTGTCTGCCAGTTGGGAAATGTGTGTCGCCTGGTTGACCATGTTTTGAATTGCCGACTGGGCAACAGCTTCTTCTTTCTGCAAAGTCATCAGTTCAGTCGGATACCGCCCCTCTTCATATTCGCCGATCGCCAGTTTCGCGCTGGCAAGGCGGCCGGCAGTTCTGTCCGCGGCGGACTGTGACCAGTTGGCGTACTTGCGGCGTTCATCAATCTGCTCTTCGATTCCAAGTGAACTCAGCCGAACCAGTTCGTCGCCTTTCCTGACAATCGATCCGCTTTCAATGATCCACAGCACCGTATTCCGGCCGCGGACTTTGGACTTCACTTCGTGGTTTTCGGCACTTTCCAGAAGCCCCTGTTCTGCGACCGTGACCACCAGCGATCCACGTGTCACCTTTTGAGTCAGCAGACCGGTATGGGGATCCTCCTCGCTGCACCCGACAAACAGGATGAACAGCAGGGGGAATGCGGGAGCTGCACGACGAACGATGCACCCGAACAGTGTTCCGACCGTTGATGGGAAGTCTGGTTGTGAACTGTCGCCAAACATCAATACGGGCAATCGCAATCACAGGTTGATGAATACTGTTGGGGAAGGGCTTTGTCAGGGAACAGAAGCCGTCGATGGAGCAGTGTCTGCCGCCGCCAACAACGCCAGCTCGCGTGCTTCCGGAATCCCGGCCAGCGGGTCGAGAACAACCTGCTCGTCTGCCGTAATTCCTTCGGTGACAATAATCTCCAGACGGTTGCTTTCGCCCGTGCTGATATTTCGTTTTTGAATCTGGTTTTGGATTCTGACCCAGCAGAACTCGCCCTCCCTCGTCTGCAGCACCGCAGAGACCGGAATTTTCACGACGTTCTGATACTCCGCCAGAATCACATCTGTTCGTGCACTCATTCCCGGCCGCAGTCCTTGAATGCCGCGTGGCAGCGACACTACGGCGTCATACTTCACAACATTGCCGGTCCACCAGCCGGCAGGGCGAGCGACGGCGGCTACCGTATCGACCGCCCCGGAATGTGTTTCCTCGTTCATGGTGACTTCTGCCTCAAGCCCGGGGGCGACTCGATCAATGATCGACTCGTGAATACCAACTCGAATCTGCATTTGTTTCAAGTCCGGCATCAGCAGCAGGATCTGGTCTTTGCGAATGGTTGCGCCCTGCTCAATTTTTGGCGCGTCCTCCCAGTCTTCGTTGTTGGGATAAATCACAAGGCCGGCTCGCTTCGCGCGAATTTCGCAGTAACCCAGTTCTTCCTGAGCGCGTTCAAGACGCTGCAGATCTGCATCCACGCGTTCGAGGTCGGCAGCGTGATTCGCTTCTGCAGCTTTCAGTTCACCACGCAGACGGATGAGTTCTTCCGCTTTGGTGAACTCTTCCAAAACGTCAATCCGCGTCTGGATCAGACTGAGATTGAGTTTGGCCTGACTGACCGCAAACTGGCGTTCCTCGACAGTCAGTTCGCGAACGTACTCACTGCGGGAAAGCATTTCTGAATGCTGCTTGTGACTCGTCGCATTCAACAAACGAGACTCGGCAACAGCGAGGTTCTTTTTCAGCGTGGCAAGTTCGGTGATGAAACGTCCCTCGGAGTATTCGTCGATGGCCAGCTTTGCTCTTGCGACATCAGCTGCTGACCTCGCAGCCTGCGATTTTGCGAGGTGGTAAAACTTGGTGCGTTCGCTGATTTCTTCCTCGATCGTCAGAGTGTCCAGAGAAACCAGCAGATCACCGGGCACAACTTCGGTGCCGCTTTCGATCACCCACGTAATTGTATTACTGCCACGTACTCGACAGCGAATTTCAACATTTTCGGAGCTTTCCAGCGTTCCCTGCTCGCTGACAGAAAGCGTCAGATCCCCCAGCACTGCGTC
>JAFMMM010000290.1 GCA_017859815.1 Planctomycetota bacterium | reverse complement strand
GTTGTGCTGCATGATATTCCGCCGCATTGCACGGCAGCCGGTGTTCCGGCCGTTATCGTTGGGAAGACGACCAGCAATTCACCGGCTCACGATATGAATCATCAACTGGATTCCCAGGACAACGCCTAAGCCGAAGCCGTACTGTCGCTCAAACTCACCAGTTGCTCAAACTCACCGGGCCCTGTCTGCCAATTCGCAGATCACCGGCCAGACACTTCACCGCTGCCCCCACCGGCACGCCCCACCCCCCGTCAACACAAATCACTGCAGCTAAATCGCCGCAGCACGCACCCAAACACCGCCGCCACACAGCAACCGCCTCAATCCGGAATTCAACCTCCCCGGCAGAAACCGCCAAAACGATCAGCTCAGCCCACTGCACCCGAACGCGCCAGCCCGCGACAACGCAGGTTTCTCTGAGAAATCCCGGGGGGGCTGCAGGACAACGCCTTGCGTGTCCGATTTGCTGGCTATGATCCCTTCCAATGGGCTGCCGCCGATCAGCGGCTTCTGTTCAGCATTCTGCAAAGTCGAATACTATGAGCGATCCATCCCGCGACACTCTGGATACATTCCCCAATCCTTACCCGGAACGAAATTTCGTGGTCGTCACCGTGGCCCCGGAATTTACCTCCATTTGCCCCAAGACCGGGCACCCGGATTTTGGGACCCTGACGATTTCCTACGTCGCGGATGAACTTTGCTACGAATTGAAGTCGCTCAAGCTCTATCTGCAGGAATACCGCAACCACGGCGCCTACTACGAACGTGTGACCAACATGATCCTCGACGATCTGGTCGCCGTCACCTCGCCTCGCTGGATGAAAATCGAAGCGGCCTTTACGCCTCGAGGCGGAATTCGCACCACCGTGGTCGTGGAACATGGCAAACAGCCGGGTTGAGCTCCACTGGAAACCCGAAAGCGGGTTACGATCACCAGTCGATCATCGCCCGGTAAGCGGCTGACAAAAGAACTGCCCGAACCACGTGCAGCAGCACACAATGTGCGGTGCCCCCCGTGTCACCTTGTGTTCCCGCCTCTCTGACACGGCTGCATCTCTGCTGCGACCTGGACGTCATCAGCGGACAGGACACAATGAAAATGGCCTGCGGGCAGGAACACGGGCAACGTGAGTCTCGAAGGTGCGGTCTGCTGTTCCTCGGCGACTGGTTTGGTTATCGTCTGCACACAGATCCGGCTGGAAGCACCAACAGACTTCTGCCGCATTCCCGGCACCGCAGTAACAGCCCGGTGCAAAGTGTTTTCCAGACAATCATTCCGGCGGGGCTCATCACAGCATCCGGTGAATACCGCAGGATCACGCAGACATCACTGTTGCCTCGGCAGGTCAACCCGACCCGCTCCGAGGGTCGTCAGCAGACTCACATTTCCGAAAGAGGCACAGTTGTGGCAAAGGCATGGGGCGGACGATTTCAGCAGGCGACAGACCCGCGTGTTGAGGCTTTCACGGAATCCATCAGCTTCGACTGGAGACTGTACGAAGTCGACATCCGCGGCTCGATTGCCCACGCCACCATGCTGGCCAGCGTGGGTTTGATCACCACGGAAGAACGCGACAGCATTGCCGAAAACCTGCAGCAGATTGGGCAGGAAATTGCCGCCGGGGAATTTCCCTTCAAGCAGGAACTTGAAGACATTCACATGCACATTGAAAGTGCACTGATCGCCCGCATCGGCGATGTCGGTCGCAAACTGCACACCGGCCGCAGCCGAAACGATCAGGTCTCCACAGACATCAAGCTCTATGTTCGCGATGCCATCGACCAGCTGGACGCTTTACTGAAGGCAATTCAGCAGGCATTTGTGGATCGCTGCGATCGGGACATCGATCTGGTGCTGCCTGGCTATACGCACCTGCAACGCGCTCAGCCGGTCCTGGCCCCACACTACTGGCTGGCGTGGACGGAAAAGTTCCAGCGCGATCGCGAACGCCTTGCCGACTGCCGCAAACGCACCAATATCAGTCCGCTCGGTGCCGCCGCCCTGGCCGGAACCTCCCTGCCAATTGATCGCAACATGACTGCCGAACTGCTGGGTTTCGACAGCGTTGCTGCCAACAGCCTGGACGTCAGCAGTGACCGCGACTATTTGGCAGAGTTTGTGTTCGCAATGTCGCTGATCGCCACCCATCTCAGTTCGTGGGCGGAGGAATGGATCCTCTGGTTCTCCACGGAGTTTGGATTTCTGAAGCTGCCGGATGCCTATACCACCGGGTCATCCATCATGCCGCAAAAACGAAACCCGGATGTGCTCGAACTGATTCGCGGTCGCACAGCGCGGATCGTGGCCACTGTTCCGCAAATTCTGGTCCTGCTGAAAAGCCTGCCCATGGCTTACAACCGCGACCTGCAGGAAGACAAGCTGGGCATGTTTGCGGCCCTCGATGCACTCAGCCCCTGCCTGGAACTGGCTCCGGCAATCGTGACCGGCGCCGAACTGCAGCGCCACGTGATCAACGCCCGCCTCGAAGACGGATTCCTCGATGCAACAGCCCTGATGGAATACCTGATCAAGCGAGGTGTCCCAATGCGAACCGGGCACGAAACCGTCGGAAAACTGGTGGCAGAATGTGAAGGTCGCGGCTGCCGACTGGCGGAATTGCCGCTGCAAGACCTGCAACAGGCCTGCGATCTGATTGAAGCTGATGTGGCGGAAGTCCTGGGCACCATCAACGCCAACGCCGCTCTGCAAAGTTACGGATCCGGTGGACGCGAACCAGTGCTGCAGCAGATCGCCGCCTGGAAAGCACGCCTGCAGGAGTAACCGGGCTGCCCGCCGCTGCGATTGCCGCATCGACGTTTTCCCCCAAAACCCCCCGCCCCACCGCTCGAACCGCAACCCTGCTGCGCGTTATCCTGCTGTCTGTGATCCCTGATCCGCGGTCAGCCTGTCTGCCTGCGCGAATCTTCCTGCCGCCCTGTTCCGGAATTCCGCCGTTATGATCCCACGCCTTGCTCTCAGCCTGCTGATCGGGTTGCCGTTGTCCCTGCCCGCCTTCGCTCAGGATCAGTCCGCAGCACCGCCGCTGATCTTCGATACCGATATCGGCAACGACTGTGACGATGTCCTGGCTCTCGGAATGATTCATTCGCTCCAGTCCCGCGGAGACTGTCGTCTGGTGGCCGTCACAATCACCAAAGACCACGAACAGTGTGCAGCATTTGTGGATGCGGTCAATACGTTTTACGGCCGCGGCGACGTTCCCATTGGCGTCTGCAACAGCGGTGTTACTCCGCAGCAAAGTAAGTTCACAGTCCTTGCCGCAGAGAAGCAGGGAGATGCCGATCGTTACCCGCATGATCTTCGCAGCGGCCGCGATGCACCGGATGCCGTTTCCGTCCTTCGCAAAGCCCTTGTCGCCGAAGCCGATCACAGTGTGCTGATCGCTCAGGTGGGATTCTCCACAAACCTTGCCAACCTGCTGAAGTCGCCGGGCGATGAAATTTCTCCACTCACCGGCAGCGAACTGATCGCAAAGAAGGTCAAGCTGCTGTCCGTAATGGCTGGTGCCTTTGACATGATCAACGGCCGTCTGCATCGCGAATACAACGTCATTAAGGATATCCCCGCCGCTCAGGCTCTGGCCCAGGACTGGCCCGGAACGATTGTCTGGAGCGGGTTTGAGATTGGCTTGTCTGTCCCTTACCCGGCCACCAGCATCGAACAGGATTATGATTATGTGGCCCACCATCCACTGGCGGAATCGTATGTGCTTTACAACCCTCCTCCGCACAATCGTCCCACATGGGATCTCACCAGCGTGCTGTACGCAGTGCTGCCGGATCGCGGGTATTTCGGACTGTCTGATGCTGGCCGTGTTGCAGTGATGGATGACGGCCTGACGGAATTCTTCGCTGATGGTCAAGGTCGCCAGCATTATCTGAAACTCACCGAAGCGCAGCGAGTTCGCGTCATCGAAGCGCTCGTCCAGTTGTCCAGTCAGCCCCCGCAGGGATTCGGCCGATGACAAATGCTGCCGTGTTTCGCCCCAAAGTCGTGGTGATCGGATCCATCAACATGGATCTGGTTGTGCGCTGCCAACGTCTTGCCTCCCCGGGAGAAACACTGCCCGGCACCAGCCTGCAGGAAATTCCCGGAGGAAAAGGGGCGAATCAGGCGGTGGCTGCGGCACGTCTGGGTGGCGATGTCACCATGGTTGGCAAAGTTGGCAACGACGCCTTCGCGACGACTCTGCTGAATTCCCTGCGGCAGGCGGGAGTTCACACCGATCATGTCGCGACGGCCGCAGACTGCGGCAGCGGAATCGCCATCATTCAGGTGGAAAACTCGGGACAGAATTCCATCATCGTGGTTCCCGGTGCCAACGCCCTGGTCAGTGTTGACGATGTTCACCGCGCAGAAGCCGCCATTGCCGCGGCTGACGTCGTGCTGCTGCAACTGGAAATCCCCGTCGAAACGGTCGCGGCTGCCGTGCAACTGGCTCGTCGGCATCAGGTCCCGGTTATCGTGGATCCCGCCCCCGCACGAACGGATCTGCCGGCGGAAATCCTTTCCGCTGACTGGCTCTGCCCCAACGAAACAGAAGCGGAAGTGCTCAGCGGTTTCTCCGTCAGTACCCCGGTGGATGCGGCGAACGCGGCTACGGCGCTGCGAACAACTGACCAGACAACGGTCGTCGTCACCCTGGGTGATCAGGGGGCTGTCTGCCACACGGGCGAAGCGACTCTGCATCTCGAAGCATTTCCAGTGACACCGGTCGATACCACGGCCGCCGGCGATGCATTCGCAGCCGCGCTGGGAATCGCCATTGCCAAAGACTGCCTGCCCGCAATGGCAGTCAGGTATGCCGCCGCGGCCGGAGCCCTGGCAGCGACTCAGCCCGGCGCTCAGCCAGGGATGCCCACCGCAAACGCTGTGGATCAGCTGCTGGATAATTACTCCCCGTCGCAACATCTTTTGTAACATCAGTCATCGGTTGGCTGACCACCGCTGCTCAAACTCACCTGCGCCTCGGATTCGATCATGATACGTTGTCTGCTTCCCGCTCTGCTGCTTGCGTCTCTGCCGCTTACGGCCGCCGATCCGGTGCCCGCCAGTGCCGTGCCCGCCAGTTCAATCGCGGATCGCCCGAATGTGCTGCTGTTACTGGTCGATGACCTGAAGCCGGCACTGGGCTGCTACGGTGACCCACACGCTCACACGCCGAATATTGATCAGCTGGCCACTCGCTCCATGCGGTTCGATCGCGCCTTCTGCAATCAGGCTGTCTGCGCTCCGTCACGTTTCACACTCATGCTGGGCGCTCATTCCACCGTCACAGGCCTGTACGGACTGGGCAGCCGCGTTCGCCAAAAGCTGCCGGATGCGGTGACCATGCCACAGTATTTCGCCGCGCACGGTTACAGGACAGAATCACTGGGTAAAATCTTTCATGTGGGTCATGGCAACGAAGGGGATCCGCAGTCCTTCTCGGTTCCTCATTTCCATGACAAGGTGATCGAATACCTTGACCCAGCCAGCACCGGCGGCCAGCTGACACGCGAGGAAGCTTATTTCACCAATCAACAGCTGAATCGGATTGGCGATTTGCCTCGAGGCGCCGCGTTCGAATCACCCGCGGCAGCGGACGATGATTATGCGGACGGGCGAGTGGCCACTGAGGCAATTCGCAGGCTGCAGGCGGCCAAACAACGCCGCGATCACGATAACACGCCCTTCTTCATGGCGGTCGGCTTTGTTCGTCCACACCTGCCATTCAGCGCTCCAAAGAAGTACTGGGATCTGTTCGATCCGTATCAACTTCCGCAGCCCGAATTCACCGATCTGCCGGCAGGAGCTCCCACGGTCGCGGGGAAACGCGGCGGAGAAATCAGCAACTATGCCCCGGTTCCTCAACAGGGCAACATCTCCGCGAAACTCCAGCGGCAACTGATTCACGGTTATTATGCCAGCGCCGCTTTTGCGGATGCCCAAATCGGTCGTGTGCTGTCCGAACTGAAACGCCTCGAACTGGACAGCAACACAATCATCGCGCTTTGGGGCGACCATGGTTTTCATCTGGGTGATCTGGGCATCTGGACGAAGCACACCAATTACGAACAGGCCAATCGCATCCCGCTGCTGATTCACGCTCCGGGTGTCACGACCAGAGGCTCATCATCGCTGCAGCCCGCGGAAAGCGTGGATGTTTATCCGACGCTGGCGGAGCTGGCTGGGCTGCCCAAACCGGCGCCGCCACAATCGCTCAGCGGACTCAGTCTGGTCCCGGTTCTTCGCGATCCGGCGGCTCGAGTCCGCAATCATGCGTTCCATGTTTACCCAAAACAGAAAATGGGCCGCGCGATTCGCACGGAACGGTACCGGCTCGTGCAATGGAAACGAATCTCCGAAGCAGACTCAAAGGCCGAATATGAACTCTACGATTACGAAACCGATCCGCTGGAGCGGCGGAATCTGATCAACGACCTTCCGGAAGTCGCCGCGCGCCTGAAGGCGATTCTGGCCAAATACCCAACTCCTCAAAAACGCTGAAGGTGGCCGGATCATGCAGCCTGTCAATACCGTCGCCGATCTGGATGATCTGCTCAGCACACCCACGCCGCAGGTCCTGCAGTCACTGCAGCACAGCACGGGTGATTTCCTGCTGCTTGGGGCCGGTGGGAAAATGGGGCATACGCTCGGCCGTATGCTGCGGCGATCGCTCGATCAACTGGGACACTCAGAACGACGAGTGATCGGGGTCTCTCGCTTTACGTCGGCTGCAAAGGAACAGGAACTGCAACAGGCCGGACTGGAGACGATTCGCTGCGATCTGCTGGATCGCGCTGCTGTGTCCACTTTGCCGCAGATCGACAACGTCTTCTTTATGGCGGGGCAGAAATTCGGCACCACCGGAGCTCCGGAATTGACCTGGGCAATGAATGCCC
>JAFMMM010000289.1 GCA_017859815.1 Planctomycetota bacterium | reverse complement strand
CATGTTTTCATTCATCTGGCGTCTGCATACAATTCGCGACCGCGGGCTGTTCACAACGCGGACAAGCCCCGGCAGTACGGTCGACAGCGGCTGCTGCCAGTTTTCTTCTGCTTAAACGAACCGGGCCGCGGGCCCAGCTGAATTAATCACATGCCTCGTTACGACTTTCGCAGCATCGAATCCCGCTGGCAACAATACTGGGAAGACAACCAGACGTTTCAGGTTCAGGACTGTGTCGCTGACCGTGAGAAACTGTACGTGCTGGACATGTTCCCGTATCCCTCAGGGGAAGGTCTGCATGTCGGACATCCGGAAGGTTACACAGCCACCGACATCGTTTGCCGCCACGCTCGCATGCGTGGTCGCAACGTGCTGCATCCGATGGGCTGGGACGCGTTCGGTCTGCCCGCCGAGGAGTTTGCTCGACAAAAGGGAATTCACCCCCGTATCAAAACCGAAGAGAACATCGAAACATTTCGGCGGCAGCTGAAGATGCTGGGGTTCAGCTACGACTGGAACCGGGAAATCTCCACCACCGACCCGGACTATTACCGCTGGACTCAGTGGATCTTCCTGCAGATTTATGACACCTGGTACGATGAGAGCCACGAATGGACCGGGCCGGATGGTGTAAGCCGTACCGGACGCGGACGGCCAATCTCAGAACTTCCAGTCCCCGCTGAAGTGTCAGCCAAGGGTGACTCCGCTGTCCGCCGATATCAGGACAAACATCGCCTGGCCTATCTGTCGGAGGCCCCGGTCAACTGGTGTCAGGAACTGGGCACCGTTCTGGCCAACGAAGAAGTCATTGACGGCCGCAGCGAACGTGGCGGGCACCCGGTGGAACGCCTGAACCTGAAACAGTGGAAGTTGCGAATTACAGCCTACGGCGATCGTCTGGGTGACGAACTGCAGGATCTGGGCTGGCCGGAATCCATCAAGTACATGCAGCGAAACTGGATCGGTCGCAGTACCGGTGCTGAGGTGGATTTCGCGGTGGCAGGCGGCGACGACAGTCCGACCGAATGGCTGCAGCAGCGTACAGCAGACGGTTTTCCTGACGAGCAGGCTGCGGGCACAATCCGAGTCTACACGACACGACCCGACACTCTGTTTGGCGTCACCTACATGGTGCTGGCCCCGGAACATCCGCTGGTTGACCAGATCACAACCGACGAACAACGCGGTCAGGTTGAGGAGTATCGCCGTACCGCTGCACTCAAGAGTGATCTCGATCGCACCGACCTCTCTCATCAAAAGACCGGGGTATTCACGGGCGGTTACGCCTGGAATCCGGTGAACGGGGAAAAGGTCCCCGTCTGGATAGCTGATTATGTTCTGATCAGCTATGGCACAGGTGCGATCATGGCCGTACCGGGCCACGACGAACGCGATCACGAATTTGCGACACAGTTTGGCATTCCCATCGTGCAGGTTGTCCAGCCGGCAACGGAAACGGCTGAACCCGTGGACATCCAGTCCGCGGCCCTGACCGAACTGGGCGTCGCTGTCAATTCCGGCGAATGGGATGGAATGCCCACAGCGGAATGCAAACAGGCAATTACCGCTGCATTGAGCGAACGCGGAGTGGCCCGCCAGGCGGTCAACTACAGACTGCGGGACTGGCTGTTCAGTCGCCAGCGTTACTGGGGTGAACCGTTCCCAATCTGGCACGAACTGGATGACAACGGCGAACCGACCGGTCTGATGCGGCCAGAGCCCATCGAAAGCCTGCCGGTCCCGCATCCGCACGTTGAAGACTTCAAACCCACCGGGACGCCGGAGCCGATGCTGTCCAAAGCTTCGGAGGACTGGCTCTATCGGACCGATTCCGACGGTGTTCGTCTGAAACGCGAAACAAACAGTATGCCGCAGTGGGCCGGCAGCTGCTGGTACTATCTGCGGTTCTGCGACAGCAGGAATTCCAATCAGTTCATCGATCCCGAAAAAGAACGCTACTGGCTGCCAGTGGACCTGTACATCGGTGGTGCAGAACACGCCGTCCTGCATCTGCTCTACGCGCGGTTCTGGCACAAGGTATTGTTTGATCGTGGTCTGGTCACTCACCCGGAACCCTTCCGCCGACTGGTCAATCAGGGAATGATCCTGGGAGAGAACGGCGAAAAGATGTCCAAATCCCGAGGCAATGTTGTCAACCCAGAAGAGGTGGTGGAGCAACGCGGCGCGGACGCTCTCAGATTGTATGAAATGTTCATGGGCCCCCTCGAACAGGTGAAACCATGGCAGACCTCCGGTGTCGAAGGGGTTTACCGCTTCCTGGGTCGTGTCTGGCGCCTGATCATCGATGACAGGGCCGAACAGAATCAGCTCGACGCCGCTGTCACGGAAGACGCTCCGGACGAGAACCAGCAGCGGATGCTTCACAAAACCATCAAGGCAGTCTCTGAGGACGTTGAACGACTGTCGTTTAATACAGCCATCAGCCGAATGATGGAGTACACCAATTTCCTGTACGAGCAATCCACCAGATCGCGACAACTGCTGGAGCCACTCGTGCTGCTGCTCAGCCCCTTTGCTCCGCATATCTCCGAAGAGCTGTGGAATGCACTTGGGCACGACCAGACGCTGGCTTACGAAGCATGGCCGGCATGGGACGAATCGCTGCTGGTCGAATCCACAGTGGAGATTCCGGTCCAGGTGTGCGGAAAACTTCGCGGGCGGATTACCGTCGCCGCAGATGCCGACTCGGCCCAAATGCAGGCGGCTGCCGAAGCGGATCCGGGCGTGCAGAAACACCTTGAAGGCAAGACTGTTATCAAGGTGATCGCTGTGCCAGGAAAAATGGTAAACTTCGTCGCACGCTGACTCTTAGTTTGATCACTCTGCGGATCATGAATTATGAAACGAATCGGAATTCTGACCGCCGGAGGCGATACCCCCGCGCTGAATGCCACGATCTTCGGGGCCGTCCAGCGGGCCAACGCGTTGAAAATTGAGATGGTCGGTTTGATCCGGGGCTACGCAGCATTGCTGGACCCGCAGACTCCGCACGTCTTCCTGAACCCGCTGTTTTCAGGGATTCCGGAACTGGACCCCTGCAAAGGAGGAACGCTGCTCGGGTCTTCAAGAACTTATGTCGACTCGACCAGGCCGGAAAACCGGGACGCGGTGGCGCGCAGCCTGCGCGACCTGAAGCTGGATGGGTTGATTTGTATTGGCGGTGATGGAACGATCAACGGCATGCAGCCGCTGACTGAGCTGTTGCCCTGTGTGCTGGCCCCGAAAACGATCGACAACGACCTCGGGCTGAACTATCCCGGCGAACCCGAAGAATGGGCCGAACGCGAAGCTGCTTCCCAACAGGGTTCCTCGACCGCATCAACTTCGATTGCTCGTGACACCATCCGCCTTGAGGAGATGATCAACTACGCCACGCCGGGCTATGCCACGGCGGTGTTCACTGTGGCTCAGTCCATTGAACGGCTGCGGACCACGGCGGAAAGCCATCACCGCATCGCCATCGTGGAAGTCATGGGGCGACAGTCCGGCTACATCGCCCTTGGGGCAGCCTATGCCCAGCCGGACCTGATCCTGATCCCGGAAGTTCCGGTCAATCCTCGGAAGCTGACTCAACAAGTGGCTCGCATCTACGACAGGCAGCACAATGTTGTCATTGTCGTGGGTGAAGGAGTGCGTAACGAAGAGGGCACGGAACTGGGCGCCACGTCAAAGTCTTTTGATCCGGCGGGAAATATTCGCTACTCCGGCGCCGCCGATGCCATCGCACAGATGCTGAAGCAGTCACTGGGAGATGATCTGTTCGAAGAAACACGTCGCTTTGAACCGGATTCCAGTCCGCTGTTCAGTCGAAAAATCGGACACACTCAACGCGGCGGACGGCCCATTCTGTTCGATCGCTACAGTGCAACACAACTTGGCGGAAAGGCGGTCGACCTGCTGACAACCGGCAGCAACAACGAAGTCGCCACCTTACAGTACAGCGAAACCGCGGGATTCACGGTCAGCTCCATTGCAGCCAACAAACTGCGAGATCGCAACGGGGAAATCCGACCACGGGAAGTGCATCCGTCGTTCTTCGATTCACAACGGCTGCAGCTCTCTCCCCTGGGTGTGCAATACCTGCGGCCAATTTTCTCCCGTTCCGTCGGGGCTGATGATGTGGAATATATCCGCCGTGAAGTCTTCGACGACGGTTGCCTGAACGGAGCGTACCAGAGTATTACCACCGATATTCGAAAACGGATCCGCCGAATTTGATCAGGCGCACCTGATGGGGCGAATCTGATCAGGCGAATCTGATCAGGCGAATCTGATCAGGCGAATCATCGCAACAGCCAGCGTCCACGCACTGCAAGTCCAACAAAATTCTCAGCCGCACACGTGGCTGCTCCTGCTGAAGGAAAACCTGTGAACAAGCCTGATTCAACAACTGCAGAAGGCCCCTCAAAAGTAGGTCGCGCGACGCTGGCCATCGTGTTCATCACGGTCTTCATTGATCTGCTGGGGTTTGGGATTGTGCTGCCACTGTTGCCGCGCTACGGAGCCTGGTTCAATGCCGACGGAATGCAGTTGGGCATGTTGATGGCATCGTTTTCTGCGATGCAGTTTCTGTTTGCACCAATGTGGGGCGCTCTTTCGGATCGAGTTGGACGTCGTCCAATCCTGATGCTGGGTCTGTTCGGCTCCACCTGCTCCTACGGTCTGTTCGGTCTGATCTCATCGCAGGGCAGAGATTTTCTGCTGCTGGGCATGGGACCACTGGCGTGGCTGTTTCTCACACGCATCGGCGCGGGCATTGCCGGGGCCACCATTTCCACTGCGCAAGCCGTGATTGCGGACAGTACCGGGGCCAGGGGCCGTGGCAAGGGAATGGCATTAATTGGTGCGGCGTTTGGAATTGGCTTTACCTTCGGCCCGCTGATCGGCGCCGTCTGCGTCTCGGAAGACAACGCTGTTGCTTTGTCAAACACACAAATCCGCAGCATGAACGACTGGCAAGAAGATCAGCAGCCAATCAGCGCGGACGAATTTGTTGCCCACATGCAGGAGAACGGCAATCTCGACGAAGCCAGCCTGATGTCTGTCAGCCAGATGCTGACTGAACCGCGTCCGCGCAACGAAGTTCGTGATGTCCTGCTGACTCCACCGTCAGGAGCACCGGGATATGTCGCCTCCATGTTGTCCGCCATTGCATTGCTGCTGGCGGCATTCAAATTACAGGAGTCACGACGTTCCGGCGTTACAGCGGGATCCGAACGCAGCTTCCGTCCCAATATCCTGCTGCAGCATCTCAGCTCCCCTCGACTGGCGCTGATCCTCGCCACGATCTTTGTCACAACCTTCGGGTTCGCTCAGTTTGAAAGCACACTGACCCTGTTAACGCAGCGATTTGGTTACAGCAGTCGCTGGAACTATCTGCTCTACGCCTACGTGGGATTTGTCCTGTCGATCGGTCAGGGCATGCTGGTTCGCCGGCTGCTGCCTCGAGTTGGTGAGCAGCGTATGGCTGTTGGCGGAGTCCTGCTGATGACGGTTGGGTTTGTGCTGCTGGGCTGCACGGGACTGGGCGTTCTGCCCGGGTCAGCCTTGTGGGGAATCCTTCCCATCGTCGTGATTGGATTCTCTGCCGTCACACCGTCCGTGAACTCACTGTTGTCTCAGGCGGCCAGCGACAACGAGCAGGGTGCAGTCCTGGGCAGCGGACAAAGCCTTTCATCACTCGCCAGAATTCTGGGGCCGCTGGTCGGCATTCCCCTGCTGCGACAGTCCACATCCATCCCTTACTTTCTGGGCGCCGGGCTGATTCTTCTGGGTGGACTGCTGATCTCCAGACATCGGTGTGATCAAGCCGCGGAAGCGCCTTCTTCAACGGCCACCGACAGCTAAGGCAGCAGCATGCCCGATTCCACAACGCCAAACAGCTTCTCGGATGGTGATCAAAAACAACCGCGTGGTGATCGCAATATTCTGCTGACGGTCAGCTATGACGGAACTGCCTACAGCGGTTGGCAGATTCAGCCCGGACATGACTCCGTGCAGCAGCGATTGGAACAGGCGGTCCTGCAATTAACGGGGGAAAACCGGCGAATCCTGTGTGCGGGCAGAACCGATGCGGGCGTGCATGCTCTGGGCCAGTCGGCCGGTTTTTTTACCAACAGTCGCATCCCGGAAGATCGATTCGGAAATGCTCTGCAAACCGCCCTGCCCGATGACATCACAATCATCAAATCGCGCGAAGTCTCTCATGAATTTCACGCGACCTATTCGGCCGTCCGCAAGACGTACCGCTACGTGATGCTCGATCGTGGCAGACTGCCACCGTTTCTGCGACCGTACTGCACGGAAGCAGGATTTCAGCTGGACGCGGAACGCATGCAGCGGGCAGCGCGGCACCTGCAGGGCACTCATGACTTTCGCTGCTTCGAAAGCCACTGGCCCAATAAACAGACCAGCGTGCGTACGATTGAGCGAACAGCGGTTTTTCGAACACAGCTTCCCCGCCTCTGGCAGTCTCAGCACCACTGGGTCGATCCACACAAACGCCCGTCCGCTACGGCGGCAGCTGATGGTCCTGTAATTGTTCTGGAATTTACTGCAGACGGTTTTCTGTACAACATGGTGCGAGCCATCGCAGGAACACTGATCGATATCGGACGCGGAAAATGCCCCGAAGACTTCCTTAGCACAGTCATCGCCGCCCAGGACCGCAGCAAGGCCGGAATGACTGCACCACCACAGGGCCTGTATCTGGTGTCCGTCGAATATCCGGACCACCTGCTACAGCCATCGCACCCACCACGACATCATCCGGCTGCCCCACGCGGCTGAAAGCCTGCTTGCTGACGTCATCGCCTGCCGGTGCAATCGAGCACATGCCATCCGAAAGTGATACGCTGCTTAGCCGAGATTCAACATACTCGGCCAACGAGCCGAATCTGCGAAC
>JAFMMM010000026.1 GCA_017859815.1 Planctomycetota bacterium | reverse complement strand
CAGCTTGTTCGGTTTCGCAACTGGCTGCTGCTGACCGCGGTGGTGTTGCTTGGTGCTGCGCTGCCGATTGCCGGAGGGCTCACGTTCGACCAGACGATTGAGTCTTTTTTTCCGGCTGATCATCCGGACATTCTGCTGCTGCAACAGACTCGACAGGATTTCGGCGGCGACGAATTTGTCATTATCGCCTGGAAACAGCCCGGTCTTCTGGAACAGAGTGACGAAGATGCTCCGCTTTCCGTCAGTGCGGAGGCAACAGCAGAGATTGGCCGGCTGGTGGAGCAGTTGAATCAGTTGCCCGGCGTGGATTCCGATCGTACTCAGGATCTCCCCGGCCTGCTGAATCGTGCTCCACGAAGTCGTAACACCCGTACTGCACTCCTGCAGCTGTTTCAGGGGGTATTGATTGGTGCGGATCAGGAAACGACGGCGATCGTGCTGCAGCTGTTGCCGGCGTCGAAGAGCAGCGTTTCTCGCGAAACGGCGATCCGGGGAATTCGCGAAGCAGTGCAGCGAATACGTCCTGACGCGGCGATTGCCGGTGAAGCAGTTCAGATTCAGGAAATGTTCGACCTGGTGGAGCGGGACGGGAATCTGCTGTATGCATTTTCGCTGATTGTGCTTTCGGCAATTCTGCTGTGGGTATTCCGGGGGCTGCGGTGGGTGATTTCATCGCTGCTGATTGTGGTGGGGTCAGTTGCCTGGACAAGAGCTTCGCTGGTTCTTGTGGGAGCGCAGTTGAGCATGGTCAGTTCCATGCTGAATTCCCTGGTCACAATCATCTCCATCAGCACGACAACGCACATCCTCGTACACTATCGGGAACTGCGTCGTGGCGAACAGCTCGACGCGGAAGCTGCTGCAATCCGGACGATGCGGGAATTATCCGCTCCCGTCTTCTGGACGCTGGTGACCGTAGCTGTGGGGTTTGCTGCCCTGCTGGTTTCGGAGATTACTCCGGTCCGCAGTTTTTCGGTGATGATGACTTTGGGGACGATGCTGATCCCGGTCTTTATTCTGCTGGTGATGCCGGCCACGCTGGTGTCCGGTCGTCGTGTTGCGGTGCCGGGGCAGGTGAAGCTGGAAGATCAGCTGGACCGGATCCTTGACGGGATGGCGAACCTGATTGATCGATTTCCAATCAGAACGAGTGTGATCTGCCTGCTCCTGACTGCGATGACCGCTCCAGGTCTGTTTGTAATGCAGGTGGAAACAGACTTTAGTCGGAATTTTCGCGAGTCTTCTCCAGTGCTGCAGTCGCTGAGATTTGTCGAAGCTGAACTGGGACCGGCTGGAACGTGGGATATTTCCTTTGACGTTCCGAATCCACTCACTTCGGAGTTCCTGAGTCAGATTGATTCCCTGGTCGAACGGGTTCGGGAACTGCAGGACGACGGCATTCCTCTGGAAGTCGTTTCCCTGACGGATGCACTGAACGTTCCTCCCCGCATTGGCACGTCAATACGGCGTTTAGGAATGTTGCGAGGCCGTCAGCCGCAGCTTGCAGCCAGCTTCCTGAATCAGCAGGAAGGGCGGATGCGAATTTTGCTGCGTTCTCCGGAGCAACAGCCAACGGAAGAGAAGCTGCTGCAGGTGGAGCGCGTCCGAGGTGTGGTTTCCACCTGCTTTGAGGAAATGGAACAGGGGGCACTTCAGTCTGACGGCCAACGCTGGAAAGCGTCAGCGACGGCCTCCGGTTTATTTGTCGTGATGGCCCGCATCATCGACAGTCTGCTGGCCGATCAGCTGCGCAGTTTCCTGCTGGCCTCGCTGGGAACGGTGATCTGTACAGCATTCGCGTTCAGGAGTCTTCGTCTGGGGCTGATTTCGCTTGTCCCGAATGTTTTCCCGATTGGGATCGTGACCGGCTCGCTGGGGTTACTGAACGTGCCTGTCAATATCGGCACGGCGATGATCGCCAGTGTCGCAATGGGATTCACGTGTGGGGTTCACTACATCGCGGAGTTCGAGCGTGCTCTGCCGGAATGTGGCCTAAGCGGTGCGCTTCGCAAGGCCCAGGCCGGGGTTGGCCGGGCTGTCGTACTGGCTCACCTCGCACTGGTGGCGGGTTTTCTGGTGCTGACTGTTTCAGAATTCATTCCGCTGGTGTATTTCGGAGGACTGTTGAGTCTGTCCATGGCTGGCGGTCTGGTCAGCGACCTGGTCATGCTGCCGCTGCTGTTGCGATGGACGACGCCTGTGCCATCGGTGCCGGGACCAATGGCGGCGGATACCGACGGGCAGTAAGTCCGCGCGGCGTTTCGGCGTTGAATCCGCTCTGATTTGTGGGTGTTGGGCGGAGTCATTGGCACGTTGGGGACTTCAGTCGTAAACTGTGCGTCAGCAGACTGCTTTATGGCAATCCTCGTGCTCAACTGAATCAGCAACCTGTTGCCGGAGAAAAAAACGGTGCCTCCGTCCGAATCTCATTACACAGTGCTGGCCCGACGATTTCGTCCGCAGGCTTTTGATGATGTTGTGGGTCAGGACCACGTTTCGAGGGCACTGCGAAATGCCATTCGTGGCGGGCGGGTTGCTCACGCCTACATGTTCACGGGGGCCCGCGGAGTTGGAAAGACATCGACCGCTCGAATTCTGGCCAAGGCGCTGAATTGTCCGAATGTTGATGACGGAATCCCCTGCAATGACTGTGAAATCTGTCGCGGGATTTCGGGTGGCAACGACGTTGATGTGCTGGAAATCGACGGCGCCTCCAATCGCGGTATTGACGATATCCGATCACTCAGGGCCAATGTGGGTGTGCGTTCCATGCGGACGCGATTCAAAGTTTACATCATTGACGAAGTGCACATGCTGACACG
Organism: Planctomycetota bacterium; assembly: GCA_017859815.1. Lineage (GTDB taxonomy): Bacteria > Planctomycetota > Planctomycetia > Planctomycetales > Planctomycetaceae > SXXK01. The sequence continues at coordinate 23,386 of JAFMMM010000026.1, read as the reverse complement.
GGAGGCATTCAATGCTCTGCTGAAGACACTGGAAGAACCACCGCCCAACGTGAAGTTTGTGTTCTGCACAACCGAGCCAGGGAAGGTGCCCGATACCATTCTGTCTCGCTGCCAGCGATTTGATTTTTCCAGCATCAATGAAACCTCAATCGCCGGTCGGCTCAAGGAAATTGCGGAAGCGGAGGGATTCACGGTCAGCGAGGAAGCTCTTGAACTCGTTGCCAGACGGGCCCGGGGGTCCATGAGAGACAGCCAGTCACTGTTTGACCAGCTGCTGGCGTTCAGTGACGGAACCGTGAGTGCAGACGATGTTCATCGAATGCTGGGAACTGCCGGCGACGAAGTTCTGCTGCAGCTGTTCAGTGCGATTGCAGAGCATCGTCCGGGTGAAGTGTTGTCGCTGCTGGATCAGTGTCTGGCTGGCGGCGTCCAGCCAGGAGAACTCATGGATCAGGCGGTTGGTTATGTGCGTGACCTGATGGTGGTGCTGGCAGGCGGTGAGGCGGTGACACTTTGCAGCGTGGCCACTCGTTACCGGGACCAGCTGGGGCGTCAGGGACTGCAGCTGGGAATGCCGGGCGTAATGGCGTGTTTTCAGATTCTGTCTGATGCCCGATCAAAAATGTTCCGCAGTACTTTCTCACGCACCGTGCTTGAGATGGCTTTTGTCCAACTCAGCCTGCTGGAGAACCTGACTGCTCTCAGTGATCTGCTGTCCGGCCGGTTACCGGAGCCTCCTGTAACTGCTGACGGTGGCGAAAAAAAAAACAGTGAGCCGACATTGACTGCCGCCGTTCCCGATGCTGTCGACGTGGTTGCAGAATCAGATCCTGCAGAGCCGACCAAACCGCAGATTCAGTTGACCACAGAGAATTGTTCTCAGGTTGTTCAGGATTGCGCTCGCCACATCGGGCTGAGCGCTGTGTCAGCGTTGAAGAATGCCGTACAGATCGAGCTGGTCTCTGAATCCCGTATCGAGGTGTCGTTACCTCGCGATGCAGAATTTGCGAAGCGTGTGCTGGAAGGAGGTGAACTGCGCAGCCGAATAGAGTCCGAGCTGTCGGCTTCCACCGGACGCTCGCTGACGCTCGGAGTGATCACTTCTCAGGCGCCTTCTGCCACAGTCGTGACCACGGAAGTTTCCCCGCCGTCGGCGAATCCGGAACCGCCACCGTCACCGCAGCATGACGCTCGCGCGGCAGCCGCGCGGCCGAAGTCTGTTCGGCAAATTCGCCCACCACAACCCACAGAGAATCTGATTGGCGAATTCGATCCATCAGCGGATCCTTTTGTCCGTCAGGTGATGGATACATTCGGTGCAACAGTTGTTAAGATCACGCGCGCACCGGCGGTACCGTCGGGGGAAGCGGAGTCGCAGGACGCGTAGTCGGTAAGCACAGTTGCAGACACTGGAAATCACTCATGTTTGACGGTCTGAAAAATCTGGCCGGTCTGGCAGGACTGGCAAAGAACGCCGGTGCCATGCAGGGCCGCATGGCGGAACTGAAAGACCGTATTGGCAGAATGGAAATTGAGGCCACGGCAGGTGGCGATGCTGTTCGTGTTCGTATGAGCGGTGATTTTCGAGTGCTTGGTGTCGACTACCATGACTGGCTGATTCAGTCCGGCGATCGCAATCTGATGCAGCAAATGACAACGGAGGCTGTCAACAACGCGATTCAGCAGTGTCGTGATCTCGCTGCAGCTGAGCTTGCCAAACTGGCCGATGAACTGGATATTCCAGGCTTGAAGGATCTCCCCGGCCTGACCGGGCAGATGTAATGCGGGCGATGCGGGATTGCATTCGCGGATAACGGGACCGAGCTTGCAGGCAGGAAAAAGGAGTTTTCTGATGGGTGGATCACAGTTCGAGCAGCAGGAGCATCCGTACGGAAATGCTGTGGCCACGCTGATTTCTGAATTTGGTAAGCTGCCGGGTATCGGCCGGAAGTCTGCTGAAAGACTGGCCAATTACGTGCTGAATGCCAGCGCAACAGAGGCTGATGCGCTGGCAGGCGCCATTCTGCAGGTCAAGGAACGCGTGCGGCGGTGCGGTATCTGCTTCAACCTGACTGAGGATGAAGTCTGTCGGATTTGTCGCGACGCGCGACGCGAACAGCACATCGTGTGTGTCGTGGAGCAGCCGGGGGATGTTGTGGCGTTGGAATCCTCGGGGGCATGGGGTGGCCTGTATCACGTGCTGGGCGGAAAAATCGCTCCGCTGGAAGGAGTCGGTCCGGAAGATCTGACCATCCACCAGCTGGTGCACCGGATCCGCAAACAGGGCATCACCGAAGTGGTGATGGCGACCAATCCCACGCTTGAAGGTGATGGGACAGCATTGTTCATCACAAATCTGGTTCAGAATGACAACGTCAATGTCACCCGGCTTGCCCGCGGTATTGCGTCCGGCAGCGTCCTGGAATTTGCCAATCGAGAGATGCTGGCAGATGCGCTGAAAGGGCGACAGCAGTTCTAAGCTGCCTATTGCGGTGAGGCTTGCAGAAAGCTCATCAGTTGCGTCAGGAAGATCAGGACACCAGCCAGCATCCGGGCGGCCATGCCGGCAAGCCTGCCTTTGACAGCCGCTCGACCGATTTCATTTCGCCGCTGACTCGGTGAACCAACCCAGGCTTCTCCCAGCCACGCTCCGGCAAACGCTCCCCCGGCAGCTCCGCCGATCGCCCCAATTAGTCCTCCCACGACAGGAATGGGAATCAGCAGGCTGCAGAGCAGTCCGCCAATCAGGGACAGGATGACAGAGAGCAGCATTGCTCGCCGCGATGCCTGCCGACGGCCAACAGCCGCGGCCCCGGAAACTGCTTCCAGAATCTCCCCCAGCAGTGCGATTCCCGCACAGACGAGGACGATGGTCCAGCCTGGTCCGCGCTGGAAGCCGGAAGTCGCTGCCCAAATAGCCAGCACAACGACGATGCCCCAGTTGCCCGGCAATTGCAGCAGGCTGGCTACCAGCAACACAGCACACAGCAATTGGATGATCAGCACAAGAGTCCAGTAAGTCATTGTACCGCAGTTCCTGCCTGATCATGTGATTTGCAGCGGTTCAGACAACTTCGCCGATCAATTCGGCAACCGCAGAAATTGCTCTTCGGATATCGGCCTCGGTCAGAAATGGACCGGGGCTGAATCGCAGGCAGCCACCCTGCTCTGATGTTCCAAGGGTGTCATGGACCAGTGGCGCACAATGCAGACCGGCGCGGCACTGAATTCCAAATTCCTCATCGAGAATCACAGCGGCGTCATGGCAGCTCAGTGCGTCCAGCTGAAATGCGACCGGTCCGCACAGCCGTGCCCCTGAGTCCGGTGTGAAGACACGTACCCCTGCAATTTTTGCGAGCCCGTCGCGCAACTGTTGTGAGAGCGTTTGCACCTGTTCCCCGACTGCTTCCGGGGTCTGACTGCGAATCCAGTTGGCAGCGGCCAGCAGCCCGGCGATTCCTGGCGTATTCCGGTTTCCACTTTCAAACTTTTCCGGACATTGTGAGGGCTGCAGAGCAGATTCGCTTTGCGTTCCCGTACCGCCGAACATGAGCGGTTGCAGCAGGTCTTCCCGGCCCGGTTTGATGCACAGGGCGCCGGTTCCCAGCGGGCCCGGAATTCCCTTGTGCCCCGCAAGCGAAAGAAAGTCAATCTGCCAGTCTGTAAAGCTCAGCGTTTCATGCCCCGCCGTCTGGGCTGCATCGACAAGCACCAGAGCCCCGGCAGCTTTGGCAATTGCGACCAGCTGTTCCAGCGGCTGAATTGTGCCGATCACGTTGGAGCCGTGATTCAGAATAACAAGGCGAACTGGTGAGTCGGCCAGCAGTTGTTTCAGCTGGTCAGGATTGAGGATGCCGGATTCCGGGTCAAAGTCGAGCAGACGGGTGCTGACCCCACGAGTCTGTTGCAGGTGATGCAGCGGTCTCAAAACCGAATTGTGATCCAGCCGGCTGGCAATGACGGAATCCCCATCACGCAGCAGGCCAAGCAGAACGGTATTCAGACTTTCTGTGCAGCCGGATGTCAACACAACATGACGTGCGGAATCTGTGCCCGTAAGTTCAGCGATTGCTGTTCTGCAGGCCAGCACCAGATCATCAGTTGCAGCGGTCTCGGCATGTGATCCCCGCCCGGCCGCGGATCCTCGTCCACCCCATTCAGACAGTACCTCGACAACTTCAGCAGGTCGCGGGAAGCTGGTGGCGGCATTGTCGAGATAGAGCGGATGCACGTTCAGGGCTCCTGGTGTCACGACTGTCCGGGAATCCAGAGTTTGCTGTCCCCGTCTTTCTTCGGTTCCTCGCCGGGCGTCCACAGCTGACCGGATTCCGCAGCTCCTGTTGCAGCCCCGCTAAGTTCCGATTCAAGATGCTGACACCCGGATTCCACCAGCTGGCTGCGAATCAATTCGTCGAGCTCAGGGACCTTGTGCAGGTACTCGTTCCGAAAGCGTCGAAGCAGAACCGGCAGTTGAGGATCGTCAGGATTGTCAAGGCGATACGACAATTCGCGAACATCAAGTTCCAGTCGCGAGCGGAAACCTTCGGTGCCCTCGGGTAGATGGCTTCTGGCTTCGTCGAGCAGTTCGAAGCTGCGGTTGGGCTGATTCCGATTCCGAAGGATTGCGGACTGCATCAGCAGCAGACGAACGTTTCCAAGTTCTCGAAACAGCTCGTCGTCATCGCGAAGACGGTCGATGGCGGCACAGACCTGATCCGTGAGTCCAAGAAGACTGGATCGATTGACCAGTTCGCCGGCCTGCTGTGGAGTCAGCTGGGCTGGATCGGTGTGGATCAGGGTGAGTACTGAAGAACCGGCGATGCTGGTCTGCTCGTCGACCTGTGCAACTTTCAATTCGGGTAGTCCGAGCTGATTCCGCAGAGCTGCTTCGTCAACGCTGACGTCGTGCATGATGGCGGTGCACAGCATGACAGTCAGGGCTGCTTCCAGTTTGATGCTGAGATCTGCCTGACCAGCTGCTGCCGCGGGAGTTGAGTTGTCGAGGCAGCTTTGTGGCTGCGCGAGCCATTCGTCAACAGGTTCGGAGTTGCGGGCGTTTTGCAGTTCCCGGAATTTCAGATGGCTCATTCCCTGTGGACGGAAGAAGCGGCGGTCGAACGCCCGCTGGATTGCTGGCTGAGTGTTAAACCGCCGCCGCTGTTCTTCGTCAGCCGTTGTTGTGATCAGGTCTCCCAGGATTCCGCGGATTTTGACGACGGCATCGTCAAGCAGACCATCGGAAGAGGTCAGCGAAATCCAGGACGAACTGATTGATGCCGCTTCAGCCTGTGAGGCGTCTGTCACGTCGTAGACATCAATATCCGAAATCGCCTCCGGAAGGGTGCCGTTCTGCACGTGCTCTTCATCGGCGATATCGGACGCAAGCAGAACCAGTTCAGCAACATGGTCAACTCCAGGTGGATGATTGCACTCGGAGTGATCAGATTGTTCGGCACTTCGAACAGACTGATGGTCTTTGAGCCGGGTGACAGCTTCAGAGACCGACTGCAGATCCAGCCGCACTTCCGTCAGGCCGTAGTTGTCTTCTGAGCCCACCATATCGAGCATTTGCGCGAGTGATTCCGCTTCGACGGCAAGTTGTCGATCCTGCAGCAGCGTTGCCGCGTGGTGCAGCGAAGATGCTGCTTCTTCGGGACGAGCATCCCAGAGCCGGCACAGCCCAAGGTTGTACCAGACTTTTCCATCGGTGGGGGCAGCGTCGGCCAGGCGGTTGTAAATGATTGCAGCCGGCTCCCAGCAACCCAGCGCGCTGAGCTTTCGGGCCCGCAGTTCCTGGGACGCAAAGGCCTCGTCACCAGTCAGTTCCTGCAGTTGATAGGGGCTGCGGAACAACAGCGGGACGGCATTATTTCCTTCCAGCTGAAGCATCTGCATCAGCAGCTTTTGCTGCATTTCGCCCGTGGACATGCGGACCGCAAACGCGAGGTGTTCGCGAGCACTCAGAATCTGGCCGGCGTTCAGCATTTGTCCGGCAATACGCGAAGCCAGCCAGGCCAGCATTTCAGGATTGGAGCGAGCACACAGCTGAAAGGTTCTGTGCAGCAGTCGCCGCGCGGAGGCGAATCCGTCGCGTTGCAGGACAATCTCTGCCAGCGGCAGCATGATTGCGGAGCAATCCGGTTTTTTTTCGAGGAAGGCAACGCACTGGTCGTGTGCGGCATTGACCTGTCCGGCGTCCAGCAGACTGCCGACATATTCGCGAACAACAGACTCACGCTGCGGGTGTTTTTCAGCGAGCTCTCGGAAGTGCTTCAACGCCTGTTCCGGTTGATTCTCCCGCAGAGCGTATGCTTTCTGCATTTCGGGGAGGATGTCAGCGCAACAGAATTTCAGCTTCTTTCCACTGCCGCAGGGACAGTCGGAATACGGGTCGTTTGCCATTGAGGCACCTCTATTCGATTGTATTGGCTATGAGCAATCGCAGACGATCAGCAACAACGCCGGTCCCGCGATCGGATCGACTCTGGCCGTTGTGCAGATTCTGCATCAGTGATTTGTGGAGGAGTGCCGGGTGAGTCATAGCAGCACCAGCGGCCGTATTTCAGATTTCTTCCGTGTGCCCGGCGTACCTCCGGATTTGCCGAAAGAAATCTGCACCTGCATCCAGGGCAGCTCCGGGCTGCAGAACAGCGTGGCAGCATGTTCCTGAATCCGAAGACCGCACTTCGCCAAAATGCTAGCAGATTTCCCGACCTGTGGCAGTCTGCAGGGCCCCAGGAAAACAACGTGAGCAGGGAATCCTGGTGAGTTGAGCAGCGGGCGACGGAAATGTTCCTGTCACCCCGGTTCCGTTGTGAGCACGGCGTGAACCGCCGGATCAGCGAGTCCCAGACGCTCGCGTGCGTGCTCTGCCCAGGGGCCTCGCGAATCGTGTCTGAGATACTGTTTCCAGTAGGTTGCCGCCTGTTCTGCCCGCCGGGTCTTGTCGAGCAGTAACGCGAAGTGCAGCAAAGCATCAGGATTTCCGGGATGGATCTGAAGCGCTGCAGCCAGTGACTGCTCAGCAATTTCGTGATTTCCAAGTTCGGCCTGCAGACAACCCAACTGTGTCCACGCCTCGACAAAGTCGGGCGCAGATTCGATGGCGCAGTGATAGCGTTCCACCGCTGCCTCGGTGCGACCACTTCGATAAAGCGCGTCTGCAAGATGGAAGTTGATGTCTGCGGGATCCGGCTGTGCGGCAGGTGTCTGTTCTGAAGTCAGTAAATCAAGATGCAGCGATTGCCGATGAATTCCAATCAGAGACAGCGAATTGCGAAGGGAGTTAATTGCTGACTCCAGTTCGCCATCTTCCGCCTGACGACACCCTTCATTGAACCATTCCTCCGCGTTCCATTCTGCCATTGTGCGGCCGGACTGCGTAAGATCGTTTTGCTGAAAAGACAGGACTTCCTGCGGTTCGGCCGTCATCTGTTCGGCTTCCACACAATCGGTGTCGGAATCCTTGCCGCGATACACGCGAAGCTGAGTTGCAGAATCAAAATCAAGCAGCCGCTGACCGGTTCCTGGCAGCAGCATGCCCACGGCATCTCGCACCACGACGGTATTGTCCTGCACCAGAAGATTCAGTTGCGCGAGCGATCGTCCGTCACTGTTCAGCGTTTTCCCCAGTTCACTAAGACTTCTCTCCAGAGTGCTTGCGGGAACGCCCTGATCGAGCAGCGAAGCCAGACGTTTTGCACCCGTTACCTCCCGATAATCGAAATACGGCAAACGGCAGACGCGTCGCACGGGGCGAATCAAACCGATTCTTGCCCAGCGGCGAATCGTTCCCACAGGAAGTTCCAGCAGTCGGGAAAGCATTGCAGGTGTATGCGATCGCTGAATTTCATCGTGCCGTTCATCCAGTCCAAGAATTTGCAGTAAGTCGGATTCGGCAATGATTCTGAGACTTTGACCGTCTGCGATTCTTTGTGCGGCCTGCTGAACCTTCAGGGATGCCTGCCCATTTTCCTCCAGTGGCCACCCTTCCTCTCCGATGACCAGCAGTGTTGTCGAGTTATTGACAGTGACACTGGCCCGACCGCCGTGAATTTCCACGTAATTCATCGCGTCCCGGTGGGTCATGGACGCCAGGGTGCCGGTGAAACTGACCATCTCTCCGGTCAGTGGAGCATCGCTGACGTCGTTCAATTCGTCAGCGAACTCCTCAGGATCAGCCTGTGCAGGCGGGAGTTGACCTGATTCCGGTTCGTGCTGGTCCACGTGTTTTGTCTTTCACAATGAGTAGTGTCTCTTCGTCGGAAGAATTCAGCTCCCTTTGATTGGAATCTGAGCCACCCGCAGATGCCAGAGTATCGTCAGCAATCAGGGATGGGTAGCATCCTACCAGGGTCGCGGTCCAGGAATCTCATGGTCCGGTGAGTAGTCCTCAAAGTCTGCCATTTTTGGCCGGAATATCGTGAAAAGCTTGTGAATTTTGCCACTGCCGGACTTCCCGCAGTCATTGCAGGTTCACGTTGACAGCCAGCCGGGCCTGCTGCCGGAAATGACCGTTTCTCACCGTTGCTTTTCGATCTGCGAGTTGCCGGAATCCACCGTTAGCAGCAGCAGGACGACGAATCCTGAGGTATCCTGCCGAAGGGCTCGAATGGTAGAATTTGAGTCGGCGAACACAGCACTCTTGCTGACCACTCGTTTCTGTGATCTTTTTTGAAGAACTCTGGATTATGTCCTCAATTCGGCAAGCTGACTCGGAAATCTGGAATGCCTTGCAGGCAGAACGCGGCCGCCAGGTCGATGGCCTCGAACTGATTGCATCAGAAAATTATACCAGCGCGGCGATCATGGAAGCTGCAGGTACGGTGCTGACGAACAAGTACGCTGAAGGCTATCCAGGTCGACGCTATTACGGCGGCTGCGAAAATGTCGACGTGATTGAGAATATTGCCCGCGACCGGGCTCGAGAGTTGTTCGGAGCCGAACATGCAAATGTTCAGCCCCACGCTGGTTCGCAGGCAAACATGGCAGTCTTCATGTCCGTGCTGAAACCAGGAGACACCATTCTCGCCATGGACCTCGCCCATGGCGGGCACCTGACTCACGGGATGCATCTGAACTTTAGCGGAAAACTGTACAAGACGGCTCACTATGGGGTCCGCGAAGACGATCATCTGATCGACTTTGATCAGGTCGCAGCCCTCGCGCAGGAACACAAGCCGAAACTGATCATCGCCGGAGCAAGTGCTTATCCACGTGAAATTGACCATGCAAAGTTTGCTGAAATTGCCGCTTCCGTTGGCGCAATGCTGATGGTGGATATGGCTCACTACTCCGGACTGGTCGCCGCCGGAATCCATAACAGCCCGGTTCCAGTGGCGGATTTCGTCACGTCGACATCGCATAAGACGCTTCGTGGTCCGCGTTCGGGCTTTGTGCTTTGTCGATCAGAGCATGCCGCGGGTGTCGACCGTTCTGTCTTTCCAGGGATTCAGGGCGGCCCTCTGATGCATGTTGTTGCAGCGAAGGCCATTTGCTTTGGTGAAGCACTCCAACCGGATTTCCGCGCATACGGAGAACAGATTGTCGAGAATGCCCGAGTGCTGGCTGAGACTTTGCTGCAGGGTGGACTGCGTCTCGTCTCCGGTGGTACTGACAACCATCTGATGATGTGTGATGTGACGACCGTGGGACTTTCCGGCAAGATTGCTGAGCATGCTCTGGATGCCGCAGGGATCACAGTGAACAAGAACATGATTCCCTACGACCAGAGAAAACCAATGGATCCCAGTGGGATTCGAATCGGGACTGCTGCTTTGACGACACGGGGGATGAAGCAGGATGAGATGAAAAAAGTCGGCAGCTGGATCCTGAATGTGCTGGCAAAGCATGATGATCCCGCGTCAATTCAGGCTGCTCGCGCCGAGATTGCTGAGTTCGCCGGGAATTACCCAGTGCCTGGGATCGGCTAAACTCGAACCGTTGATGGACCGGTCCGGCAGGCTGAACAGGCGTTGGCCCGGTACTGGCCGCTGCGACAGGCGGATGCGCTGGAATTGCTTCGCCTTTCGCTGGTTGCGTCGCCCTCGAGTCATGCGCACAAGAGTGAATCTGCCACTCTGGCTCGGATGGACTTCAAGCCTGTGTTGAACTGCTGCGTGTTCATCACGATGAGCGATCCACTCCCGGAAAGACCACCGGCTGCTCAGTCAACTTAGGCGGTCCAATCGCGATCATCGCGCGTCTTTTTTGGACAAGGACTGGTCTTTCAGCGATGATCGCTGTACGCTGTTCAGGTAGAAGCAGCCCACGGGGACCATCGTCACTTTCGTCACTTTGCGCCCCGAACTTTTCACGACCGAAAAGCCACCTGATTGCCTCAGGTCCAACGTCCTCATGCCGACTTACTCCGGGTGCTCCTTCGGGCTCACTGTAAGCGGTCTGGTTGCATGTCACTTCGAGCCACATGCCGATGGGACGGGGCTGGTTGGTTCTCCGCTACCGAAGCCTGCAAACACGGCAGCATCGAAGCCAACCAGTCCCCTCCCATCGGCATGTTTCGTCCGTGTACTTGACGTCCCACCAATGCTGCCGGCTAGGGCAGGCACTGCCGTTCTGTGCGGCGATTTTCACTGTGCCGCGATTTTCACTGTGCCGCAGAGATCCGTCGGGCACCGAAGTCAGGGAATGAGAGAACCACTGTTTGCCGACGCACTCGACTGAGTGAGGGCAATGTTCCGGACTCCCGGTGCGGTCAACTCGATCACCTGGCTGTGAGACGATCTAAACCCGGGATGTTCGGAAAGTGTTCGCCGGAATCAAAAAAAAACGGTAATTGGGGAGTTTTTTTTTTGCTGCTGAGCAGGCTTTGGAGTGCTTGCGGCGAGGAGAAGTAATCGGTTGAAAATGCCGGTTTTGGACTGATGCTTAGCCGGTCCTGGTAGCTGGACGCGATCAGACTTGAAAGGACGAAAATATCAGCAGGCAACGAAAAAGGCCCGACTTCCGAAGAAGGCCGGGCCTTGTCTATCGATTGCTGTTGTAAGGAAACAGCTCTGCTCAGATGACTTTGGTCACCCCGGGTGTTGGGATTTCGTAGGTCATGTCTTCCCGTGGCAGAACCGGCGGGGTGTCGCTGAAGCTGGAGAATTCATCGACTGGCGAGATGCACAGATCAGAATTCAAAGCGTCATGCCAGCTGATTTCCTTTCCTGAATAGGTTGCCATGCGTCCGAGGACGGAGGTCATACTACTGTACGCACCGTACTCAGCTTCATTCGGTCGTTCACCGCGGCGAATCGCAGCGAACAGGTCATGGTGCTCCTGCTGGTGTCCATCATGCAACTTGCGGCGCTTGCCATCTGCGTCCTTACGACCATACTCCCAGACGAGATTCCCTTTGGCGTCAAAGATCTGACCATCTGCGAGGTTACACGAGCCATTCGCTCCGTGCGCGTATTCAGAGACGCGGTTCCAGCACTTCTGAATGTGGCGGCACTGGCTGAGCATAACGGAACGGTCACCGTCATTGTCGTAGGTGAATTCCACAAAGTGGTGGTCGTAGATTTCTCCGTACTCTTTGCCCGTTCGCACCTGTCGACCACCCTGCCCCTGTGCGGAGACGGGGTAGCCATCCATAAGCCAGTTGATGACGTCCAGGTTGTGGATGTGCTGTTCGGTAATGTGGTCACCGCAAAGCCAGTTGAAGTAGTACCAGTTGCGCATCTGGTATTCCATTTCGGACTGTTCTTCCTTGCGTGGTCGGACCCAGACACCACCGCCATTCCAGTAGGCGCGAGTCGCGACAATTCGTCCGATGGCCCCATCCTGCAGTCGCTTGATGGTTTCGATATAGATCGGCTCATGGTGTCTCTGCAGTCCGACGGCAACTGCGAGGTTCTTTGACTTTGCGATATCGTTGGCGTCGATTACGCGACGAACGCCGCAGGCGTCGACAGCGACCGGCTTTTCCATGAAGACATGTTTGCCGGCGTTGACCGCTGCTTCAAAGTGCAGCGGGCGGAACCCGGGAGGAGTTGCCAGGATGACCAGATCGATGTCCGATTCCAGCACTTTCTTATATGCATCAAACCCGACGAACTGGCGATCCTCAGGGACATCAACCTTGTCATTGTGCGCTCTGTTCAGTGTGTTGAGTGCACTGTTAAGATTGTCGCCGAAAGCGTCTGCCATGGCGACCAGTTTCGTTGGCCCTTCGGTATTCATCGCCTGAGCCGCAGCACCTCGTCCGCGTCCACCGCATCCGATCAGACCAATACGAATTGTTTCATCATTGTTGACGTGAGCAGCGCGGACCGGATTGAGTCCACTCAGCAGTGTTGCGCCGGCAGCAGCTGTTGCCGAACCCTGCAAAAAACCTCGGCGGCCGGGTGTGGGAACCGTTGACATGTTTTTACTCCCATACGGATTGAATGATCAGGTCAACGCAGAGGGAATTACTGAATTCTCTTCTGCGCCGTCAGAAGGCAGTGTCGTCTGTGGTCTCCCCGGAAAACTGAGGTTTTCGGAGAGATTGTCGTAAGACTTGTGAATTCGCAGCAGGTTGTGCGACAGACCGGTTAAGGATCACCAAATGCTACGCGCAAGCTGTCATTTCCGCAAATCAGTTGGGCGATGGGGTGATGGGAATCTCCTGAGACGCATTTCTGCCGGAGGTGTTGGCTGCACCGAATTTCTGCTGCAGTCGCTGCATTCCGCGCAGCCATCCGGAGTAGTCAGCGGCTTTTCTCCGGAAGAACTCAAGCACGTCAGGATGGGGCAGAATCAGGAAATCTGCCGCCTCAATCCCGCGTATGATTGAGTTCGCTGCTTCATCTGCCGTGATCGACTGCAGGTAGAGAAACTTATGAACGGGATCATCCTCATCCAGCATGTCTGTCTCGACACCAAGAGGGCAGACACACGACACTTGGATCCCCTGTCGACCGTAGTGGACTGAGAGCCACTCGGCAAAGGCAAGGTCGGCGTGTTTTGTGACGGAATAGGGGGCCGACCCAATTTCAGTCAGCAGGCCGGCCGCTGACGCGGTCTGAACGATACATCCGGAGCCGCGTTCGAGCATTCCGGGAATGACTGCGCGTGCTGCATAGACACGCGACATGACGTTGATGTCCCAGATTTGCTGCCACTGCTCGTTGCTGCAGTCCAGTCCGCCTTTCGCAGTGACACCGGCATTGGACACGAAAATGTCCACAGGGCCCTCGATACGAAGGGTTTCGCTGACCAGTGACTGCACGTCTTCTTCGCTGCTGACATCGCAGGCTGTTCCCCGCGCGGCCGGACCTAATTCTGCCGCTGCCGCCATGGCACCTTCACCATTCCGATCAGCGAGCACAACGTGTGCGGCCCCGGCTTCGATACACGCTCTGCCAAGCGATCGTCCGATACCGGCAGCACCGCCGGTGATGACAATCGTCTTATCCTGAATCTGCATTCGTTTCGATCTCCTGTCGTCCCTGACAGTTTCCGGGGGTCTTGATTACGGGCAAAAAATGCGGCGATCGTGATCCCAAAGGACTACCGCGGGAGTGATGGGTTGGCCTGCTGAACTGCTGTTTTCATGCTGGCGGCGAAACTTGATGCGACTGCCGATGCTGCGGCCGGGGTTGCTGTTTCAGCAAGCTGGCGGACAATCGCAGATCCGACAATGACGCCGTCAGCAATCCCGGCCAGTGTTGGCACCTGATCCGGCCCGCTGATACCAAACCCAACGGCCAGCGGAAGGTCAGAAGCTGCCCTGAGGGATTTCAACTGCGTCGAAAGTTCTTCCGGCAGCTCGGTTCGGGCCCCTGTTGTTCCAGCCACAGAGATGCAGTAGAGGAATCCACTGGATGCTTCGAGGATCTGCCGGGTTCTTGCTGCCGAAGTCGTCGGGGCGATCAGCTGCACCAGATCCATGCCGGCAGTACGAGCGACGCCTGCTGTTTCTTCAGCCTCATCCGCAGGCAGATCGGGAATGATCAGCCCGCTGAAGCCTGCATCAGAAGCTTCCCTGATGAACTCAGTCACTCCATGTCGGAAGATGATTGCGAACGACACCATTGCCATCACGGGTGGCAGTGATTCTTCTTTCAGGCCGCGCATCAGATCCATGATCTGCTGCACAGTAACGCCGTTCTCGAGTGCTCGGGTGTAGGACGCCTGAATCACGGGACCGTCAGCAATCGGATCGCTGTATGGGAAGCCCAGTTCAATCAGGTCTGCCCCGCCGTCACGAAGTCCAAGAAGGACTTCCCGAGTTGTTTCCGGATTGGGGTCGCCGGCGGTCACAAACGGCATGAATGCCATGCGGGATTCAGAAACAGTCTGTTGAAATACCTGGGCAACGCGGGTCATTGGAGTCCTGCGGGCGATTGAAATTGTGATGAGAAACAGGAGACGCCGGATTTGGCTTCAGCGAGATTGGGGAACGTGACAGCGCCTGAGCCAGTAGAGGCAGCAGGTTAGCGATTGCAGTGCACCAAGCCAACCGGATTGCACGACTGGTCGCTGCGGGAATCGTGCGTGCGGTTGATCCGAATGCGGAAAATCCGGATGAGGCTGCAGGAATCGCCGGTTTTCCAGTGGGATTTGCAGGCAATGTCGGGTTCATGGGCAGGGAGCTTTCGGCGGAGGCAGGGTCGCCTGTCCCGCTTTTTGGGGACCGGCTAAGATTCGGGACAGCCAGTTCGGGCTTGGGCCGCTAGTTACAGGCAACCAGACACATGAGTTTTTCCCAGGTAATTCAGCATCAGATTCGAACGGGATTCCTGCCGGCTGCGGCGCGAAGATCACGATGGCGAGCCATGGCTCGTCAGGTCATCGCTCGAAGTTCGGAGCTCAATTCGTTGTCAGAAGCCGATTTTCTGGCGCTGGGAAGAAAAGTTCGGTGGGATTGCCGCGCCGGGCAACCCATGGACAAGTTGTTGATCGAGGCCTACGCGCTGGTGCGTGAATCGGCTCGCCGGGTTCTGGGGTATCAGCACTTTGAAGTGCAGATCATGGGCGCGATCGCGATGTACGAAGGACACATTGCGGAGATGCAGACCGGTGAGGGGAAGACTTTGACTGCAACCATGCCTTCGTTCCTGAGGGCACTGAGTGGTCGGGGCTGCCACGTTGTCACAGTGAACGACTACCTGGCCGGCCGCGACGCCGAGACGATGGGGCCAGTGCATCATGCATTGGGCCTGACCGTTGGGCGGATCCTGGAAGAGATGGAGCCGGATGAGCGTCGGGAGAATTACGCGGCTGATATTACATATGGCACGTCCAAGGAGATGGGTTTCGATTTCCTGCGCGATCGCCTGAGGATGGGGGCTTCTCTGGATGAAGGTGAGTCCCACACGCGGAAGTTTCTCCGGCGTCCGGATGGCAATGAAGAACCTGTTCAGCGGGGCCATCATTTTGCTCTGATTGACGAGGCAGACAGTATCCTGATTGATGAGGCGAGAACTCCGCTGATCATCGGACTGACACAGCCCAATGATCCCGCCACCGTGAATCTGTTTCGCTGGAGCAATCGAATTACCAGAAGACTGGAACGCGGTCGGGATTACGTCTACGAGCCGGAGCGGCGTAATGCCTGGCTGACTGATGACGGTTGTCGCCGCGTGGTGCTGATGTCCAAGCCGACTCTGCTCAGTTCGGTGGACACGGAACGAATCTACTCGCAGGTCGAAAAAGCACTCACCGCAGCTCATGCCTTTGAACGCGATCGTGATTATGTGATCGTCGACAACAAAGTCGTGATCGTGGACGAGGGCACCGGTCGTGTCATGGATGGTCGCAAGTGGCAGGACGGACTGCATCAGGCGATCGAAGCCAAGGAACTTGTTCCAATTACGGCAGCGACGGGGGAAGCTGCACGAATCACCGTGCAAAGTTTTTTCCGGCAATACACCCACCTGGCCGGAATGACCGGGACAGCCACCCAGGCAGCATCAGAGCTGCGGAAGACATATCGTCTCAAGGTGACACGAATTCCGACAAACCGTTTGTGTATTCGCCGCGGACTGACCACCCGTATTTTCCGCACGCAGGAAGCAAAACAAAAGGCAATCGTGCAACAGATTGAAGAGCTCGCTGCAAAGGGACGCGCCATCCTGGTGGGAACACCGTCTGTGGAGGCGTCAGAGTCGCTCGCAGCAGCTCTTGAAGAACGCCGAATTCCGCACCAGGTTCTGAACGCAAGGCATCACGAACAGGAAGCGGAGATTGTTGGCCGTGCCGGACAGCCCGGCAGGGTCACGATTGCTACAAACATGGCTGGCCGCGGAACCGATATCCTGCTGGATGAATCAGTTCGAAATGCGGGGGGCCTGCATGTCATCGCGACCGAGCTGCACAGTTCAAAACGAATTGATCGTCAGCTTGTGGGGCGATCTGCCAGACAGGGTGATCCGGGCTCCTTCCAGTTCTTTCTTTCACTGGAAGATGAACTACTACGGAGCCGCGAACCCAGGGAGGTTGCTCGGAAACGCAAGCTGGCAATTGGCGATCGGAAAGGAGAGCTTCCAAGAACTGCATTGCGATATTTTCAGCGCGTGCAGAGATTTCTGGAAAAGACGCACCGGAAGCAGAGGAAGCACCTGCTGAAACAGGAACGCCACCGTTTGGAACAGTACGAGAATATGGGACTCGACCCATACCTTGAGCTAACTGACAGCTGATGAGTAAACGCAGCTCTTTTAGTACTCGCGTCGCTGACGTGAGCTGGGGATCTGCATCTGTTTGCGATACTTGGTGATGGTTCGTCGAGCCAGCTGAATGCCCTGATCGGCCAGCTGTTCAACCAGGTCATCATCACTGAGCGGCTTACGTTTGTCTTCGCTGTCGATCAGCTCCTGCAACCGAATGCGAATCGTATCCCAGGCAACATCCTTGCCACTGTCGGTTTGCGTTCCGCCGCCAAAGAATCGCTTCAGCGGGAACAGCCCGCGAGGCGTCTGAATCCACTTTTCGTCCACCGCTCGCGACACTGTCGTCACGTGAACTCCCACACGGTCAGCGATCTGCTGCATCTTCAGAGGCTGGATGTATTCCGGTCCCTCATCGAGAAATCTTTGCTGATGATCAACGATCTCCTGGGCCACTTTGCGAAGAGTACTGTAACGCTGTTCAATTGAGTCAATCAGCCAGCGAGCAGATTCCACCTTGCGTCGAATCCAGTCTTTCGTCTCAGCGGTTGGGTTTTCCTGCAGCATGCGGATGTACCGCGGACTGATCCGCAACTCCGGTGTGTATTCGTCAAGAATGCGAACCTGGTAGCTTCCGTCCTCACGTCGGTCCACAGAAAGATCCGGGGTGACTTTCTGGACGATACGCTGCTCGAAGCCTCGGCCAGGATATGGGTTCAGTGTCTGAATCTGCTCAATACCCACCTTGATCAGATCGATGGAATAACCCGTAGCTTTCTGAATCTGGGGAAGACGGTTGAACGCAATGTCTTCAAGGTGATCCGCAATCAGCCGACGCACGACTTCGTGGAATGGCATGCTGTCTGCCACCTGCAGTAACAGCATTTCCTGATGGTCCCTGGCACCGACACCCGGCGGATCAAGATGCTGGATCAGATTCAGAACGCTGTCAGCACTTGCCTGAGAAACCTGTTCACCGTAGACCCGATTGTACTGCTGAAGAATTTCGGGCAGCAGGCTTTGAACCCGACCGTTGTGATCAAGGTGCTGGATCAGGTATTCCCCAAAACGCCGCTCCGCCGAATCAACGGAATAGAAAGCGAACTGCTCCAGGAGATACTCGTGAAGTGACTGGGGACGAGCCAGCATGTTTGACATCATGTCATGCTGACGGTCCAGCTCTTCACCAACTCTGTTTGATGACGGTCGAGCGTCACCGAAATTGACGTTGTCTTCCGGCCAGTCTGATGAGATCTCGACAAGGCGTTCGAAATCGGATTCGTTATTGGTTTCGTTCTCGACAACCAGTTCACGCGTTTCCACGTCTTTTTGGAGTTCACGCTCTTCGCGTGTCAGACGCTCGGCTGTAATGGGCTCCTCAGTATCGCTGTCGGACGAGCGCTCACTGCCGTCGTCTGATTTCTCCAGCCGCTCCAGAGTGACGTTTTCGACCAGCTCTTCTTCAATGCGCTCATGCAGAGCCATCATATTGAGCTGCAGGATTTCCATCGACTGGATCATCCTGGGAGCCAGCTTCATTTGCTGGCTCATCTTCATCTGCTGAGAGATGTTGAGGTGCATGCCTGACCCGAATTCGAGCGTTTCGTTTGAGTTGATAGTGACTATCGAATGTTATGTCGCGGAAAACCCTGCCGTCGACATATTTCTGGCATTGTTATTGCTTTCAACGAAAATCATTCCAATCGGCTCTGTTAAGGCTGAAAAAATCGCTGTTTTTTGAGATTTGTCCTTCTATGGAATTTCGGGCGAGGCAATTCATGGAGATTCTTCCAGGTTTTGAGACCTTCCGCCCCGCTTCCCTGATTCTTAGTGGTCGTATGATCAGGTGTGTGTCGGGCGTCGTGGAGCGTGGCAACGACGCAGGCAATCTCATCGTGATTGCTCGTTCGGCGCAGGCGTCACCGCTCAGTTTTCAGGCAAAGGCCATGGGTCTGCGAACGCGGCTAAGGCATCAATTCCGCCATCAACCAGCAGATCTGTTGCGGTCACAAAGCTGGCGGCGGAACTGCACATCCACAGCGTTGCCGCAGCAATTTCTTCGGGCTGACCAATGCGTCCCACCGGGGCTCGGTTGGCCAGTGCAGCTGCGCCCCCTTGTGCATCCAGTGTGGCCTGAACCATGGGAGTCAGTATCGCTCCGGGGGAAACGGAAACCACCCGAATCCCATGCCGTGCGTATTCCACACCCCACTGCTTCGCCTGCAGGATATTCGCGGCCTTGATCGGCCCGTATGCGGCAACCTCGCGGGCTGTGCGGTGGCCCTGAGCACTGCAGATGTTGCAGATCACGCCGCTTTCCTGTGCCAGCATGACTTTGAGCGCGTGTCTGGCCATGAATGCATAGCCGGACAGATTCACGGAAGTAATTCGGTTCCACAGTTCAACGGTGTAGTCGTGTATGGGCACGTAGGAGTCGCGTGGTTGTACAGCCGCGTTATTGACCAGCACATCCACCGTTCCAAAGCGGTCAACAGTGTCGGCGACTGCGCGCTGGCAGTCTTCGTCGGACGATGTATCTCCGCAGATCTGCAGGATCGATTCAGGCAGCGCATCAACACTTTTGAAGTCTCGATCCATGCAGGCCACACTGGCTCCAGTGCGCAGCCACTGTTCACAGATGGCTCTTCCGATCCCCCTCGCCCCGCCGGTGACGAGGACGATTCGTCCGGAATTGTCGTAGCTGACAGAACCTGCGGGTCTCGTCATGGGGAGTCTTCCGGGACAGGATTATTTTTCGGAGACCTGAAATCGCTCAGACTGGCTAAGGAACTCCTGAGGATTACCCCAGGTGACTTTTTCGATCAACTCCGTCGTGTGGCCGCGGCGCCGCAGTTCCTGCTGAGCCTTTGGTACGGCCAGCGGATCGCTGCATCCCCAGTCACCGGCGGAATTCATCCAGAGTCTTTCGGAGCCGTACATTTCGATCACATCGGCGGCTCTCTGCGGAGTCATTTTTGTGTCGGGATACAACGTCATTCCGGCCCAGAAGCCACGGTCCAGTACCTCACCCACGGTGTGTTCTTCCACGTGATCAATCAGGATTCGCCCGGGGTCGATGTTGCTTGCCTGCAGGGCATCCATAATCAGTCGAGTTCCCTTGCGTTTGTCTTCCAGATGCGGTGTATGCACCAGTACCATCTGGTGATGTTTCTCTGCCAGTTCGATCTGTTCTTCCAGGATGATCTGTTCATTCCGCGTGTTCTTATTCAGGCCGATCTCTCCGATCCCCAGAACATTTTCGCACTTCAGGAATTCGGGAATCAGAGAGATCACGTCACGTGCGAACGCGGGGTCATCAGCTTCCTTGGGATTGATACACAGCCACGTAAAGTGCTGGATACCGAATTGAGCGGCACGCTTTGGTTCGTACTCGGTCAACTGTCTGTAGTAATCGAAAAATCCCTGAGCAGAGGATCGATCAAATCCAGCCCAGAACGCCGGTTCTGTGACAGCAACGCACCCAGCAAGCGCCATGCGCTGGTAGTCGTCCGTGGTGCGTGAGACCATATGGATGTGTGGATCGATGTATTTCATGCCTGCTCTCCTTCGGTCAGCGGCACGGCTCCCAGAGCCCCCTTCATTCCCTCTGCCGATTGCGGCAGCTCTGCAGTACAGTCACTGAGCAATGCAAGGATCCGAGCGGTGCGATGCGGTTGTCCGTCCGTCAGAATCTTCGCGGCCTGATGCAACGCCACTTCGCGGAAATCGGCGGCATCATCACCGCAAGTACGATCCAGTCGATCGAGAAAAGCTGCAACATCCAGCAGCCTGGCCCGATGTTCCAGGAAATACATTGCCATCACCTCGCCGCGAGTCAGCGGGCAGGTTTGAGTCACGTCTTTCATGGGACATGTCCATTCAAAATTGAAATCAATTACAGGTTCGGCGACGAAGTTTCCGCGACGCGGTCCCGCCAGTCGCAGAACTGCAGAAAACTGACGAGACTCAGACGTTTGGAGTCCTAGATGCTGATGCGTCGATTGCGACTTGTAATCTCCCAGTACTCCGAGATTTTGCCGTTGTCGGCAATAGCCGCGCGGTCATAGAGCGCTGATGTTGGACAAACGTGGACCGGCACTGCCAGTAACGCATCTCCGGGGGCATAGTTCTCGGCGGCCGCTGTGACAAGAACCAGATGTTCTTCGCTGTGAATGTCCTGGACTGCTTCCGGGATGTCAGGAAACACAACCCGTGCCCCCTTTGGCGGGTCTGCAGCAACGGCTTTGTTACCGAGATCCAGTGTCATGCGGTCAGTTGCGGGGCGGCTGACAACACGGGTCAGGATTGCGGCAGCCGGCGCGAAAGGAAGATCGGGGAATGCTGTCCCGTATCCGCAGTCACTCAGAACGGAGGTGCCGGGACACAGCTGAATGGCCGGGTCTGACATCGCGGCGTAGCAGGGAAATGTGGGTGTGCCGCCACAGGCAAATGCCGGAACCGCTGTCCCCAGTGACTCCACCTGTGATCGCAATGTCAGGACTCTTGTCCACTCCGCCGATACTGCAGCTCGACGCTCCATCAAATCTCCCTGACGCTGGTGTCCGTCGTAGACATGG
Organism: Planctomycetota bacterium; assembly: GCA_017859815.1. Classification (GTDB taxonomy): domain Bacteria; phylum Planctomycetota; class Planctomycetia; order Planctomycetales; family Planctomycetaceae; genus SXXK01. The sequence goes on along the minus strand of JAFMMM010000026.1, from coordinate 2,211 downwards.
AATCCTGCCGGTTCGAGGCCGGGCAGGCTGCTGACACTGTGGTACAGCTGAGCGGCACCCGGAGTTTCCGGTGTCATCCCGGTGCGATCCATTCCGACATTCACGTCCAGCCAGATTCCAATGGTAACGCCGGCCTGTGCAGCTGCTGCAGAGAGTACCTGCAGCGGTCGTGCGTCATCCGTTGTGGCGGAGAAGCGGCAGTTTGGATAGGTGCGTGCGAGACTGATCAGCCTGTCGACGTTGGGACCGACAGGGTTGTAGGCCAGCAGGACATCTTCAGCCCCGGCCGCAGCACACATTTCGCATTCGGCGATGGTTGCGGCCTTGTGTTTTGTCACACCGCGTTCAACCCACATTTCGATGACTCGGGACATCTTGTGGGTCTTGCAGTGCGGTCGCAGTCGAGACGGATCTTTGGCGACCTGAATCATGGATTCAAGGTTCTGAATCAGACGATCGCGGAAGATCACGTATGCCGGACTGGGAAGACTGGCGAGCGTCTCTGGGGTGAGTGACGGAAGCGAATACGACATGAGAAATTCCAGTGGAACAATGTCAGCGAAATACGGCGGATCAGGTTGAGCCGGCAGCAGCCATTTGCCTGCAGTCATCCAGACGACAAATTCTAAGGAGTTTCAGGATCTGCTGCACCCGCTGCAGCGATCATTCTTTGCCGGGAAATGACAGGAAAGACGAATGGTAACCGGAAACAGCAGAGACATGTTTTCGAGGAAAACTCATAATGCTGTGCAGATGTCCCGCGTTCGAATTCCGGCTACCACGGATGACAGTGTTTTTCATGACAACAACTCCTGATTCGGAACAGACTCCCCAGCCGGTTCGCGAAACGTGGAAGTACTGTCCGCGTTGTGGAAATGCACCGCAGCAGATTGGGGAAAATCCCTTCCAGTGCGAAGCCTGCGGGCATCGCCATTTCTTTGGCCCCGTCTCGGCAGTCGCCGGTATCATCACCGATGCTGCGGGCCGAATTCTGGTGCTGATCAGAAATCGAGACCCGGGGCGCGGGCTGTTTGGAATTCCCGGTGGATTCTGCGACCCCGGTGAAACTGCCGAGCAGTCCCTCGCTCGTGAGATTCGAGAAGAGGTGGGACTGGAAGCCACGGCGATGAAATATCTGGGCAGCTTTCCCAACGAATATGTCTATCGCGGTGCGATCCTGCCGGTGACGGACCTGTTCTTCACTGCGGAAGTGTCAAGCACTCAGGGCATCTGTCTGCAGCAGGAGGAGATTTGTGACTACCAGTTCTGTGCACCGCAGGACCTGCAACTGGAACAGTTTGCGTTCCAGTCCAATCGCCGAGCACTGGAACTGTTTCTCGAACAAACCTCAGCGACGATGGGGTGAATTCCGCAGACCCTAAGGTCGCCCGAGACATGGACCATTCCTGCAAACTGACCAGTGACAGGTCGTGTTACCGGTATGCGAGGCGATGTCCCGGGACAGCGTTCAGTCTGTGGCTTCCGTCACACTGCAGTCGGCGTCCAATCGAAAGTGAAATACAGAAGACTGCTCGGTGACATCAACGGTCAGCCTGGACTGGCTGTGATCGCAGTGGGGGACCATCTCCGGTCCCGCAGCAGATGGCTCGGATTCCTCTGTTTCCTGCGGCACATCTCCATCATCGGCTTCGGTCTCTTCTTCCTTCCGGAGCCCGAGCATCTGCATGGCGATACTGATTGTGACCGGAATGACATGCGGCCAAGCATCCCGGCTGCAGGCCGCGTGGGCTTGCCCCGTTGACTGCTGTAAGTGCCAAAACATCGCAAATCCGGCAAAAACGGGTCGGAAAGCAGTCCAAATTTCAGATCCGGCATTTCAGCTTGCGAAAAAATCTGATCTCAATCGATCCTGTGATAACAGCGGGATGTTCCGGGAAGTATGCTTCACAGAATAAGTCGTCACTTCGGACCTGGCCCGTGGGCACGTTGCTGCCACCAGTGGCGCTTGCGACGCCGGAATGTGAAGTCTTCAACCGGAACACGGGCTTCGGCGGTCGCTTGTTGCCCGGGCTGACGCACTGTTTTTCAATACTTTCTGTGGGATCGATTCGATGTCAGATGATGCTTCTCACCAACAGCCCAGCGACGCTGAGGGCGAACTGTTCTCCACTCAGGAGCAGGAGCAATTCTCTGCCGATGATGTGAAGGCTGGCGGAGACATCGGGAAGATGTTGTCGGCATTGTTTTTGT
>JAFMMM010000288.1 GCA_017859815.1 Planctomycetota bacterium | reverse complement strand
GTTGCCGCCGTGTAGCTGATGATCCGATCGTCAGAGTTTGTTCGAGTGGCAGCGGTCCCGTCGGGCCATGGTTCCGCTGTGTGGGCTGCCGTCGTCTCTGCCGGGGATTCGCAGTACACGTGTCGACACGCGGATTCCGGGGCGGGAGCGACGGCAGCTTCCGCGCGGCTGACCGCCTGCTGGACACTGTCGGCAACCTCCGCGGCGATGGCCTGTAGTTCTTCGGCGGTTGCCAGATTGTGTTCCTGCAGGCGAGCTGCAAATGTGCTGATGGGACAACGCTGCTTCCACTGTTTCACGTCGTCACGCGTTCGATAGGTAAAGTCTCCCATCCCTTCCGCATGGGCGCGCGTGCGATAGGTGCGACACTCGATCAGTGTGGGGCCTTCGCCCCGGCGTGCGCGGGCAACAGCAGATTCGGCAGCGGCGGTGACAGCTGCCACGTCGTTTCCGTCTACTTCAAAGCCCGGAATTCCATAATTCGCGGCTCGTCGACCGACCTGAGGAATTCCACTGGAATAGCTGAACGGAACCTCCGTGGCAAACTGGTTGTTTTCACAGATGAACAGCACTGGAAGCTTCCAGATGCTGGCCATGTTCAAGCCTTCATGGAATGCGCCATTGTTGACCGCACCATCTCCAAAGAAAGCCACCGCGACATCCTGAGTGCCGCGAATACGAAAACTGTATCCCCCTCCGCAGGCCTGCAAAATGCAGGGGCCGACGATGCCGCTGGTGCCCATCAGTCCAATTTCCGGCGCAAACAGATGCATGCTGCCGCCGCGTCCCTGAGACACTCCGGTTTCCCGTCCGAACAATTCGGCGATCAGCAACTCCGGCTCCAGCCCCTTGGCAAGTGCGTGGCCATGTCCGCGATGGGTGCTGAACACGACGTCGCTGGGTTGCAGATGCGCACAGACGCCGGTGGCAATGGCTTCTTCTCCCACATAAGTATGGCAGGCTCCCGGAATCATTCCGCGCTGGTGATATCGGGCCAGCATTTCTTCCGTTTGGCGAATGACCTGCATCGTTCGGAACAGCTGCAGGCTGGCTTCCCGATCCGGAAGTATCACGTCGGCTGCGGCAGTCTGTTGATTCACTTCTGTTCCCCTCGAAATGACTGAATCGGTGCGGCCTGGTGTCCGGGAGTCCCGCCGGCATTCATCGCCATGTTGCCTCCATCCATGGGGATGATTGCCCCGGTGATCCATGATGAGGCATCTGATGCCAGCAAAACGGCCAGACCTGCAATATCGTCAGGTTCGCCCATCCGGCCGATGGGAATTCCACTGAGAAATCGTTGTTCCAGGTTCGGATCGTCTGCTATTCGGGCTGCCAGGCTGGGGTTCCGAACCTGGGCCGGCGTTACGCAGTTGACCCGCACGCCGCGATAACTCCATTCCGTACTGAGTTCGCGAGTCATCTGAACCACTGCGCCCATGGCCATGCTGTAGGCAATGTGTCCGCGACCAAGTGCCGTGGAACTGGCGAGTGAGCCGATGTTCATAATGGATCCGCGTTCCTGCTGCAGCATGCGTCGCCCGGCCTGCTGGCACATGGCGAATCGTCCGACGACCAGGTTCTGCAGCACTCGCTGCAACTCGTCGATGCTCAGGTCTTCCGGTTGAGCCAGACAACCGTCACCGGCGATGTTGCCGAGGAAATCGACGCGGCCAAAGTCACTGTCGACCAGACTGAACAGTTCCGCAATTGCCTGCGGGCAGGAGACGTCTGTCGTTTCGACGCGAACTCGACGCCCCAGTTCCCGCACTTTGGCGGCTGTGTTGTCGGCGCCGGCGCGATTTCTGTCGACAAGAACAACATCTGCGCCGTGGCGAGCCACTGCGATTGCCGTCGCCTGTCCCATCCCCTGAGCGGCGCCGGTCACAACCGCAACGCGGCCGTGTAAATCAAAAGAACTGAGAGTCATGGGACAGCAGATCCTCCGGGAATCAGCAGGGGCAAAATTTTGACCTGCACAACCAGCAACGCCATGCCCAGGTAAAACAGACCACAGCAGGCCAAACCCGCCTGGCTGTACCACCGGGGACGCAGTGGTTGAGGCAGCAAAGTACGATTGATCCACAGCAGATGGAAGGCTGTGAAGCTCAGAGCCACGTTGTTCAGATTGGCGATGACAAGAACCATCAGTTTGGGAGCGTCACCCCATGCCAGAAAGATCGTCGCTGCGATGAACGACCAAACCACGTAGGCACTTAGCAGGATGTAGTAAATGCGATGGGCATGGCGAGGATCCATTCCGTCCCGCACTCGTCCGCTGGAAGACCAGATAATGTCGGTCCAGCGGCGGGCAAAGTCATCCACCAGTGATGTCTGACTGGGAAGAAACACAATTAATCCGACCAGCAGAGTCAGTGTCCATAACAGTTCTCGTGTGGTTTCCGAAAGTTCCGGAGCGTGCCGCAGTCCGTCCGCAGAGATCAGCGACTGGACGAATGGCTGGTCACTGCGAAACAGCTCGGAATGCTGAGCAAATTCAATCGACAACAACGCCGGCAGAGCCATGCCCATGAAGCACCCCGGCGCCCAGATCAACAATTGATCCGTCAAAATATACTTCCACCAGCCCTTCCAGCGACGCAAGTTGTCCTTTGACAGTTCAAAGACCTTGCCGATATGGCTGAGCGACACGTTGCGGCCGCCGACCGCACTGGCGATCGCACCAACCTGTCCGCCCATCCCCCAACCTTTGTCACGCACGAAATTACTGTACGTGGAATTACTGAGTCCACCACCGCCGGCATACCCCGCAAACGCTCCCAGCACACCGATGCTCGCCATGGAAACGACCGGCCACGTGCCTGTTTGGGAGTAGTGCGTGAAGGCATTGACGACCGTCTCACCGCCCTGCCCGTCAGAGACCGGGACGTTGCCAAACTGCAGAAATCCGGAGAACACAGCGATCCATCCGTCGGTGCTGACCAGCAACAGACCAACCGCCAGACAGAAGCTGAGCACCACGATGACCTTGGCGGTCATGATCCACTGCAGCGTGTTGTACACCTTACCGCCGATGAGTACGGGCAGGACCACCAGCCCAAGACAGATGTAGGCCAGTGTATTGACAAGCCATGCTTCATCCCCCGTGGGGGGGCGATCCAGATACAGGGATGCAATCAGCACGGCGGCATTCGTGGATAAGCCCGGAATCAAAGCCCCGATACTCAACAGCATCGTGAAACAGATCCAGAATCCGGGGCCGGGGCGAGTCCGCATGAATCCGGTGAAGATGGGTTCTCCCGTATACATCGCGTAGCGACCGCACTCCATGTTGTAAAACACCTGACAAATGATCGCGACGGTGGCGATCCACATCAAACCGCCGCCATAGGTTGCGGTGATGGCCGGACCAAACAGCCACTCTCCACCGCCAATCTGAATTCCGCACATGACGATCCCCGGACCAATCAGTCCGGCAAGATTCTTCATGCCAATCGGGCGCGGTTCCGGAAGCGTGGCAACGTCCCACGTGGGCAGGCAGGTCTCGGGAAGCTGGTCGGTCATCGTGCGGCTCCTGTGGTTGGAAGGAAACAGGTGCTGTCAGTCATGCAGGACAATGGCGCGACCGGGACCGCCGTGACAATCCCGAATACGAACCGCCGCAAACAGGAAATACGAATTGGTCGGAATGCGGCCGACATTGGTCAGGAATTCCACCCCAACCATGTCCCGGCTGCCGAGGGCCCAGTACGTCATGATCGCATGACGAGGGTTGACACCGCCCAGATCCGGAGCGTCGGTCGCGATGCAGCGAATGCCCCGCTGATGCAGCAACTGCACCGTGTCAACTGATGGGGCCGGCCATCCCTCACTGGCACCGCTCAACGGCTCACTCCACAACCCCGTATCCTCTGGTGCCGGTTTGAGATGCCGTTCGACGTGATCCGTTCGAAAGATCACGACATCGCCGGGCTGCAGTGCTCCGTGCTGCTGTTCCCAGTCCAGGATCAGCTGCGGTGGAATGACTGGAGAATTCGGCCAGGTTTCCTCGGCTGTTGTTCCACTCAGGCTGCGAACATCAATCACGCGAGCTTCTCCGCAGGTCCAACTGAGCGGAACCTGTTCCGTCGTGCGGGATGACCAGCCGCGTCGTCCATATTTGCTTTCATAGTCCTCCAGCCAGCCACGCACTTCCGGCGAATAAACAGGATTTGTACCCACCGGCGGTAACGCGTACGCGGGCGGGACCAGGTGAGTTCCCGTCATGCTGTCCATCAGGTGCGTGTGGTGATGCATGTCGAGATATTCCGAGTACAGAAAGTCAATTTTCAGATAGACCTGACGATGATTACCGTTGCCAATCCCGGGTGACTGCAGGGGCAGTCCCTGTTCAAGAACGGGAGACAGATCAATCGCTCGTTTGTTCTTTGCGGCGTCGATCAGGCGTGCCGGAAGGTCTCCACCGGTGATCGAAAACGCTCGACCTTCTCCGTAAGGACCATCTTTGTGCCGGGGAAACAGATTGATGCAGAAGGCACCCGTCGCGGGGATTGCCCCAAGATTGGTCGCACCCTCGGTCCAGATCATGCCATGTTGCAGACCCGCGTAATGCGTGGGCTCAGCAAGATTCGGCAACGGTCCCATACTGGCACTGTCTGTCCCCAGTGTCATCACACCGCGTGAGGCGAGGAATTCCATGCAGGCCGGATCCGGATCCGGGTATCCTGGAGATTTGCGGTCCAGAATATCAGCGATGTAGCGGGAGCCTTCCGGAAACGGTCGGTAGTAGCGATCCGAGTAGTCGCTGCGAAACAGGACGACATCGCCAAAACGCAACTGTCGATGCTGCTGTTCAAATCGTTCGACGTGGCGTTGCAGAACCAGTGGACTGGTTCCGTTGGGAGCCTGATCCAGCAAGTCGCGCACGTCCACCACGCAGGCTTCCCCGCCAAACTGCCATGGTTCGATGCGATCGGTCCATGCCAGTCCAAACGGTCCTGATTTGGGTCGATCCAGATCCGGTCGGGCAACGGAATGGGGTGGGACATCCAGCTGTGTCCCGGTATTGCCATCGATCAGCAGCGTGTCAATATTGCAGGCACTGTCCGGGCCGATGGTCCGCTGGTGATTGATTTGAAATCGTGGAAAAGGTGCAGACGGCCACGTGGCAGGATACTCCGGTGCCACCAGCAGGGAGTGGTCCACGAATCGAGTTTCGTCCTCTGCAGATTGCGCGAGGAGAGCATTGGTGACCAGCAAGACACCAATCCCTGCCGCCGTACAGACACGACGGGACCAGCGGGCAAACGTAGAGGCAAACCGCATGTGCATCGACTCCGAAGAAATTCTTTGCCGCTGACGGCAGTGGGAAGGAGATGTCGGCAAACAACCGGCATGTGGGGGCTGAACGCTGCGAGGCCCAGCGGCCCTCGCTGACTTTGCATGTCAGACCGGCAGCTGAGTCCGGCATCAGGAACTTAGATCTCCGGCAGTGGTACGCTGGTGATGTCGGAACAGATCCGCAGCTTTTCAATGACGTCGGAGGGAAGTTGCAGTCCCTGCTGTCGCACCCGCTCAAAATGCGCCCACTCGCGTTCACCAGGCAACAGCAGGCCGTCCGTTCCCTCTGCCGGAGGAGCTGAGTGGAGTTCGTTGATGAAGTGATCCAGTTGCTGTTGATATCGCTCGCCGGCAATCGTGTCGGCGTCGATCAGGATCAGCCCGGCATTATGACGTGAGGGCTGATCCGGCTGGTCAAAGATCCAGCTGCCGATCTGCCACGTGATGCTGCCCCCCGGCAGCAGTCCTGAGAGGAATTCGCACCACATGCCAATTCCATATCCCTTATGCCCTGCCATTGGTGCCAGGGCTGCTTCGTGCGGGTACAGCGTTCCATCTGTTGTGGGATGGCCATCCGGACCAATCAGCCATGTTTCCGGCAATGCTTCTCCGCGCGCGATTGCTGCATAGACCTTGCCGCCGGCGACCGCTGCCGTGGCGATGTCCAGCAGCAGCGGGTGTCCGTTGGCATTCGGAGCGGCCCACGCCAGCGGATTGCTGCCGAGGACCGCTTTCCTGGAACCCGGGGCAGCCACGCTGGGCATGTCGTTCCCCGTCACCATCGTGACAAAGCCTTCGCGAGCAGCCTTCTGTGCGTAATAGCCGGCGGCGCCGATGTGTCCGCAGTCACGCACTCCAATGAATGCAATTCCACAGAGTCGGGCCTTTTGCATGCCCAGTTCCAGTGCTGTATCGCAGGCCACCTGCCCCAGCGAATGGTGTCCGTTCACGATTGCCCAGGCCGGCCCGTCACGTTCAACCTGCGGAACTGCCGTTGGGCTGTAACCGCCGCCCTGCAAACGATTCAGATATCCAGCCAGTAATTTGGTTCCGTGGGTAAACACACCCATGGCGTCCGACGTGGAAAGGGCATTGGCTGTCACCGCTGCCGGCTGTGCGGGAAGTCCAGCGTGTAACAGGCAGGCGGCCACAAATTTGTTGAGCTGTTGCAGTTCCATATTTCATTCCTGAGTGAACCAGCTCACAGACCTGACTGGGCCGTGGGGACTGAACGGGGCTTCAGGTTCTCCCTTGTCACACGTTGACCGCACAACTTCGCCTCGATAATCTAAGAAGCAGAGCGGCACCCCGCAATTCAGTCTGGCCGCTGAGATGACCGCGGAGATGTCCGGCTGTACCGGGATGAGCAACGCAGAATGATGATGACGCCGAAGAGTCCGGCGCTCAGAATGGCATTTGTTCCTCACCGTTGTCGTCAGCGGACTCGCCTCACCGCGACGGTTCGCGTTTCAAGCATGGGGTTTGCGATGTGTCGATCTTTCGGATTGTTGGCAGCAGCACGTGGACACCGTGTCCTGCGTGCGTTGTTCGTACTGAGTGCGTCCTGCAGTCTGATTGCAGCAACCACCTCCGGCGACGAGCCGAATCCAGGCAGGACTGCTGCCCGGACCGACCTGGAGTATCAACTGGGACAGCAGTACACCGGGCAGATCAGGCCACTGCTGA
>JAFMMM010000287.1 GCA_017859815.1 Planctomycetota bacterium | reverse complement strand
TCGATGACTTCGGCTGCAGTGGTTCGGACGGACCGATTGTGAATCAGAATCTGTATGCAGGGATGACTGACTACCCGGGCTGCGATGAACGGACCTTGTTAATGGCCGGTTCGAGATTTGCGCTGTTACGACGGGAGTTTTCAAAGTTGCGCCAGCAGGCGATATGTCCGCGGAAATCGCCCAAACATCTGCTAATCACCTGTGGTGGCAGTGATCCAACCGGTGCTGTGGACCGGATTCTGACGAAGTTGGCAGGCGTCTCGGACTGTTTTTCCAGAGTGACGGTCGTCATGGGTGGGGTCAGCGAACGGCTGCAGCAGGTGCAAACGCTGGCCGCAACGCTGCCGTTTCCCATCGAGGTGATTCACAACTGTCAGAATATGGCAGAACTGATGGCGGACTGCGATCTGGCAATCTCAGCAGCGGGGACCACCTGTTGGGAACTTGTTTGCTGCGGAGTACCGGTCATCGCCGTGATTACAGCAGACAATCAGGTGCGGGTGGCTGAATCTCTGGAGGCGGCCGGGCTGGGCTGGAACAGTGGCTGGATGCACGAGGGAGCGGCGGACAAGGCGGCACTGACAGTTCGGCAGATTCACGACGGTCATCCCGGGCTGGCAGAAGTTTCAGCGCGCTGTCTGGACGGTATCGACGGTCAGGGGGCGGAACGGGTTTGCCAACTGCTGGCGGGACCTGTCGTAACGCTGCGACTGGCCGAGCTTCAGGACAGCCGAACGCTGTGGCTGTGGCGGAATGACGAGGCTGTTCGCCGTGTTTCGTTTTCGGCGGAGCCAATTCCGTGGGAAGACCACGAGCGATGGTTTGCCGGCAGACTTGCGGGTGATACGAGTGAAATTCTGATTGGGGAAAATACAGCGGGGGAATCCGTGGGCCAGGTGAGACTTGACTTCGCTGAGGATGGGGCGGTCATCAGTATCGTCATTGCGCCGGAGTTTCGAGGGGCTGGATTTGGCACGGCACTGATCAGGACGGCGACGACCTACGCATTTGTGCAGAAGCGGCTGAGATACGTGAACGCCTTGATTTGCAGTAATAACGAAGCCTCTCAGGCTGCGTTTGTCAAAGCCGGTTACAGGTTGCAGGGCTCGGCGGAGGCCGGGAGCGAAGGGATGAAATTCCGTGCCGAGAATTCGGTGAGACCGGCCGGGCTTTGAATAATGGAGAAGAACGAATGGCTGTCCACAACAGCATGACGATCGCAGGTCGTGAGATCGGTCCGGGTCGTCCCACATACATCATTGCCGAATTGTCGGCCAATCATAATCAGGATTTTGAACAGGCGGCAAAGCTGGTGCAGGTTGCTGCGGAGTCCGGTGCAGACGCCATTAAGTTGCAGACATACACGGCCGATACGCTGACGATCGACTGCGACAACGAATATTTTCAGATCGGTGAGGGAACCATCTGGGCGGGACGAAATCTGCATGATCTGTACTGCGAGGCGTTTACACCGTGGGAGTGGCAGCCGAGGCTGAAGTCGCTGGCCGAGGCTGCCGGGCTGCATTGTTTTTCCAGCCCGTTTGATGCCACGGCGGTCGACTTTCTGGAAGAGATGAATGTCCCGGCACACAAAGTCGCTTCGTTTGAAATTGTGGATATCCCGCTGCTGCAAAAGATTGGTTCCACCGGAAAACCGGTCATCATGTCGACAGGTATGGCTTCACTGGCGGAGATTTCCGAAGCCATGGAGACCCTGCGAAATTCGGGGGCGGGTGAAATTGGTTTGCTGAAATGTGTCAGTTCTTATCCGGCACCGGCGTCCGCGATGAACCTGCGAACGATTCCCCATCTGGCAGAAGCGTTCGGCGTGCCGGCGGGTTTGTCTGATCATACTCTGGGAATCACCGTGCCGGTCGCATCTGTTGCCCTGGGAGCAACGATCATCGAGAAGCACTTTACGCTTTCGCGAGATACGCCGGGACCGGACAGCCAGTTCTCCCTTGAGCCCGACGAGTTTCGGGCCATGGTTGCGGCGGTCCGTATGGCGGAGCAGGCTGTGGGTCAGGTGCACTACGGCGTGAGTGAGAGTGAACAAAAGAGCCGCAATTTTCGACGGTCTTTGTTTGTTGTCGCTGATGTGAAATGCGGAGAGCTGTTGACGTCACGGAATGTGCGTTCGATTCGACCGGGCAACGGATTACATCCGCGATATCTGTCGGAGGTTCTGGGGCGAGTTGCTTCCCGGGATCTGAGTCGAGGAACGCCACTGAGCCGCGAGGATATTTCGTGATTGCGGCAGATGGCAGCGGCAGATGGTCGTGTGAGCGTGGAAACCAAAGAGTGTTTTTGCTCAGGCAGAACTAGGTTCGTGCCGCGATGAGCATTTTCTCCACCGCCTGCAAGCCGGTATCACCCAGCTGGATTCCGCACGCTTTTGCTTTTGCCGTCATGCCGACAATTTTGGCTTCGAACAGGTCTTCCGGTTCGGTCAGCGGACATTCCGGCGTTCCTTTTGCAATGGCGATTGCCTGACCAAATTCTTCCGGCGTCTTCAGGTCATAGATGCCGCAGCCCACGATTCCATAAGACGTGATGATGGAACAGTACTGTCCGCCGTCCCATTTCTGACTGGTGCCAACAGCCGTACCGTTTTCGAAGACAAGTTCACAACGTTCTGCGGAGGGAGGAGTGTTTTTCATCGCGGATCAAGTTCCTGTGACACCCGCCAGGGTGGTTGATTCCGAATGGACATTGCAGTGGTGAGACGGCATTGCTGCCGGTGGGACAACGTTTTCGTGATCAGCGGACTGGCTGTCAAACAACGGCAAAGCGGATTTTCGCAGATCTTCTGATCGACGTTTGCGGGGTTGTCGTGGGCTATCTGTCACTGGGAGCAACGACGGCTGGCGTCTTTGGCCACTCGACTCGAAACGTCGTGCCTCGGGAACTGTCAGGGCAGTCGACACGGATTTTTCCTCCGTATACTTCCACGGTTTTGCGCACAAGAGCCAGTCCCATCCCACTGGAGTCCTTTTTCTTTTCGTCGCTCGAGGCCAGGGTCACAAAGATCTCGAAGATCTTTTCGCGATCTGCCGGAGATATTCCGGGCCCGTCATCAGCAATCAGGAGAATGACCTCCGTCGGTGTTTCTTCGGCGGAGACGGTGACGCAGCCCGTTTGATGGTCGTGATGCTTCACGGCGTTCTCGATCAGATTCTGCATGACAAGGCGAATTGGGACTGGCGGAGCCAGCAGTGAGGGCAGACTTCCTTTGATATGAATCTGGAAGTCGGCTGGCTTATCGATCGTTTCGAGAATCTCGGTGACGATTTTATTGAGATCCAGTTGCAGCGTTTCGTAGGCCTTCCGTCCGACTCGGGAATAGGCCAGCAGATCGTCGAGTAATCGGGACATCCCTTCGGCGCGTGTCATTAGTGACTGCAGGTCATTCGTTGACTGTTCGCTGAGCTGATTTTCTTCGTCTTCAATGATCCACTGTGCCAGGTGCAGAATCGCCCGCAGAGGCGACTTGAGGTCATGGGAGGCAACATATGCGAACTCCTGTAATTCACGGTTACTGCGTTCAAGATCCTGAGCCCGATCTTCAAGTTGCTGCAGCGTGTTTATTCGCTCAGCAGCCTGGGCCAGTTGCACGCCGATCGACTGTACCACCAGCAGCACGGATTCGTCCGGGGCGAGAGATTCCCTGGCGAAGAATTCGAGGACGGCGGTCACTTTGTTGTTTTGGAGGACCGGAAATGCGAACGCACCGTGTACCGGCAGATCTTTGAGCAGTTGATTTCTGGGGAAATTTGTGTCGGCAGCGACGTCGGCGATCCACGCAGGTTGCCCTGTTTTGAGTACTCGGCCCGGAAGCCCAACCCCGCTGGGAAAAACTGCAGTTCTCGATACTTCCTGGAATTCCGCGAACTCCTGCGGGTCCGAAAGGTGCCAGATTCCGCTGCATACCATCTCTGTGGTGGCGCCATGTCGAGGGACCAGGGCATGCCCGATCGACCAGCCTGCAATATCGCAAATTGCGGTGATTGCTTGTTCGAATGCTTCTTCAGTAGATTGAGCAACGGCGGCAAGAGATGTGATGCGGTGCAGCAGTGTGGCATCCCGGGCCCGTTGGGATAGTCGCTGTTGGGCCTGTTTCTTTTCAGTAATATCCGTCAGGAAGCAGCGACTGTGGTGGAGTACGTCGCTCTTCACGTATGGGCTGGTGTTGATGGAAACGGTTTTCAGCGAGCCGTCGGCTGTTATCAGTTGTGCTTCGTACCCTGAAAGCTCCTCGCGGCGATTCAGTTTTTCGTGGATCTCTGCTGCTGTCGTGGTGCAGTGATGGAATCGTGCAATGGGCTGGCCGATGAACTCTGCGTCGCTGTAGCCGAGCAGTTCTAATTCAGCTCGGTTCGCCCATTGGATAATTCCGTCGGTTCCAACCCAGTGCATGGGAACATTGGAATTCTCCGCGAGGTCCACCAGCTCACGGCGGCTTTCTTCCAGCTCTTCGTTAATTCGCAGGCGTTCTGAGATATCAGCAATGGCGCTCAGAACGAAAAGCCCGCGCTGGGTGCGAACCGGGTTCAGTCCAATTTCGACGGGGAATTCACTGCCGTCACTGCGTCGTCCGAACAAATCCCTCCCTACCCCCATGGAACGGGGTTCCGGTCGTTCGAAAAAGCTCTGCCGCATTTGAACGTGGGAGACGGAAATTCGTTCAGGGACCAGTTGCTCCAGTTTCAGCCCGATCATCTGTCCCGACGGATAAGCAAAGATGCGGTGAGCTTCCATGTTCGCCAGCTCGACCACCCCGTCTTCATCGACCATCACCATGGCAATTGGCGCTGATTCAACGGCAACACGGAAGTGTTCTTGCGTGCCGGCAAGGCCGTGAGATTGAGCGTGCGATTCCGGTTGACGGTGCTCTGAGTCCGAAGACGCGGGGGAGTCAGTCACGACAGTCTCCAGGGATTAGTGAATCGGCTTTGCACACACCATGGTCATGTCATCTGCCAGAGGAGTTCCTGCACAGAATTCACGGATGGTCGCGCACATCTTCCTGATTAAATCTTCCGGAGAAAGGTCACGCAGTTCCGTGATGCGTTGCAGCATGCGCTGCTGCCCGTAGATCGCCTCATCCCCCCGCATTGCTTCAAAGACACCATCGGTGGGGACGAACAGCACATCGCCTCTGTTCAGCTGTACCGTCTGGGTTTCCGGAGCGTCAAGATTAGCCAGATGCATCAATCCGATTGGGACCGTTTGCGGACTCAGTGAGATCACGTCAGCATCGGCGGCTCGAATCAGAAAGCCTTCGTGGCCCGCGGCACAATAAGTCATGCTGCCAGCTTCACTGTCGATGACAGCAAGAAAGGTCGTCACAAAAGAGCCCAGCGGAAAGTCACGTCCCAGCAGATCGCCGGCTGCGATCATGAGTTCGGCAGGGTCGTGGATTGTCGTTGCCAGGGCCCTGAAGGTGGCGCGAGCCGTGAGCATCAGCTGGGATGCTCGTAACCCGTGTCCGCTGACGTCGGCTACGCAGCAGAGCAGTCTGGAATCGTCGAGGGGTAAGAGGTCACAGTAGTCACCGCTGGCACGTTCCGCCGGAAACACCGCAGCAGCGGCACTGCCTCCGGGGAACTGGTGTGCCGAAAGTTCCGGAAGCAGCATTTCATGAACCTGGAACAGCAGGTTCAGCTCCCGATTTCGACTCGCGAGGGATCGTTCCACTTCCAGTCGTTTGCCACGCTCGGCCGCAAACAGCATGGCTCGCGAGAGTCTGATCGTGTCGGCTTCACCCTTGACAAGAAAGTCCTGAGCTCCCTGTTTGAGCGCGAGTTGCGTGAGCGCGAGATCCGTTGTTCCACTGTAAATGAGGATTGGACCAGGAAAGCTTTCATGCAGCTTCTGAAAAGTCGTGATCCCTCGACTGTCAGGAAGATTGAGATCGAGGACTACCAGGTCCGGCGGGGACTGCTCACTATTCTGCAGTGCCAACTGAAGTGTTGAAGCAATAACCACTTCGCAGGACAGCTCGTCACTGCGACGAACGAGCTGGCGAAACATCCGCTCGTCGAATTCGTCGTCTTCCACGAGGAGCACTTTTAGCGGATTTGTCATCGTCGTAACCCCCGTTTCCTGACGACAAAAATCTGCAGATGTCATTATCCTGCGAGAAGTATTGCTGCTGTCGCGCCGCAATAGCGTGAACATCGCGGGTAGAATCTGCTATCTACGCATGGTAGCAGTTTGCCCCTCGAGTTTAAACTGGAAATAACCCCATTCAACGAGAGGGGCGTTGCCGGTTGAATGCGCTTGTGAACTGCAACGTCCGGCAGAATAATTTCACTGAACTGTTTGCTCTGTCAGGTTATTTTGACCAAACTGTGTTTGCGGCCGGAGTTTTTGGCGGGTGCACTGCTTCAGGGGCACTCTAACGCTTGCCTTAGCTTTGGTGATGTCGAGTTCTTCGGAATTGTTCCATTTGTCAGCGGTTGTTTCGGCTCGCCAGACGCCTGGGGGCCACGAAAACAGCTCAACAGCGGCAATCCATGTGGAGAAATCAATGAATAGCGGCTCAACCGTGTCAATTCTGCACATTGAAGACGACGATGTTGACCGTCGTGCGGTCAAGCGCGCTTTTCGCACAATTGGTGTTAAGAACGAGGCCTTTGAAGCACGCGATGGTCTGGAAGGACTCCAATTATTAAGAGGCGAGATTGGTGATATCCCGGAGCCGCGAATGGTTCTGCTGGATTTGCGAATGACGGGAATGAACGGCCACGAGTTTCTGGCCGAACTGCGGCAGGATCCCCGCTTGCGATGTACGAATGTGTTTGTGCTGACTACTTCTGATAACGAATTCGACCGCCGTCTGGCCTACGAAAAGAATGTTGCCGGCTACTTGCTGAAATCCAACAGCAACATTGAATTCATGAAGAATATGCAATTGATTTCTGACTACCTGAATCAGTCGTGTTTTCCACCGGGGGGCAGCAACGCGACTCAGTCTTCTTCCTGAGCCGTTGATTT
>JAFMMM010000286.1 GCA_017859815.1 Planctomycetota bacterium | reverse complement strand
AAGATCGCATCTCTTGAACAACCCTATCGCGAGCGGGCTCAGGATAAGGCCATCAGGATGTTTCCGGCCGATGTGCAGGACGTGCTGCGGGCCGATCCGGATCAGTTGCCCCCACACGAGGCGCAGATTCATCATCTCGCCTGGCGTCAGGTCGACTTCGAATTCGGTCGGCTCCCGATTAAAGGGAAAGATGCCGAAACCCTGGCGGAATTGAAACGGCAACTGGAGCAGTATTCCGACCGCAAACCGAGCGCCTTACCAACCGCGATGGTCGTCAGCGACATTGGCCGGCAAGCTCCTCCAACCATCATCCCAAAGAAAAATCGTGGTGTGGAGCCCGGGGTACTGACCATTCTTGATCAGCCGCTTCCCACTCTCCAGCCCTCCGCCGGAATCCCGGGGCTCAACCCCACGACCGGGCGTCGCAGTGCCCTCGCACGCTGGCTGACGGGGCCTGATAATCCACTGACCCCAAGAGTCATCGTGAATCGCATTTGGCAGTTTCATTTTGGGCGTGGGCTCGCGGCAAACGCCAGCGATCTGGGAATCCTCGGAGGCCCCCCATCGCACCCGGAATTGCTCAACTGGCTGACGCGGGAGTTCCTTGACAGTGGCTGGAGCATGAAACACGTGCATCGACTGATCGTCATGTCTGCAGCTTATCGACAGTCTTCTGATCATCCTGAGATGCAGCGACAGCAACAGCTGGATCCGGACAATCTTCACTACTGGAGGGCGGAGATTCGTCGTATGGATGCTGAACAGATTCGCGACTCCATCCTTGCCATCAGTGGTCAATTGAAAACTCGCAGCGGCGGTCCCGGAGTTGTCTCCGATGATTCTCGACGCAGCGTTTATCTGCGATATCTGCGAAACACTCGGGACCCGCTGATGGACGCATTCGATCTGCCCCAGTTTTTCACCAGCACCTCGCGGCGTGATACAACAACATCTCCCGTCCAGTCTCTGCTGCTGCTGAACAGTCCAATGATGCTGAAACACGCAGAACAACTTGCGTCGCGACTGACACATGATCATCCGCAGGCAGACCCACAGGAGTTGGCTGAAAATCTGTGGATGCTGGCGTTTGGACGGCAGGCTTCGCCGGATGAACTTAACAGCGCTGTTGATTTTCTGACCTCGCAGTCGCAAACACTGCAGCAGGAACGTGATCAGCAACCCCCCGAGTTCCCAACAGCACCGCTTGCAGAATTCCCGGGCCAGGGAATCAATGTTTCGCCCAATGACAATCCCATTCGGCTGTCTGCAACCTCCCTGCGGACGTCCGAAGTGTCTGAGTTTACAATCGAATCCATGTTTGTACTGCGATCGGTTTTCAAATCGGGTTCTGTCCGAACGATTGCATCCCGATGGAACGGCAAGAGCGATACCCGGGGATGGACCTTTGGGGTGACTGGAAAAGGGTCTCGCAGAAAACCGCAGACTCTTGTCCTTCAGATGTTTGGCCCTGATGCTGCCGGTGCTGTCGTCGAGGCGGCACTGTTCTCCGACCACCACGTGGAATTGAACACGCCCTACTACGCTGCTGTTACAATCACACCGGCCACTGACTCTGACGCCGGGACTGCGGTCTTCCATCTGAAGAATCTGCTGGAACAGGAACAACCCCTCAGTACTGTGACACTGGAACACCAGATTCGATGTCAGTTTGACAGCACTGTTCCATTCACAATCGGCTCACGAAGTGGCGGTGGCAACACGTTTTTCGACGGACTTCTGGACAATATCAGGCTGACGACGACCGCACTGGACAAATCGCAGTTGTTGCTCAACTCCGCGATCAATCGGGAATCAACAGTTGGTCTGTGGACATTCGAATCATCACCGGGCGTCCTCACAAACAGTGTTGATCCGAAGCAGCGTTTGTCAGCGAGCCAGGGACCTGCGGTCTCTGTCACTCCCGAAATGGCAGCCCTCACCGACTTGTGCCATACGCTGCTGAATTCCAGTGAGTTCCTGTATGTCCGCTGAAACCCGGCTGCCAGCCATTGTGACCTCAGCTGGAATGCCCCGCAGCGTGCATTCTGATTCAATCGCTTGCCCTCTACAGCCGCTCCTGCGACCATTCCTGAATTACATACCGGTGCCTTTTGATAATGCCCTGTGGAAATTGTCCATGACCCCGAAATGCACACGCATCCTGCTGACAATTCTGTTGCTTGCCAGCCCGACTGCTGCCGACGATATACGCGATCGGGCTGTTCTGCGTCTCACATTCGATGGAAATCAGCAGCTGGCTGACCAGGCCGGTCAAGTGGCCGATCAGGCAGTGCTGCCCAATGGTGGCACACTCACACCCGCTGCATTTGTCGCCGACCAAACCGGCAATTCGCTGTTCCTTGAACCTGATTCAAAGCAGTATGTCTCGGTTGCAACCAGCGACGATATCAAACGCCCCGATGCGGTGACCGTTTCCGGTTTTTTTGCCAGTTTGCACCCACTCAGCGACAACCAGTTTCACGGATTGTTCGCGGTCCGAAACAGTAACGAGGGAACACCTTCGAATTTCGGAATCAACTTCAACCCGGCCTCAGATAATTTCCAGCTCTATGTGAATCCCGGCAGCGGCTACAAAGTCGCCAACTACAGCGTCAGCAAGACAATTGGCTTCCGAAAACGCGTCTACCTGACAGCCAGCTTTGATCAGGGCGACGCTCCGGGGGCGGATGCGGACACTGACGCTGACGATGTTCGAATTCGCTTGTTCCTGAATGGAAAACCTGTTGCCCCGGCGAAGTCCGATGGCGGGGTCATTGATGGAAATTCTGCATGGGTTCTGGACACGTCTCTGGCGGCCTGTGTCAGCGAAACACCGCTGACAATTGGTGCAAGCTTTGCCGATGGCGAGCTGACCAGGATGGCCTGCGACGATTTCTGTCTGTTTGCTGAAGCACTCAGTGATCAGGATGTCGCGGCGCTGTTTCAGGAAGCAGCCGGGCAGTCTGCCGCTACGCTCGCGGCCGAAAAGGATGCAACGGCAACTTCCCCGTCCCGGCCACAAATGAACCGGATCTCTCCGCCTGCTCTTCAACGAGGACAAACAGGGCGAATCACCGTCACTGGCAGCAATCTCGCCGGAGCGACATTTCTGATTGACGCCCCCGGGATCACCGTCTCGGATGTTGAAAACACAAATGCCGGAACGGCAGTCTTCGATGTCACCGTGCCGGCAAATCTGTTGCCCGGACGGTTTCTCGGGCGCTGCGTAACTCCTGCCGGTGTCAGCAATCCGCTTTTGATCACTTTTGACTCAATCCCGACTTCTCCGCAGAATACATTTACACGTGAAAACCCAGCGACAGAGCTTCCGGTTGCAGTCTCCGGTGTCATCTCCGGAACCGAACAGAAGCAGGTTTGGTTTGTTGGAAAAGCCGGACAGCAGATCGCAGTTGAGGTGGAGGCAAGACGAAGCGGCTCGATGCTGGATCCGGTTGTTGAAATCCGGAATGACTCGAGTGGCCCTCTGGCTGTCGACTGGCAGCAGCCCGCTCTCAGCGGGGACAGCCGAACGGCGGTGACACTCCCTGCCGATGGACTCTATATCGCTGAACTTCACGACCTGCAGTACAAGGCTCCAGGTGGCAGCTCGTGGCGACTGATCATCGGGGATCTCCCCCCATCCGGCCTCTCGTTTCCCCCCGTGCTGGCTCCGGGCAGCACCCCGCTGCAGACAATCAATGGGGCCGCCACATCCGCCGCAATCACCATCCGCAATTTGAATAACCAGCCCGAAATTGAAAACGGCGACCCGCTGCTGGCACTGCCTAACCTTGCTCTCGTGGCTGGTCCTGTCGTTACCGAACCCCTTGATGGCACATTTTCGGCCGACCCTGTCGATGCAACCTTTTCCTCTGTGACAGCGCCGCCGCTGAACGTCGTTGGTCGAATCAGCCAGCCTGGACAAACTGACAGTCTTCCGATTAAGGTCACTGCCGGTCAGACATTACTGCTGAAAACGGCAGCGATTGATCTCGGTTCCTCTTTGAGACCTCGCATCCGGATTTTCAATGGCGAATCCCAGGTCGCGGCAAACGATGGACAGGCCGGGCTTGAAGATCCCCGCTTGACCTACAAAGTTCCAGAGAAGGTGGAGCAACTTCAGATCAGAATTTCAGACGTTGACGGCAACGGCGGCGGTGACGCAATTTACCACCTTGCAGTTTCTCGAACGGACAGACAAGCATTCGAACTGACCGCAGCATCCGGAGAACTGCAGCTTCCAATCAACAGTTCGGTCCCGCTTGAGCTATCTGTCGTTCGCAAAACGGACGAATTCTCCTACCCAGGCCCCATTCTCCTTAGTTTGGAGTCAGGCTCCGGTTTGCAGGTCATTCCGGATGAAATCCCGCCATCAACCGATAACCAAAACGTGTTTGTGATGATCACACGCAGTCAGGCGGGTGTGAATAATGTGGCCTCGGCAGACAGTTTCCGAATCACTGGCCGAGCTGGTACGGCAAATGATGCGGCGACCTCCCAGGTCACAATCAACGTTCAGGGGTCACCGACAGGACAGCTAACGCTGCCTCGCAGCAGTTTTGTTGCCTCTCCGACAGATCCGGTCGCAGCCATTATTGTTCCCGCAGATGTGCCGCCAATCCTGTTCCGCGGAATGAAAGCTCGGTTGTCCATGGGAATTCTCCCGGTAACGGAAGCCGTGCCAGCGTTCCTAAGATTCGACATGCTCACGACCGAGCCTGTGCGAAGATCCGATCCGGCCAAAGCTGACTCTCCCCCTAAACCACGGGTGAGACTGTCGCCCTTTCAGTTCACAACAACGTCAACTCCCCGATTTGAACTCAATATGATCGTCCCTGAGGATACAGCCGTGTCTTCGCTGGACGCTGTCATTGGGGCCGATCCGGTCCCTCACCCGCTGGCAGCTGCAAGTGCACCAAGGATTTGGTCGGCCCCGTTGAAGTTCGCAATCACCGGCGCACTGTCATCGGTCGCTATTGTCGAGGGATTGGAAATGTCAAAAGGCGCAACGAATGAACTGCAGGTGCAAATCGAACGGCATCCGCTGTTTCAGCAACCGGTTACTGTCGAGCTTGAGGGCCTGAAGGACGGCTTCTCAGCTGGCTCTACTGAACTCGATGGAGATGCGACCGTGGCAAACATCAGCATCAACGTCCCGGAAAACGCCTCCGGAAAGATTGACGGCGTGTCAGTTCGGATCAGAACAACCGCTGGGGAATCGATCTCCTCCGGAACTCCGGTGCCTATTACCGTGCAATAGTGAAACCTCGGACGCGGTTCATCATGCAGAGCTGACGAATAGCGGATCGACAGTGCCCTTGCGACGCCACCAACGGCTTGTCGCCTGAATACTCCAACTTTTCTTTCATCCCCACCACATGCCGGAAGTCCGTGGGCCCGGGTATTGCATAATCGCTGCCACTGTTATCATGCGACCCCGGAATTTGCCGGTTTTTCCAGATGTGATGTTTGGCAGCCTTTTCGGAAGCCGATCATTGCACGGAACTGTTTTGCTGGCGTTTTCAAAATGATGTTGGGACTTCACACTACAGACCCGCAGACTGTTTGCTTCTCCGCAATGGCTATTTACGAGATTCAGACTCAGCTCATAGAGTGACAATCCATGGCAAACCGCCGCTCAAAATGCTACTGCTGTCGCTTTTGCTCCGAGTTCCTGATTCACGGAGACAATGGAGGTACCGGTCGGTTTTCTCCAATCAAGCCCTACAAGTGTCCGCACTGTTTCTCTCGCTATTCGCGTCCTCCCGAAATACTTGGTCGTATTCCGGTTGTACTTCGGCTGTTTAACCGCAAGGGGGTCCAGGTCGACGATGGGCGACGTGAAGGGTTTGAACTCGCTGAAAACCAGAAACTGCCGTTCACACCACTCGGCATGATCGCCAAAGTCGCCCGATTTACGGCCGCTGTCGAGAAACGCATCTGGAACGTTTTTGTTTGGCTGCTGCGAGCACTGTTTACCCGGGAGACAAAGTCGTCGTCGTCATCCGGTCGGCCACACCGGCGGCGCACAGCCGATCATCGCGGTTGATCCGTCGCGCTACTTCCGTACCCTCACCACAACTCGGAAGCTTCTCAACTTCAACGGTGCAATTCACCCAACCGATTGAGGAAAGTCCGCCCGCGAATGTCTTCATCCTTGCTGGTCAAACACGCTGTCTTCAATAATCTTGACTGCCTGATTCTGGAAGATCAATCGCTTCGGCAGGAAACAGCCGCCAACCTTGTTCTGTGCCACGGATACGGTGCGCCCGGTGACGACCTCGCGAACGTTGGCGTCTGGCTGCTGCAGGAATTTCCGGCCCTTGCAAAGGACTGGCGATTGATCTTTCCTGCTGCTCCGATCGACCTCTCCGAAGCAGGCATGCCCGGTGGCCGTGCGTGGTGGCCAATTAACATGGCTCAATTGGCTCTGATGAACCAGATGCGGGACTTCAGCCAACTGTCAACGATTTCTCCACCGGGGATGCAGCAGGCGACAGAGCAGTTACATGAAGCACTGCAGCAAATGAGAAGCCTGTGGAAGTGCGAATTCTCCGACTTTGTTGTGGGAGGATTCTCGCAGGGGGCCATGGTCACAACCAACCTGACACTCAGCTTTCAGTTGTCCTTCGCGCACCTTTGCCTGTTTTCAGGAACGCTGTTGAATGCAGCCGAATGGCGTCAGCACGCGGCAACGCTTCCCAATATGGCCGTACTCATGTCGCACGGCAATGTCGACACGGTTTTGCCAATTGAGTCTGCCGAAGAGCTTCGCGATCTTCTCTCTGCAACCGGACACAGTGTGGACTACCTCGAATTTGCGGGGCCACATACAATTCCAGTTGAGGCAATGCAGAAACTCGGAGTGCTGCTGCAGAACGCTCGTGCGACGAACACTTAGCACCAACCCTGCTGGCAGGGAGTCTTGCTCCTCGCCGCCGGCGACTACGAATTATCTGAGCCTCTACCGCCAGGAGCGAACACGAAACCAGACGCCATTACTTGCGCGC
>JAFMMM010000285.1 GCA_017859815.1 Planctomycetota bacterium | reverse complement strand
AGTGGCAGGGCGTCTCGGTGACTGTGCACGCAACGTTGTGAGAACGAGACGAACCACTGCTTCCGGGCAACCGGGATCGTCGGGGCGTACACGACAGATTCATCGAGGTGAATCGCCTCGCGGTCATCGCTGCGCGGTGACACACAAAGAGAACGCCAGTTACTTTTTTGAACGTCCGTCATGCAGCAAAGATCACTCAGCCGGACGCCAGAATGATCTGATTCGCAAGGGCCTCCGGTGAGTTGTTGGCGAGAAGATTGAGTGTTGCGCCCGCTGCCTGCCATGCTCTGATGGCGATGCTGCAGCTTTGCTGTGTCTCACCGGCAAGGGAGATGGCAGAGGGAGCAGCGGCAGCAATCATTCCGGGCAGATCGCCGTAACGCAGAGCACCGGGCAGCAGATTGACATCACGAATGTTGGTGATTTGGGAGAAACGGAATCCGTCTGTATCAATCACCAGGCTCTTGAGATGTTTTGCGGCGATGACTGCGGCACAGGCTGCGTGCGGCCCGGCGCCGTTGCGTGCAATGATGTGGACAGCTTGCGGTGATTTTTCATTGTTCACTGTGTGGGAAATTACAGTGAGCATATCGTGAACGCGCTGACTGAACAGCGGGTGATTGTAGCCGAGCGTGTAGCCGGCAAATTCACGGGGATTGGCGACAACGCGCGTTTCACTGACCGGTTTTCCATCCGCAGTGAACGCACCGGTCAGGAACAAATCTGCTGAACCGACAGCGAAGCCCTTATTCAACAGATTCTGAACTGCCACAATCGGCTGCTCTGTGCCGTCGCTGAAGATCTGTGAACTGCCCTGCCCGTCGAACCAAAGAACAGCCTGAGAATTCCAGTCAGGGGGCAGCAGCCACGTCATGGGGAGTTCTTCGCCTTCACCGGGATGGCCCAGCGGTCCCCGAAACAGCATGGAACCGTTGGGAAGTGTCTTTTTTTCTGTTGCTTCCCAGGTCGTACTTCCGGCTGATGGAGTGCTGCGGCCCACCATGACTTCCAGAGCTCCAGCCACCACGCTGCGATACTGATCCAGCTGGTCGCGATTTTCCGGGATGAGCTTTCGGAATTGCAGATCTGCTGCTGTGGCAAGGTTTCGCATGAGCAGGGCTTCTGCCGCTTCCGACTTGTCCGGAGCGGGATGCTGCTCGCCGAAGACAGTGGCTTCCTCACGTGAGAGTGGCTGGTATGTTGTTTCCGCAATGGAATCGAAGCCAAGTTCAAATGCTGAGTTGAAGAAGTTGTACATCAGCATGCGACTGCGCAGGTTGTAGTTGTGCGGGAACTTCAGATATTGCCCGCTTACGGCGTCATCGGCGCCCAGCATCCGGTACAGCTGTCGCAGTTGGGGAAGTCCCCTGGTTTCGATGTCGACTGTCCAGTCGTCAGCACCGGTCATGCTCAGAGGACGGGGGGCGGCGAGTGCTGCAAATTCGATGTTTCCGGTGTTGATTCGCAGCAGAGATGCGTTTTCACAGGTGCACCCACCCTGCATGGCTGTGGAGACCATCACGGCCGGGAAGGCTGCTTTCACACGTTCATCGATTGCTGTCAGGATGAATGTCTGAGTACCGCCGCCACTTGCTCCAGTGACACCAACGCGACTGGGGTCGCAGTCTTCCCGAGAGAGGATCCAGTCCAGTGTGCGTATTGAATTCCACGTTTGCAGTCCGAGGGCGTTCAGGCATCGCAACTCGGCCTGGGCGCTGAACAGGCCGAAGTGATCCGGACTGCTCATTCCAGGGCGTTGTTTGGCGAATCGATGAGCCAGTTCGTATGAAAGCGAACTGCCGTCTGCGTAGCCGAGCATATCATACAGGAAGACCATGCAGCCCATGCGAGCCAGCTGAACACTTCGGGCCTGCAAGGGATGTCGACCGCCGATGGGATCGACTTCGCCCCCGGATTCCAGTTCTCGTTTGATCTGGTCGTCACCGTGGTCGTGGAATCGCCCTTCAGCCCAGTGTCCGTGAGGGCAGAGAATTGTGGGAATGGGGCCGGTAATTTCGGCGGGACGGTACAGACTGCCGGTTACCAGCAGGCCTGGGCTGCTCTCGAAGAATACGCGATCGACTGTGTAGCCTTCGCGTTCCACGCGCCCGTGCACCGTTGCTGACACAGGAGGGCGTTCCGGCATTGGCCACAAACCGCAGGCAACCTTGATCTGGCGACGCACGTATTCGGCACGTTTTGCCCATGCTTCCGGAGTCTCCGGAGGTGTGAAGGGGAAATACCCGTTCAGATCCTTGAGGTCTCCCAGTCGTCGATCATTTGGCAGTTGAGCGGCAGCCGCGTGTGCCGCGAGCGAGATTTCGGCTGGCAGAATTGTTCCCGCAGATGCCGCGAGAGCCATGCGAAGCAGATCTCTGCGACCGAGTGCATTAGTCATTGAAGTGCCCCTGGAGTTGTCTTGTGGTGGGATTTGTAGTTGAACAAATGAGCTGGAAGGTGGTCTCAACGGGCGGATGTTCAGGTGAATACGGCGTTCGCTCCGGACGAGGCACGAGGAATTGTGCTGACAGGGCTGACGGCGCGTGCAGGCGGGGTGTCGGGACAGGCCGGGTTTTGATTACTCCTCCTGTTTCAGAGCTGGGTCTTTTTCAGCATCTTCTTTGTAGTAAAGAGCTGATTCAATCAGGATCACTTCTTCGACATCATCGCCGTCGAAGTATTTGGTGATCATCTCGATAGTCATGGAGCCCATTTGGTCCGGGAACTGAATTGGATCGCAGACGATTTTCCCGTCCAGAATCGCTTGTTTTCCCTCGATCGCTCCGTCGAAGCCAATGATTGGTACCTGATCAGCTTTACCGGCGTCTTCCAGAGCGACACGAGCGCCAAGTGCCGACGGGTCGTTGATCGCAAAAATTGCGGCGAGGTCCGGATGTGCCTGCACGGCGTCGCGAGCCGCTGCATGACCGGCGTCACGGGCTCCGCGTCCGTTCAGGGCCACTGCAACTTCAATTTGAGCAGCACCATCCTGTTTGTTGTGCTGGTCCAGAATGTCCTGGAATCCTTTGACTCTGAGTTGGCAGGATTCCACATCAGGGTAATCGATGATTGCAACTTTCCCGCCGGATTCACCGATGAGTTTCACCATGGCTTCACCGGCAAGTCGTCCTCCCTGGTAATTGTCAGTGGCGATATGACAAACAACGGTTCCCTCGTCTCCGTCGTAACGGATGTCATTCGTGAAGACTGGAATTCCGGCTTCATTGGCTTTGCGGATTGCCGTTCCGACAGCTTTTGAGTCGCAGGGGTTCAGCACAATGGCCGAGACACCCTGAACGATGAAGTCTTCAATCTGAGCTGTTTGTCGATTGACGTCCTGATCACCCGAAACCACGATCACTTCATAACCCGCTTCGGTGCCTGCAGCGACCATCGTATCGGCGATGATCTTGAAGAATGGATTTGTCAGAGTCAGCGCTGAGAAGCCGATTTTTTTGGTTGCTGCTGCCTCACTCGAGGATGCACCGTCCGTGGCAGCGGCAGGAGTGCTCTGTTCCGAAGAGTTACATCCGGCAAGTAACAGTAGCAGGATCAGTCCGACGGTTTGATTTTTCACTGAAATGAGCTCCGCGCAGGTGTTTAAGTCAGCCGAATGCGTTGTCTCCAGGATGCGAGCGACGATCTGTCTGCCCGCTTCCCAGAATGTTATCGAATTCTCTGGCTGACGGGAAACTTCGGGGTGCTCTCATAGGGAAAATGGCGCTGGACAGCTATACTCCGCCACTCCGGGCGGAAGCCCTTGACCTGCTCAGTCGGCCATTAAGCGTGATGCATCAAAACGGTGTGGACTTTGTGCAGGATTGGGGATTCCCGGGGGGCGACCGGTGATTTTCTGCGGGCACGTCCAGCGTTTTCTGATCCCGGAGTGCTGCCGTCGTTTTTGTTTTCCTGTTGTTCTGCTGCTGTCTGAGATGTTTTTGATATGAATCTGCTTGCGTCAATTCGACAAAGATTTTTGCCCGCATTGAAGGATCTTGTTGAGGATCCCGCACCGTTGCTGGACCTGGTCCGCCCGGCACAGGATGCCAGATTCGGAGACTTCCAGGCAAATTTCGCGATGCCGCTGGCAAAACAGCTTGGCCGCAATCCCCGGGAGTTGGCTCAGCAGATCGTGGACAGTGTCGATTTGGGGGATTTCTGTGAGCCTTTGGAGGTCGCTGGTCCGGGGTTTATCAATGTGCGGATCAGTACTTCGCACCTCGAAACGTTGCTGCAACAGGTCGCTGGTGATGACCGGCTTGGCGTGGTTCCGGTGTCATCGCCGCGGCACTTTGTGGTGGATTTTTCTTCCCCGAACGTTGCAAAGCCAATGCACGTGGGGCACCTGCGCAGCACGGTCATTGGTGATGCCCTCTGTCGAACGCTGCGATTCGCTGGTCACAAGGTCACCAGCGATAATCACATCGGGGACTGGGGGACGCAATTTGGAATGATCATCTACGGGTTTCGGCATTTTCGGGATGAAACCTCGTGGCAGGAGGAGCCTGTTACAGAACTGGCAAGGCTGTATCGACTGGTGAATCAGCTTTCGGAGTACCATGCGACGCGGTCGTCTTTGCCGGAGTTAACGCGATCGCTGGATGCAGCCCGAACGGAACTTGAGGCGGCAACGGCAGAAGCTGAAGTCGCGGATGATGCGGACAGGAAGAAGCTGAAGAAACGCGTCTCTGCGGCAAATAAGGAGGTGGCGTCCGGTGAAGCCGCGTTGCATTCTGCTGAAGCTGCAATCGCGGCTGTGGAGAATTCTGCTGCGTTGTCGCGACAGGCTGCCGATCATCCTCAGATTGCTCGGCTTGCGCGGGAAGAAACAGCCCGGCTGCACGCTGGAGATGAAGAGAATCTGCGATTCTGGAATGAATTTCTGCCGTGTTGTCTGGAGGCGCTGCAACGCGTTTACGACCGGCTGGACGTCCAGTTCGATCTCACCCTCGGAGAGAGCTTTTACAATCCCAGGCTTGCCGATGTCGTTGACAGTCTGGCCGAGCAAGGGATGGCAGTGCTTTCCGATGGCGCGATGTGTGTCTTCTCGCCGGAAAGCAACGCCCCTTTTATCGTCCGGAAGTCTGACGGGGCGTTCACCTACGCCACGACGGATCTGGCCACAGTGCAGTATCGCCGTGATGAACTCAGGGCCGACGAAGTTCTTTATGTGGTTGACAAGCGACAGTCAGGCCACTTTCAGCAGTTGTTTGAAACAAGTGTACGGTGGGGCATTGGTGATCTTCAGTTCCGGCATGTGTCGTTTGGAACCGTCATGGGCAGCAACGGACGCCCCTATAAGACCAGATCAGGCGACACCGTTGGGTTGGAAAGCCTGCTGGATGAAGCCGTCAGTCGTGCCCGCAGAATTGTTGACGAAAATGACGACCGCAGAGAAACGGCTTCCCTGACTGATGAACAGCGTGCTCGCGTTGCCGAGATCGTTGGTCTGGGAGGCATTAAATATGCCGATCTGCATCATAACCGAGACAGCGATTACATTTTCGACTGGGATAAAATGCTGGCAACCACGGGAGATACGGCGACCTACATGCAGTATGCTTACGCTCGGGTGTGTGGGATCTTTCGCAAGCTGGAACTGGATCGCAGCGACATCGATTTTTCTCGAATTCCTGTTTTACTGCGCACAGATGAGGAGCGTCGTCTTGGCCTGCAACTGCTCAGTTTTGGCTATGCACTCGACGGGGTGCTGGCTGAGTATCGTCCGCATCTGCTGACATCGTGGCTGTTTTCCACGGCAGAGACATTCAGTCAGTTCTTCGATAAGTGCTCCGTCCAAAAAGCGGAGTCAGAAGAACTGCAGAAAAGCAGATTGGTGCTTTGCGATTTGATGGCCCGTGCGATTCGAACAGGCCTTTCGCTGCTCGGAATTGATGTCACTGAAACGATGTGACGTCCCGGTGCTTCCGGTTGCATGCGTCACGAATGGGGGCAGATTGCCTTTCCTGAAAAAGACTCGGAAAACACTGAAGTCGGCACTGCCTATATTGCCTGTGTTTCCTGTTTTTGGTGTACTGGTGCAGTGTGAGTGAATTCGGTCGGGCGGGACGAGCAATTGACACCACGTGAGATCATGGTGTCGCACTCAGCTGGTGTTTGTCGCTACAAATGCACTCAATGCAGGCCTCGATCGAAGTTGAATTCCAGGTTGTTAGACTCAAATTTTGGGGGAAGTAACATGAGAATGTCGGTGATTCTGGGGGTGTTTTGGCTCGGGCTTTCCGGTTTGGCAGTGGCTGACCATCACGATGAAGCTGCACCTGCTCCTCCTGGGATCGAAGCGGAAGCAGAACTGTTTGAACATGTCCGTTACGTGGACAAACGTGAGATGGCCTGCTGTGCCGTCCCAATGATCATTGAAGTGAATGACCCGTGCTACGTGGAGCCAAAATCTCATTGTAAGAGCGATTGTTGCTCCGCTTGTGAATGTTGCAGCAAGTGTGAGTCCTGCTGCGAGGCGGAAGCGCCTGTGCATCCCAAAGTACTCATCCAGATCTGTGTTCCCAAATGCTGCGCGGAAGAAGAAGTCACCATCACCAGCCGCCGTGATGGCGATTTGGTACGTTATGACTTCGGTGAGTATGCGGTTGATGTCCGTGTACGCCGGGGCTTTATCGTTGTTGACTATCAGCACTGAGACTGTTTCTCTGTCGACGGCAGCGAAGCCACGATATGATGAACTCAAGGGCGGCGAGGAATTCCTCGTCGTCCTTCTTTTTTGCTCTGACGAGCAATTTGTGGTGCGTGTTGATCAGATCCGGGAGGTCTGGAAATCTCTGGACCATTCGCAGAAGAGGGGGGCGTTGTGACTAATGCTCAGTTTGACGAACAGACCAGTGAGCAGGTGGCGGCACCGCCTCCGAGCGACTCCCCGATTGTTTTTTTTGATGGTGTGTGCGGGCTTTGTAACCACTTCGTGACGTGGGTGATCGATCGTGACAGGCGTGGTCTCATCCGCTTTGCCCCCCTGCAGGGAAAAACGGCTTCCCTGCTTCTTGATCGTC
>JAFMMM010000284.1 GCA_017859815.1 Planctomycetota bacterium | reverse complement strand
AGTCGCCGAAGGCATAAACCGGCTCTCAGCCGGACCGTGTGAAGTGGGTGGCACCAAGAAGAGTGGGTGGCAGCGGCGTCGCCTACGGTCGGGGGATCCTACGGAATCACTGCCGTTCGTTTGCATGGCAGCGGCTTCGAAATCCTGTCGTGCAGTGCGATCCCGGTACCGACTGGGTCTGCTGGGGTTACGTTTCCGGATTGCCGCAAACGGGCAGCAATTTCTGTCGCAGCGGGACTATCGACCTGAGTCTGCGGCGCGTTGTTTTTCCAACAGGCTACGTTAGTCGTCGCCGAGCCAGTTCATGATGAAATCATCCTCGCTGGCGACTTTTCGCGATTGCCGCCGCGGCCGTGAGACGGTTTCGGATTGACCACGATCACGCCGAGAAGGTCTGTCAGTCTCGAGGCCGGCTTTTTCCATCAGGCTGCGTGAGAAGGTGTCCTCACGCTCCGGGACTTCGCTGCCAGCACTGACTTCGTACTCGATTTCAAAGGAGTGTTTCGCGATTCTCAGTTCATCGCCTGGGAGAACTACCGAATCTGTGACACGTTCTCCATTCACCTTGGTTCCATTACTGCTGCCGAGGTCTCTGACAAACCAGTATCCCTCGCGCAGTTCCAGTTGACAGTGGTGTGAGGACACATTTTGGAAGTCGAGTTTGATATCACATGATGATCTGCGCCCTACCAGGAGTTTCTCGCCCAGAAGAGGAATCGGGTCGCCACCACCGATCGGTACCAATCGTCCAAACATCGTCGTTTTTCTTTGTTTTCTTGTCTTTTGCCGGGTTGAGACTGGAAAGCCCGCCGCCTAAAGACTGTTCATCATTGCTTTTCGCAAATGATCCACTGCAGTTATTGAGTCCTGACCAACTTGTCGTTGAAGGGCAGTCTCGTACGCAAGTCTGCCAGAAAAACGGCGGAATTCCAGACCCAAACCATGAATTGTTGACAGAACCCATCCTCAAGATATGAACGTTTTCGATTAAATCCGATGATTCAGTTGAGGAAGGCCGGGGGGACTGGGGTGATCCGGAGTGGTTGTCGTGCTGTTTGGTCTCCGTGGTGATTTGGATTGTCCGGCTGTCCTGCAACCGGGCTGCGTCTGAGTCTGCCAGTCCCCGAAGCATGAATCCGTCGGGGTGTATTCCACGAGCAGGGACAAGATTCTGTCGCCGTGAACAACCCGACCGGTCGCTGTCCGGCGACACGGTGTCAGAGGTCGCTCACAAAGATGTCTATCCACATCACGAACGCGAACAGCGACAGCAAGAACAGCATTCCCGCAGCATGCGCCCAGTTAATCACGGTAATACTTGGTTTGCGTCGCGTGACGCCCTCCCAGATCAGAAACACCATGTGTCCACCATCAAGGATTGGGATTGGGAGAAAATTCAGAATCGCAAGGTTGATGCTGAGGAAACCAAGAAACATCAGCAGATCGATCAGTCCGCGATCAGCGACTCGGTAGGCAATCTTTGCGATTCCCAACGGACCACTGAGTGATTCCATGTCAACATCGCGACGAATCATTTGTTTGAGGCTGCGATAGATCGATACCGCGGCTTTGCGGGTGCGGCCAAATCCGAGCACGATTGCATCAGGGATGGAGTCTGCCTGTTGAATCTCGCGGAGGTCGACCCAGATACCGGGATGAAACCCTCGAATCCAAAGGTACCAGTCATCAACGGCCTCAAATGATTCGAGCGACTTTGATCCGCTTTCAGTTCCGTTGTCATAATGGATAATGAGTCGACGTCCGGGGGCCCGCTGAAGCTGTTCGAATGCCCATGCGAAATTCACAGCTTCGTCAGTCGCAGAATCTTCTCCTTCGTCAGAACGTAATTCAATGGCGACCGGGGTCTCTGCATCGCCGTAAGCATCGGGTTGCCCCTGTCCTGGGCTGGTGTGCACCATTTCGACGCGAGTGATGCGTGTGCCAGCATCAAGAACTCCCCAGCCCTCTGCTTCGGAGCCTGGCAGGACGCGAGCGATAAATGGCTGGACTCGATAACCGGCACCGATGGATGGAATCGTCAGTGGGGAAGAAGGAAGGTCGGGCGTTTCCGTCCAGCCTGGCCTGTCATCCGGAATGAGACGGAGTTCTTCTTCGTCCGGTCCGTTTGTGCTGGAACGCGAGACGAGGAGAGTCACTTCCTGCCCTGCCAGCTTGCTGAAGTAGACCGGCAAATGCAGAGGGTCCAGATCTTCGCCCGGTTTCAGACCGTTAATTGCTCGAATCGTATCACCTTCCCGGAGCCCGGCTTTGGCAGCCACGGAGTCCTTGCGAATGTGGGTGACAGGCCCCATTGCCATCCAGAAGCCGAGTGAGCGGACTTGTTGAGGGGGGATACGGATTTCCACGGTTGTGGGTTCAGTTTCTTCGCCTGCGTATCGGCGAACTTCGTACACCATTTCGCGTTCCGGGTACCGGCCGAGAATTTTTCGGAGGTCTGCGATTGAGGCGACTTCCATCCGGGCGTCTTCGTCCGGTGAGGAATCCGGAGGAATTTCGCCATTGGCCTGTTCTGCACCGTCTTCATTTTCCGCTGCAACCGGGACGGCTCTGACTGCAAAAATCTCATCGCCACCGAGGAACGGTGTCGATGCTCGTTCTGAGGGCATTCCGGCATCGGTGATCTGGTCTGGATCGATGACATCGGCGATCGTGGTTGTTGTGGTGGGGACAACTCCGATGGATCGTCCCGGGGAGACCTTCAGCGGCGTGATTGGGAAGCTGAGTTCTCGGTCACCGCGGCGCACCCCGACCGTCAGGTCACCGGATGAGAGGACGATCGATTCCTGCAGGTCCATAAAACTTCGGATGCGCTCATCATTGACGGAGATGATTCGGTCTCCTGGTTCGATGCCCGCTGTCCACGCCGGGTAACCGGTGCGGACAGCTCCCACGACGGGAGCCGGTTCATAAACACCGAACCAGTAGCCACCAAAAAAGAACAGGAATCCTGTGATGACATTCATGATCACACCAGCTGAGATGATGGCCATCCGCTGGGAGACAGTTTTGGCAGAGTAGGAACGCGGGTTCTCGGCGATCTCAGAGCTGGTCATCTGATTCGGGTCCATGTCATCCTGCCCGAGCATTTTGACATAGCCCCCCAGCGGCAGTGCCGAGATCGCGTACTCCGTCTCTCCTTTCTGCCGACTCCAGATAATTGGGCCAATTCCAATGCTGAATCGTTCGACATGAACGTCACACCATTTTGCGACGGCGAAGTGGCCCAGTTCGTGAAAGAAGATCACCAGACCGAGTCCGAAGACAACCGCGAGCGTATTCAGCAGCATGCCGGAAAATTCAGCAACGCTGCTGATAGCGAGCACTGTGTACATTAAGGTTTCCACCGAGAAGCTTCCTCCCGAGCCCAGCGGTCAGCAGACATCAACTGCTGCAGATCCGGCCGGGCATCGTATGTGTGGTGGCTGAGAATATCCTGAACCAGCCTGGTAATGCTGAGAAAAGGCAACTGACAGTTGAGGAACCGCTCGACTGCAACCTCATTGGCCGCATTCAAAACCGCTCCGCATGTGCCTCCGCGATCTGCTGCTTCGAAACCCAGTTTCAATGCGGGAAATGCATCAAAATCCGGAGGCAGAAGCTGCAGGGTTTGTGCCGTCATCCAGTCCGTTTGGTCTGCCGGACACGGAAGTCGATCCGGGTACAGCAGAGCATATTGAATTGG
Organism: Planctomycetota bacterium; assembly: GCA_017859815.1. Lineage (GTDB taxonomy): Bacteria > Planctomycetota > Planctomycetia > Planctomycetales > Planctomycetaceae > SXXK01. The sequence continues at coordinate 3,355 of JAFMMM010000284.1, read as the reverse complement.
CAGTCGCATGTCCGGCGGCGAGAGTTGGGCGATCACTGCACCATCCCTGAATTCGACGAATGAATGAATGACTGACTGCGGGTGGATCACCACTGAAATCTGATCAGCTGCGTATCCGAACAGCCATCTGGCCTCAATGATCTCGAGGGCTTTGTTCATCATCGTCGCAGAGTCGATTGTAATCTTCGGCCCCATATCCCACGTGGGATGCTTCAGAGCCATTTCCGGAGTGACCGATTTCAGCTGCTCGGAAGACCACCCGCGAAAAGGCCCGCCGCTGGCCGTCAAAATGATTCGTTTTACCTCACCATGCTTACCTGCCTGCAGACACTGAAACACTGCGCTGTGTTCGCTGTCGACAGGAAAAATTGCAGCACCGGTTTCGCGGGCGCGGTGAGTCAGTAACGAGCCTGCAATGACCAGTGATTCCTTGTTGGCCACGGCGACTCGTTTCCCTGCTTCTACGGCGGCCAGGGTGACCGGCAGGCCGGCAGCCCCGACCATAGCCGAGACCACTGTGTCGATGTCTGAACTGGCGACCAGATCGAGCAGCGATTCGTTACCCTCGAAGACTCGCACATGGTCTGTGAGCGTGTCCGTTGCAGTGGAAGCATGGTCACCAATCACTGCCCAGTCCGGCCGGAATTCTTGAACCTGTTGCTCGAGGTCAGCGATGCTCTGCCACACCGACAGACCGATCACACGCAGCTTGTCTGAGTGCTTACGGACCACGTCCAGGCAACTGGTTCCGATTGAACCGGTGGAACCAAGGACTGCGATTTGTGAAGGGGAAGTCAAGAGTGGATCTTTGGACAGTGTTCCGGGGCGAAGTATCGAGGATTCTAGTTTGAAACCGGGCTTGTGTGAAAGTGTCATTTCGCCCTGCCCCGCTATCTTTCGTTGCCTGAGACAGGTTTTTCCCGAAGCCTGTTTGCTGATTTCGTGCACTCCGTTGCACTCCCACGCGTTTTCCGCAGAATTTCATTGGGAAAAACATCCGACCGGTCGCTGATTTGCCCGTCAGGCCTTCAGCCCGGAATCGGTTTTTCCGGATTGTTCAGTGACTGAGAATCGGGACCTCCTTCAGGGAAACCACTGCGTGATGAGTACTACTGGTTCAATGACAGCGACTTTGGTCGGGGGATTGTTGCTGACTGCAGTTCTGGACTGCGGAAAATCCAGCCCTTTGTTTGCGGCAGATCCGGCAACGCAATCAGCGGTGGCGCCCCCCAATATTGTCGTGATTTTCATGGACGATATGGGTTACGCAGACCCCGGGCCGTTTGGTGGCGATCCCAAATTGACACCGAACCTGAATCGTATGGCTGAAGAAGGTCGTCGTTTCACGGACTTCTACGTGTCTCAGGCGGTCTGTTCAGCTTCCCGGTGCAGTCTTCTGACAGGCTGCTACAACGTTCGTCTTGGGATTCTGGGGGCTCTGGGCCCATCGGCGAAAATTGGCCTGAACCCTGCCGAGACGACGATCGCGGAGGTTTGTCGCGAGCAGGGATATGCCACCGCCTGCTTCGGAAAATGGCATCTCGGGCACCATCGCAAATTCCTGCCGCTGCAGCAGGGGTTTGACGAGTACTTCGGGTTGCCCTACAGCAACGACATGTGGCCATATCACCCTGGTGTGCTGCATTTGCCCATGGAGGAACGCCTGAAGCGATGGCCGCACCTGCCACTGATCGAGGGCAACGAGGTGATCAACCCGAAAGTCGATGAGAAAGTCCAGTCAGAACTGACTCGGCTGTACACGGAAAAGTCAGTTTCGTTCATTGAACGCAACCGGGACAAGCCATTCTTTCTCTACCTTCCCCACAGCATGGTGCATGTGCCGTTGTTTGCCGGCAAGGAGTTTCTGGGAAAGAGCGGCAAGGGGCTGTTTGCGGACGTGATGATGGAGATTGACTGGTCTGTGGGGCAGATTCTGGAGACTCTACAGCGTCTCAATCTGGATCAGAATACACTGGTGATTTTCACTTCCGACAACGGCCCGTGGTTGAGCTACGGCGACCACGCCGGTTCAGCGGCTCCATTGCGTGAGGGAAAAGGAACGATGTTCGACGGGGGCTGCCGAGTGTCGTGTGTGATGCGATGGCCGGGGAAAATCCCTGCCGGATCAGTATGTGATGAGCCGCTGATGACGATTGACCTGCTCCCGACAATTTCGGGGCTGGTGGGCGGCAGCCTGCCGAAGCATACGATTGACGGGCTGGATATTCTTCCGCAGATGATTGAGCCGACTCCCCCGGCGTCGCCGCACGATGCTCTCTACTTCTACTACGGCCGACAGCTGCAGGCGGTGCGGTCGGGCAAGTGGAAATTGCATTTTCAGCACGGGTATCGCACTCTGAATGGGCGTGAGGGAGGAACCGGGGGGATCCCGGTCAGGTATCAGAACGCCACAATTGGCCAGGAGTTGTTTGATCTGCATGCAGACATTTCGGAAACCACCGACGTTTCTGCGGAGCACCCCGAGGTTGTTCAACAGTTGACGGAATTAGCAAACCAGGCACGGGCGGAGTTGGGTGACAACAAGCGGAACGGAGCGGGATCGCGTCCAGCCGGTCAACTGAACGAATAGCGGAAGGCGCGAGATCCGGCACTCCAGGTATCGCCCGAAGTGTGATTGCGGAGTTTCCCTGCAGCGTTGTGTGTTGTCCGGACCGCATCTGCACAGCACAGCAAGCCTCGGCGAACAGGGTTGGACAGATCTGCTTTCGACAGCGTTTGAGTTTCTCCGGGCTCTGGCTGGACAAAGTTCACCCGAACACCAATCCTGTGCAGGGATCTTTGGTCAAGGGCCTGCGGCTGTGCGGAATTCAGCTCTGCAAGTATGCCGCAGTTTCCTGTTGTCAGCCAGGAACTGCTGCCAGGGCTGCAAAGGATTTTGAAAAGGGACGAATCGTGAAACGAATTGCGGGTTACCTGTTCTTGGTTTGTGCACTTTGCCAGCCCCGGCTGTCTGCTCAGGATCGCGCCGAAGCTGTTCCGCGTCCGCTGGCGGTCGAAGACATGTTTCAGCTTCCCCGCGCTGGCGGGCCATCGCTGGACGCGGCCGGGACATGGGTGGCATGGTCAGAGTCAGAGATCACGGATTCGCAGCAGAACAAATCCCGATCTCGGCTCTGGGTCGCTCCAGCAGACGGCAGTGCCGCGCCTCGGATGCTCACCAACGGCGACGCACATGACGGAAATCCGCGGTGGTCACCGGACAGTCGCTGGATTCTGTTTGAGTCGGACCGTTCCGGCAGCAGTCAGCTGTGGGTGATCAGTTCGGAAGGCGGGGAGGCGAGACAACTGACTCATGTCAGTACTGGAGCATCGGGGGGCATTTGGTCGCCGGACG
>JAFMMM010000283.1 GCA_017859815.1 Planctomycetota bacterium | reverse complement strand
TTCTCGTTCAGGTACAGCCTGGCGTAATTGCAGCGATGCACAGGAACGTCCAGGTCCTGCAGGATCTCTGTCACCACCGGCTCACTGAACAAACTGCCGAACTGAACTCCGTTATCGAAAGACACTCGCCGCATCCCCAGAAAACGCCCGCTGTCTTCATACTTGTCGAAACGCACCAGAAAACTGCGTTTGTGCTTTTGATCTGGATTCGAAGAACTGTTGCCTTTGAATCTCACGGCAACATTCGGAATTGTCCGATCACGCCACCGAAAAACTGCGGGAACATAGATCCGTTCCGGCAACGCGGCGTACATCCGCTGCAACTGATCTGCCGCAATCGAAAGATGAACCTCCTGCACAACATCAGGAGCGTAGTACTCGCCCTGCAGATCCGCTTCCGGGTTCGCCGGTTCATCAGCCTTCAATGGACCTGCCGAAAAGACCGACGCAGCCACCAGGAAGACCGCAAATCTGTGTCCACAGACGCAGCTGAAGTGCAACAAAAAATCAAACATCAGGACTCGTCCCGCAAGCTCATTGATTCCGAAATACGACACGGTGGCATCTTAACCAAAGACCGGTGACCTTACAGAAGGCTCGATCGCTTCCTGCCAAACAACCACAATCGCAGACGCGGGCAGCAGGTCTTTCCATAAGTCAGCAGTCGCGTTCTGAAAATGCAGTTCGCCTCCTGGCACCCGCTATGACTGCGGACAGTCTTCACCGGAACACCCTCGTTCCGGAGCAATTCCCGTCTCCGGTTGGCAGTCCTCTGTGGAATGCGTCTCGCACTCGACACGGTCGCCCGCTACTCAACCGACATCAGCCAGCACGCAACCGACAACTGTTGCAATACTAACGTACTGCTGAGATCTCTGTTCTCTGTTGGACACTCCCGCTTCTTGAGCAATGTCTGAATTGTGACTGCCTTCATGAACCACGTCTGAAAGAACGGCCAATCGGCTCTGCGTCAACGCCTGCGTCCCAGGAACATCGGAGCTGAAACCCCTCTCAACAACACTCTCGGAAAACAGATTCACTCGGTCCACTTCGGACGCGATGAAAGCAAGCTGCGGAGCAGCCCGGCAATGCCTTCCTGTCGTCAATCGCTCTGGTCAGTCAGCGTCCGACGATCAGGTCTTCCGGAAATCATCCCGTCGCGCAAAACAGACCTGAACACAACCTGCTGCAGGAGGTCCGGCCCGGCAATCCCCACCGAGGATGTGCTGGGAGAATCAACTCGCCACAACAGCTTCGCAGGCGTTTCTTCCGGCATCGGCTACAACACGTCAATCTCAGGCATCACCAGGGCAGCAATAAGCGGTTACAGATCGCCCAGTGCCGGAGTGAAAACCGCTGATCGGAGACATCCGCAGCGCGCACACTGTTTGCCGAATTGAACGCGGCAACGTGATTCCACTCAAACAGTGTTTCCTTGACGCTCCGCAGGATCCGCCCCGAAAACCGCGTGAAAACAGACAGCGAACCACCGCGTCCCGTTCCCGGGACGCCGACCGGCTCGTCGCTGTGATCACTTTGACATCATCCCCGCCATTGCGGTGGCGAACGCGTCACCCAGCCGAACAAAGAACTTGCCGCTGCCCAGATAGTGATAGGGGCGATCACTGCCCACCAGATCCCACTCGTAGTAGTTCTTCTGCCATCCGGCATTGAACAACTCCAGCGAATCGAGGGCGTACTCGGTGTAGCTCTCTACAGCCACAACGTTGCCCTTGAACCTGGGCGCCGCAGCCGCGTCCCGTTGTGCAACTGAAACCGCATTCTCGTCCACCTTTTCTTTGGTCTGCCCCGTGCCCAAAACGCCAATCACAAATGGCATTTGGGGAACGTCATATTCCCGGCGAATGTCGTCCACAAAGGCAATCATGTTGTCCCTGTAATTTGCTTTGAAAGCGGGATCAAACTGATCGTTAAAGCCCTGGAACCAGACAAAGCCGGCGATTTCATATCCGGCAGCCTCGTCATATGCAGGATGGTTTTCCTTAAGATTGTCCAGCACCGCGCGAACGTGCTCATTCATCATGCGATAAAAACGACCGGCGTTCTGCAGGATCTCTTCAGGGTTGTCCTTCGCCTGTTCCTTCTCATTCAGCACATAGGCACCGGCTGAAGGCGGGCGGAAATCATAGTTCAGCGATTTCCCGCCCCAGGAGGTCTTGATCAGCAGAATCGGACCGTCAACCTTTTTTGCCAGCGACAAGCCGAAGGAGTATTCCGGGCCGATTGATGTGGGGCCATGACCGGCATGCCCAATACTCAGCTGTCCGGCCTTCCGGTTGTTGTCTGAAATGGAGTTGATGTAGACACGCTCTGAAACGACGCTGGCCGCAGCCATCTCACTCTTGTATGCCTCCAAATCAGCCTTCATCTTTTCCGCCCTGGCTTCAGCATCAGCCTTACTGGCGGCATCTGTTATTGCTTTGATCTTCGGATCACCGATGCCACCGGTCAGCTCATTCAGCTGCCTTGCCAACGCTCGCGCCTGTTCCAGCCGCTGCCTGGAAAGCCCGGCGTCCTGAGCAAATACGAGGTCAGTCAGTTCCTGATCTTTGGGGCCGTCCGCGTTAAACAGAGTGCCCATCGTATGCCCTCTGCTGTGCCCTACCATATTGGACTGACCAGCCAGGATGAAGATCTTTAAGGGTTCTTCGGCGGCCTGGACCGTCGACCCGAACATCAGGGCAATCGCGACTGCAATCGTTGTGCGGTTCATAGTTTTCCCTGGTTTCCAATGGAGTTCATGGTTGGAATTGTCAACATCACTCAAACGGGAACCAGGCAGCACACCCAGTTCGCCTGCCCCATCCGCTGTACGTCTTTTCTTCGCCGGTTTTCCAAAGTCTGACAGCAAACGCATTGTACTCGTGTTGAATAACGAATTGCAGTCACCCAACTGAATCCCCGTGGCCTGCCCCTCCCACAACAACTTCGACCCTGGTGACGCACGCCCGAGAGACGGCATCGAGGACGTTGTTAACAACTCTCGAACCGGCCCACTTCACCATCGCATTCAGCGGTGTGAATCTTCAAGATCCGTCGTGAACCTGAGCTGAAACTCTGCATCAGCACCACAGGGCTGACGAGCCCTTCAACGTCACTGCCAAATCACTATCGACCTGCGTTGAATGACTGAACGGATTTGTTGGCGACTTCAGAAACCGCAGGATTGCCGACGTCAAAAGTAAACCTCGGCAGTTTTGACCACGGTTGCAGGATGACATCGTATGTCGCTCTCGTTGTCCCGTCAGCAAAGACCACTCCCCGTGGCGACCGCGCTGTTCGGTCAGCGTCGTCTCCCACTTCGTAATGGCATGACAACACTGTGATGTTCCATTTGGCGAGCGACTGCACTTCGCCGGGATCACTCACGCCATTGCTGTTCACGTCGTGCCAGATGGCAAGCCCCTTCAATTCGTCCCCGGTAAGAATTCCGTTGCGATCATCGTCCAGCGATTGCAGGGCCTGATAGCCGTTGTCAAAAGACAGCCAGAATGAGACGTTGCCAAACAACTGAAGCGCGGACGTAATTTTCCCCGAATTCCCCGCATCGTAAACCAGCCACCCTGCGTTCGCACTGATCCACGACCACCCTCTGGCTTGTCCCGAACCGTCGGCATCAAAAGTCACGTTTGCCTGCCTGTTATGGATCTGCTGCAGGTTTAAACCATCGCGAAGCGGGATCGCGATGGGCGTCACAGGACGGAGAATCCTGCTGACCTGCCGGATGCGAAGATCCAGTTGCCTGATTTCATCCCTGTCGGCTGTCGCATCAAGGTGCGGCTTCAAATAGCCAGCGGCTTCTTCGACAACACTGTGCCAGCCCAGGCCAGCCCGTGTCATCTCCTTTTCCTTTGCCCAGCCCTGGCTGATCGTTTTGCGGTATTGAGCGATCGCGGCCTTCTTCTTTCCAGCCTGATCCAGACACCAGCCATAACCAAGCTGAGCGGACAGGTGATCAGGCTTGAGCCGAATCACTTCCTGATATTCCCTGATCGCCAGTTCGAGGTGATCAAGCCCCGCCTGCGTCTTTGCATCGTCTTCGGTGTTCTCAAGCCGGAAAGGCACGTGCCGCGGTTCGTATCCCAACCACGCCTCATTCGGCTGTCCCGATGCGACCTCAACGACATCCGTCTTCAAGGCGTAGGCCATCGCGTGCAGTCGAGCCAGATTGAAACGCGTGGTCACGTCTTTTGGATTCTCTGCCAGCTGTGCGTTCAGATTTTCGACCAGCCGATCAATGGGCGTCTCTTTCAACTGCGGTCGCGCATATTTGCCAAAGGCCCGTCCTGAAAACAGGAGACAACCGACCAGCGCAACGACAAGAGTCTTGTTCATGATGCGTTTTCCTGACAGATGACCGTTGTTCGTATCAGGTCCAATGCGACCCCTCCACGACAGCTTACAGATTTCCCGCTCCGATCACATGTGCGCGACTGGTTTTCTCGCGGTCAAGCCGTTGAATCCATCGGGGATGCGGTTCCTCCGACTGGCAGCAGATTGGTACTCCGCAAAACCTAATCGCCTGAACTGCAGTAATCCGCGCGTGCATCTGCACTTGCCACATGGCCACAGCGCCCACTGCAGCGGTCTGCCGCAGAAATCTCCAGGCCTTCTGCAGCGGCTTTTGAACAGCCGGATGCGCAGATCGAAGCAGCGGAAGGCACACTGCTGGGCAACACCATGTTCCTGTTGGGAGCGAGGCTCAGCAGCGGAGAACTGTCAGTTTGCAACAATCTGCCAACCCTGATGGCCGGCCGGGGTGAAGGCCGCCTGCTGGCGGGACACCAAACGCGATTTCCGGAGGGAACACGGACCGCCAATCTCTGGCTGACAACGGTACATGTGATGGGCCTGAAGCAGGAATGGAGCGGCCACAGGACCGAGGTGCTGGACAGGATTCCGGCCTGACAAAACCCGTATCCTGAAGCTAATCCCCTTCCCCGCCGTCCACGGCCGCAAGAAATTCATCGATCAGACCTTCCGGAGCATTCACAACGTGCCCCGGACCGGGAAACGTACCCTTTCTGACGTCGTCGATATAGTCCCGAAATCCGCTGACCCGTTCTGCCTGGATCGCCTGCTCCATCTCGTACAGATTCCGGTACTGTTTCGTATGGCGGGGATACGGTGGTGCGTGACAGCCGAGAATATCCTCCGCGAACATGAATTGAATATCACCGCCGCTGCCCGCGCCGATTGATGAAGTGACCAGACGAGTCCGTTTGGAGATTTCCGCCAGCAGTTGAGCCGGCACAACTTCAACTTCCACCGCCCATGCTCCGGCTTCTTCAAAAGACTTAACCTGTTCGAAGATCCAGGTGGCTTCTTCAATCGTCTTGCCGACCGCTCGAAGGCCTCCCGTCCACGTACTGAGTCGAGGGACCAGGCCGGCGTGTGCTTCCACAGGAATACCGGCATCAGCCACGGCACGAATAAATGCCGGCCCCCACTGACACATGATCCCGTCGGCACCAGCCTCCATCGCGAGATAGCCGGCCCGGACGGCTTCATCAGCTGTCGCAATTTTTGTCAGGCCGATGCAAAACGTCATAAAGGTATGCGGCGCAGCCTTTCGCAACGCGACTGCATCCGCCGTGTTTGCCGGATCGAACCTGACCTTCAGCGTGTCAATTCCCGCCGCTTCTGCCGCCACCGCTTCTTTGATTGTGAAAGGCATCGTCTCCGTCAGAACGGCTTTGCCCTTCAGATCCTGCAGATGTTTGACAGTGTAATTTCGAGTGGCATATTCGCCGCCCAGAGTCATTGTCCGGTACAGGCCACGCTGACCAGCGTCTCTGGGAGCCAACTTGCCAAATGGATGTTCGTCAGAATTCATGGGACTCACAGTGAAAGAAATTGCGCGGATTCATTTTCGTCAGGCTAAAGGTTCACGATTCTTCCGCACCTTTTCAACCGGGTCACTGGTCCCGCAGACGACCACTCCCCGAACGGTCACTACCCCGCAGGGCCAAAAAACTGCGCCGAACTAAAAACGCCGTCGAACACCCGTTTTGGCAACTCCAGGCTCTCTCATCTCGACCGCTCGATTTCATGCGTCGGCACCGGAAAATCTCCAGCGGCCAGGCAACGTTGCGACCAACAGGTGGAACCTGGCCGACAGGCGGGCTGGTTAGTACCGGTAAAACTGCAACCGAAACGCAGGGCAGTTCGAATCACAACAACAGGACGGCGAGCATCCAATCGCGGATGTTTGCAAATGAGTCTTGCGGATGACCTGCTGCTGGCGGAATGGACCGGGCGCCAGATCGCTCGCGGCTAGCGAGGTCGAATTCCGCACCGGATTCCGTTCCTGCTGGACCGATGACAACTCTCTGAAGAACTTTGGCTGCACACCGTGCGGAAGTTTGCCCGCCGCCGGGACGCCAATTCTGTGACACCAACAGCGGACACTGCCCTGCCAAAAACCCAGCGCAGGCAGCGAGCCATTTCGCCTCGCTAAGCCGCCCGCCAACGCACCCGCACCAACTTCCCAACGAGTCCGCTTGACCTCATGCGGGAAAATTCAATCACACGGAATCGCTCAGCAAAATTGGATGGCCCTCTGTGCTCATTTCGTCCTGCCAGAGTCTGCGCACTGAATCACAGCCACGTGCTGCAAAGAATCCCACACACAACTCACCGGTGAGTAAATCGCGTTGAAAACAGATGTCTGCCTCTGCGAGACACCGCTCTGCCAACGCACGTACCAGACGTAGAAACTGGACATCCACATCGGAGTTGATCAACCAATCGCTCCACCGTTCCCCAATGGCCCGCGGAATCAGTCGCACTTTCTGCAGCATCACCCCATGAAAGGATTCGTTGCCTATCAATCCATCACCCGTCTGCTCTGACTCCAACACCTCTCCGGGAAAAACGTCGCACAGTGATGTGCAAAAACCAAGCGTCACGCAGCATTCTGTGACTGGGTGTGCAGATCGACTGGATCTTTATGGCAGACGCTCCGAGTGCCCAGAGCTCAGGATGTCAGCAATCCTTTCAAATATTGCAGCTGAATGCGTCGCGGCAAGCGGCTTTGATTCACGCAGCCAGCGCTTGTTCGTTTCTT
>JAFMMM010000282.1 GCA_017859815.1 Planctomycetota bacterium | reverse complement strand
GGGCCAGCCTGTTTACCGGGATTTATCCGCATCACTCCGGGTGCTATGGCTTCACCAAATGGGATATCTATCCGGTCCTGCAGAATTCCCGCACCATTCAGGAACATTTTTCCGCCAACGGATATCGCACGCTGGGCACAGGAAAACTGATGCACCATCGCGTTGTGGAACGAGGCTGGCAGCAATACGGCAACCCGGCCGATTATGGTCCGTTCGCATTTGCCGGCGGTGAAAAAGTTGCCCACCCCGATGTCCCCGCACCCTTTCGGCAGATCGGGCCTGTCGACGGTTCGTTTGGACCGTTCGTCAGTCTGCATGGCCGTACAACAGCGGACGGACTTCCGGTTCACTGGCAAAGTGGAGGATGGGGCAATCGGGCAAAGCCACTGCGTGTGGATTCCGCAACCGACCGTGACCAGACCCCCGATGAGCTGAACGGAGACTGGGCTGTCCAGCGGCTGAACGAACTTGCCGCACACAATGATCAGCCGTTCTTTCTGGGTGTCGGTCTGATCCGTCCTCACACCCCACTGATTGTGCCGCAGCGATTCTTTGACATGTTTCCGCTGGATGAAATTGAACTTCCCGACATTCGGCCCAACGACATTGACGATACACATGTACGATCGATCCGCGGCATTCCAAATGCAGAGGAACCCAACTCGCCGCGGACGGAAGACATGGGACGACGCCTGTTTCACCAACTGACAGCATCTTACCCCAGTCGCGAGGAAGCACTGCGACGATTCATTCAGGCTTATCTGGCCAGCGTTGCTTCTGTGGATGAGCAGATTGGCAGAATCCTGAACGCCATCGATGAGTCATCGCTGCGGGAAAACACCATCGTGATCATGACCAGCGATCATGGCTGGGGGATGGGCGAAAAAGACTATCTGTACAAGAATTCGTTATGGCAGGAAAGCACACAGATCCCGCTGATTATTCGAGCCCCCGGTATCACAACACTGGGCACCACCTGCCTGACGCCAGTGTCTCTCATCGACCTGTTTCCCACGCTGGTGGATCTTTGCGATCTCACCGAAGACACGCAAAAGAATCCCCAGGGGCACCCCCTCGACGGTCACAGCCTGAAGCCGCTTCTGGAGAATCCGCAGCAGGGAGAATGGGAAGGGCCGCGGGCTGCACTCACTGCGTTATACAAATGGCGAATCAAATACGACCCGGCGAAAGAAAGCTATGCCCTGCGATATCCGGACTGGCGATACATTCGCTACGAAAACGGACGCGAAGAACTGTACAACACCAGCAAAGACCCGCTGGAGTGGGAAAATCTGGCGGCTCAGACGAACTCCACAGAACTGCTCAACCAGTTTCGCTGCGACTTGCTGGCGCGATTACCGAAGCCAGGAGAAATCCCTCAGCAACCCGACTGGAAGCCACAGGATTCCAACAATCCCAAACAGAACGGGGAAGAGTGGAAGGCCAGGTATTTCAGGAACCATCCTGAGGCAGACACGAACGGCGACGGCAAGCTGACATGGCCCGAGCTGAAAGCGCATCGCACCAAAGAATCAGCCAGCGAATGACCCGCACACCCTGCTGATTCATGCTGGTGCAGCGGCAGCCGGATCGCATCACCGCCCCCCGTCACGGCATTGACTCCTGCCAGTGCCCAGGAACAGACTGTTACTTCTGGCCGATACAAATCAACTCCTTCAGAGTGCGAGCGTAGATTCGCTGATTGGCGAATGCCAGACTGGAAAGCGACCATGTCTGACCAGCGGGGCCCAGATCGCTGACACTCACCAGGGCGTCCTCGTTCAGCACCTCGCAGTTCCAGCGAATCACCAGCACCGTCCCCACCATTGTGGGCATGTACAGCAGGTCTCCGATCAGGATTGGGCTGGCAGCCGAAACGTGCCCCCACCCGTTGCCTGCGGCTCGCTGGTCCTGATAGACCACGAACCCGTCGTTATTTCGCACATCGTTGGGCAATGCCTTGTCCCACAACAGAGTTTCGGTTGCGGCGTCACGCTGGATCTGCACGGGAACCTGCAAATACTCAACGGACTGCGTCGGCAGATGCACACGTCCCAGCAGGAAGTCATTGTGTGCACGGAAATAGTGGTATTCTCCAGCCAGAATATTGGTGTGGTAAGTTGTGGGACGCTGTCGTTTATGATCGGGCAACGCCGCATTCCGGCTGGTGTGCCAGGCTCCGTTCTTCCGCTGTCGCAGGGTGACCCCCGTGGACAGGGAAACTTCCGACAAGATTTCTCCCGTCAGCAGATGACCGAGTTGATGCTGCATCCCCACAAAAAGCGGCGCCAGATTGTCTCGCCAAACGGCATTCTGGTGAGCCGCATAGTCGGGAATTGAGAACGCACGAATGGTCCGGCCCGTATCGGCAGCAATCAACGACAGACCATACGGCTCTTCCGGGGGTTGATGTCCTCCACCGCGACCGGTCAGGATTGCTGGCCGACCGTCAGGCAGGAAATTCAGCAGAGAAGCAGAATGGACGGATGTCCCGGCCTCTGCCACCCACTGCAGCTTGCCGGTGGCCAGATCGTAACAATGCAGGTGTGTCCACAGGGAACGGTCACGCCCCAGTGGTTTGGCACCCTCTTTCGTGGTATGCACCGGCAAAAGATTCTCAGCCAGCGTCTTTAACAGGATCACCCGGCCATTGAGCAGAATTGGTTCCTGCTGACGAGCATGGTGCCGGCCAAAGGGAACCCACTTCCGCTGCCAGACCTGACGCCCCTCCAGATCGAACGTTGTGATCGACCCACCAACGTTCACGAAACAGACAAGGCGACCATCTGACACCGGAGATGCAGCCGTATTATCACTGAAGCCACTGGCCATATCCGTTTCACGCGCAGCCGGCAGAACACGCCGCCAGAGTTCGCGCCCCGATTGAGCGTCAAAGCACAGACCGAGTAAATCGCGTCCGGATTCAGCGTCTGCAGACATCGGTGTATGGCACGTCACAAAAACACGATCACCGACAACAACAGGTGTGCTTTCACCCGTGTTCGGGAGTGGCGTTCGCCAAACCACATGCTGATCACGTGTCACGCTGAATTCGGCAGCGGCACGGCCCGACACCCGATAATTGTGGTGTGGTCCGGCCGCCTGTGGCCAGTCTTCCGCCTCGACCGATGTCAGCAACAGGGCGACGAGAACACACAGACGAAGACACTGGAGCGATATGCTCAGCACGTTGGCAGGAAACGAAAAAACAGCTGGGTCGACCATGCAGAAGACTCGTATTTGAAGAGAAACATGAAGGAGCGGTGGCAGCTCGCAAAGAATTGATCGGGCCGCATGTGCGTCAGGCGAATGGTAAGGACTGTCTTCAGCCGTCGCCATCAGCACCGTGACCACATCTGGCATTCAGGTCCAAACCATGGCGAACGCACGACGTTGATTGAGCCCGTCCAACAGTCCAGTATGATGTTGACCGCGAAATTCGCTGGGCGCACGCCTGACTCATTCAGTCCGCGCAGCAACCTGTTCATGATCACATTCAGCCAGACTGATTCACGACCTGCGGGAATACAGCCATGTTCCGGATCCCTGCCGCACAACGGACAGCACTGATCGCTCTGTTTCTCGTCGCTTCCAGCGTCTGCTGCCGTGCCGACGAAAAACCATCCGGGGCTGAAAACGCAACCGTTCCTTCCATTCCGCAGCAGCTTCTGAAACTGGTGCATGCCCCGGAAGTTCATCAGGAACTCAAACTCGACGCAGCGCAAGTGAAGCAACTGGAGCAGGTCTTTCAGCGCATCGACGGCCAGTGGTTCCGCGCGCGTAATCTTCCGGCATCGGAGCGAATTCCGCTGGTGGCTCAGCTTGAAGAACAGGTGCGCGACTGGTTTCGCCAGAATACAACAAGACTGCAGCAAGCTCGTTTGCTGCAGCTTGAACTGCAGGCGCAGGGCCAGCGGATGCTGCTGCGAAAAGACCTCGGACAGGAATTGAAGTTGCAGCCCGGGCAGGCTGAGCAGCTAATGAAACTGGCACAGGCGACGGACCAGGCCGAGCAAAAACTCCAGCAGGCTGCTGCGCAAAAACTGGACACGAAACAGCTTCAGGAACAGTTGCAGGAGGCCATCAGTGCGGAGCAGTCAGGACTGCAGGACGTCATGACAACTTCTCAACTGGAGAAGCTGCAAAAAGTCCTCGGTGCGAAATTCAACGTTGCGGGTTTGCAGCGAATTTTTCCGATGGCCCCCGAAATCATCGCTGCAGACGACTGGATCAATTCGTCACCTCTGACACTGCAGGAATTGAGAGGCAAAGTCGTGCTGCTGCATTTTTATGCATTCCAGTGCGGCAACTGCAAAGCAAACTTCGACCTGTATCAGCAATGGCAGAAGCAATGGGGCGATGACGTCGTGGTCCTGGGAATTCAAACCCCCGAAACCAGCACTGAGCGTGATCCGGAAGCCGTTCGCCAGGCAGCCAGCAACGCCGAACTCAACTTTCCAATCCTGATCGATCTGGAATCAGCCAACTGGAAAAACTGGTCCAATACGATGTGGCCCACCGTTTACGTCATCGACCAGGCCGGCTACCTCAGACTGTGGTGGCAGGGTGAACTGCGGTGGGAGGGAGCCACTGGTGACAAAACGATAGAAGGACTTGTCGACCAGTTGCTCAGCGATGCGCGGTAACCTGCAGTTCCTCATTACGCGTTGAACATGGTTTTGTAGTGGCGATACCAGTTGCTCTGAAACAGTTCCTGAGGATCGTGCTTTCGCTTCAACCGCAGAAACTCTTCGAACTGCGGGTAACAGGCCATCACCTGCTGAGGTGTGGCGTAACGGTGGTAGGTCAAAAAATAGCTGCCGCCGTACTCGACAGCTCGGGCAATAATGCGACGAAAATCCGTTGCTGCTTTCTGTTTTCCCGCCTCGGTGTGCATCACGTGAAGATTGCAGACGATGCAAACAAATGACTGCCGCGCCCAGGGCAAAAACGTTTCGGTATCCTGCTCAATGAACCGAATCGTCCCGTATGTCATATCCACGTCATGCTCCACCATATCGCGCCGCACCTGCCCCATGAACGGCACGAAATTTTCCCGTGAGACATAAACCTCGGTGATCATCTCTGTGCCGGTGACTCTGCTGACGACCTGACGGTGCGCACTGAAGTCGCCCGCCAGCTGATGCGTATCAGACCAGTAAATCTGACCGTTGGTACTGCGATAGTAGTCGCTGTATTTCGCAAACGCTGCGGGCTTGTCCGTGCGAGCCAGCCGGTACAGTTCGATCCAGTCCGCAGCACTCAGAACGCGTTGCCCCGAAGGAATGGGGCCGGGAGATGACAACGGGCGATAACACGAAAACACGCCCGGATGAGCGTCGGCCTCGCCGCTGAGGTCGGTGGAATACTGGCAGTCGACAAACAGGAACCCTTCCGCCACGCGTTGATCCACCCACGGAATCAAATCCCTGACCGGGATGATTTCGACCACTCGCTGAATCTGCGTTCTGCGAACAAGGCGGAGGGTGACGTGAGTCACCAGTCCAAATAAGCCGTATCCGCCGACCACCAGGGAGAACAATTCCGCATTTTCACGGCGATTGCAGGTCCGCAACTTTCCATCCGCCCCCAGCAGATCAATCGATTCCACATCAGCGACGAACGGCGCATTCTTCAACCCTCGTCCATGAATATTGGACGAAACCGCTCCACCAATCGTCACACGGTCCACACCCGTTTGTTTTTCCCGAATAGTCCATGGCGTCTCTTCGCCGGACTGTGCCTGAAGCAGATATTCAATCAATTCCGGCCACTCGATCCCTGCCTCGACCGTAATCAGTCCGGCGGTGCGATCGAATTCAACAACCTGGTGAAATGATCGCATGTCCAGATGCAGCATTCCTTGTCCAAATTGTTGTCCCCCCATGGAATGTCGACCACCGGACACGCTGATCGATCTTCGTTGCCGCCTCGCATCACGCAGAGCCTTTTGCAAATCACACACCGTCTCCGGCTGCCGCAAATCGTTCACACACGTTGCATTAAGCTGGGACTGCATATCGTTCACTTCGATGCCCCCGGCCGATGGAGCACTGCAACCATGCGGAGCGGCCGTGCCAATCCCGGCTGCAAGTGAAGAACTCAGCCCGGCGGACATCTTCAGGAATCTTCGACGATTTTGCATCTGGCACCTCTCCAACTGCGGCGTTGCAATGACTCGCGACTCAACAACCAGTCGCCTCTGACCAGAACGCGAAAAAACCGCTGATGCCGGACTGAATTCCGGTCGGAATTCAGCGGAAATGAAGATCCGGGACACCTGGCGGCAACAGCGTCATCTCGCCGTGGTTGATTGAGCAGTGACTGCCAGCATGCAACAATAGCCCCCGGGCACGAACAACAGCGACAGGCGTCGCTGCAGATGCGCATTTCTTTCGTTAAACGGGAGCCTCCCGGATGACTCGGCTGCTCTTGCTGATTGTGTGTTGCGGATGGGCCACCACGGCAGCCGCACAGGATTCCAACCAAACAGTGGTGGAGCAGATCTACTTCCCGGGCGATTGGGGAGCATGGGAAACTCGCCTGCCGGAACAGGTCGGGATGGATGCTGACCGCTTACAGGCCGCAGTGGATTATGCTCACGGGGCTGTCAACAAGGGTTCCAGAGATCTGACGAAAGAAATCACCGCGGCGTTTGGCAAAGAACCGTTCTTTCGCATCATGGGACCGGTGAAACCGCGCGAAAATTCCAGCGGAATCATCGTTCGTCAGGGCTACATCGTTGCGGAATGGGGAGATACAAACCGCGTCGACATGACGTTCAGCGTGACGAAAAGTTACCTCAGTACGGTCGCCGGACTGGCGCTCGATGACCGAATCATTCGTGACATCACCGCCCCCGTTGCCGACAGTGTGCGCGACGGCACCTTTGACGGCGACCACAATCGCAGTATCACATGGGAACATCTGCTGCAGCAGACTTCGGACTGGTCAGGGACCCTTTGGGAGCAGCCGGACTGGGGGGACCGACCGGTTGGATCCAGCCCGCAGGAATGGGAACAGCGTCAGCTGCACGAACCTGGTACGCACTTCAAGTACAACGATGTGCGAGTGAATCTGCTGGCCTCATCGTTGCTT
>JAFMMM010000025.1 GCA_017859815.1 Planctomycetota bacterium | reverse complement strand
AACACCTGGGTTGACGGCTGGCCGCATCGCAGCCGGAAATGTTATTGTGAAGCTCGGGCATCCAGACGACGCCACGCTTCGATCGCCAGCAAATCCCCAACTCGAACCACCCGATCCTCCGGCAACGCGATCCTGCGTGTCAACTGGCGAGTCAGCTGCTGAATCCGTTCCGCATAAGGACGACCACCATCCTGCGTCCTGTCGGGGATCGACAACAACGCGTCGATACTCAGCTGTTTCCGGCTGAGAAACTCGGAAAGGTTTTGCAGCGGGATCGGCATGTTTTTCCGACCGTTGGACCACGCAGCGATGAACGGCTCTGCCTCCAGCCGCACCAGTTCTCCTCCGCTGGGAGGAATACTGGCCAGGGCAAAGCCCGGCGAATTATCCGCCGCGAAGAAAAATGCATAGAGCGGAACATCCGGAGCTCCAATCACCGTCGTTCGTCCGCGCGGCATCCGATTCATTCCCTGCAGATTCAACCAGAACTCTGAGTCCAGCGAGTGAAATCCGAGGATCGGGTCAAATGCCGGCCGCGATGCACTCAGTAACAACAGTGTGTCGTCATTGTTTGTCTGCTGGTCAAACTGAATAATCCCCTCCCCGGGTGGCGTCAGAACCAACGCCTGCTGGGGCAGCCCTTCCGGCGGTGGAATCGGAATCGGGGCCGATGATCCGAACAGCTCGATCACCGTTCCATGAACTTCAAACAGTCCCTTCCACGGTCCGGTCCATTTCTGAGCAATGACTCGATATTGGCCAGGTGGGACCCCGGTGAATTGAAACTGCCCGTCTGCATCAGTCTGAACAATCGCCGGGGCAGCCGGCAGCCCGCCGTCAAAGGTCATCGCGGCGTATGCGGGAAGAACAAGCGGCTTACCGGTTTTCCCATCACACAGGCACACCGGCACATCGGCAACATCGCGTTGATGATGCCTCACCGTTCCTGAGATTGTATAGGTCCGCGCAGCGAACCGTTCATCGGCTGCCAGCTGACAGCTGACCGAGAAAAACGCTGCGACATGCAGCAGACAGTAAATATTCAGTACCCTCAGCAAGTTTTCGGTTCCTGCGGGGAATCAGGTCGCACCAGAATGCGTCCCTGCCACTCGATGGGTGAAGCCTGAAAAAGTTGACGATTCCTGAAAACTGTATTCTGTCTGCCCACTACTGATCCAGACCGGAATCCGACGAGGCCTGTCTGGTATAACCGGAGGCGACCGGGCGGAGCCAGCCACGATTCGTCTGTTTGTGGTCGCGAAAGGCAACACCGCCGTATTCGCCGCCTGCAGGCAGTGACTGTCCGAACCCCTCCCCTGCTTTTTGTGTGTGGCGACAACGCCTGGGTACATCGCACCGTCAGCTTTGCTGGCCCATACACAGGGCAGAATCAGGGGCTTAAATCCGGCCACTTTTCTCTTTGACAATTTCTTCGTGATCCGGCTCGGTCGTTCTGATATCCGTCAGACGGTCAGTCCGCGGAATCAGTCCTGTCAACACCGACAGCAAGCACAGGGGACCGACAGCAAGCACAGGGGACCGACAGCAAGCACAGGGGGTACTGCAGCGGCCGTTGACTTGAGCATCTGGCGGGGCCACATCGATGGCGACTCCCGATCAAAGCTGTGTCCTGCTGCAGCTGACTGGATGTTCTGAGGCCGCAATGTTGCGTCAGGTGATGTGATCCTGGTGATTTCTCGGTGATTTCTCGGTGATCTCTCGGTGATTTCATGGTGATCTTTTCATTTTCTTCCCAACTCGAATTTCTTTGTGACTGCTGTGGCTCACACAAGCGTGGCGGTCGATCTGAGTCGAAAGCCCTGGTGCCTGCATTCTTACGGAATGCGTCTCTCGGCAGTGCGTCCACCTGACATCTTTCCTTCACCGTACGGACCGGACAATGTCCCGATTTCATCTGACAGCAACAGCCACATTTGGTCTCGAAGCGGTTGTTGCCCGCGAGCTGGAGCAGCTGGGATACGGCAACCTGCGTGTCACAGACGGCCGAGTACACTTCCGCGGTGACGAAATCGATATCGCCCGCTGCAATTTGTGGCTGCGTTCAGCAGATCGAATCCTGATCTGTGTGGGTGAATTCCCGGCTCCGGACTTTGATGCCCTGTTCGACCAGACCAAAGCGCTGCCGTGGGCTGACCTGCTTCCCATCGACGCAAAATTTCCCGTTGCAGGTCGCAGTGTGCAATCAGCCCTGCACTCTGTCCCGGCAGTTCAGGGTTGCGTGAAGAAAGCGGTCGTTGAATCTCTCCGCAGTCGTTATCAGCGATTTCGGTTTGAAGAATCCGGGTCGCTCTACCGGATTGAGGTTTCCCTGCTGAAAAATCTGGCCTCTCTGACCATCGACACCTCCGGCGACGGCCTCCACAAGCGAGGATATCGGCAAAAAGTTGGCGCAGCGCCTCTGCGGGAAACGATGGCCGCAGGGCTCATTCAACTGAGCTACTGGAATCGCGAAAGGCAACTGGTTGATCCATTCTGCGGCAGTGGGACCATCCCGATTGAAGCGGCCCTGATCGGCCGCAACATTGCTCCCGGGATCGCGCGTTCATTTGTTGCGGAGGATTGGCACTGGTTCGATCGCAGGATCTGGAAGGAGGCACGGGCCGAAGCGCGGGATCTGCGAAAACCGCGACTGACGCTGCCCGTGCTTGGGTACGATCACGATTACGGTGCCATCAAGCTGTCAGAACGGGGTGCTCGGGAAGCTGGCGTGGCAGCGGATATTGAATTCCGAATCCAGGAACTGAGCGATTTCAAATCTCGGCAGGAATACGGTGTGATCATCACCAATCCTCCCTACGGCGAACGGCTGGGAGATCCTGTGGAGGTGGAAGCGGCCTATCGGGTGCTCGGCCGCGTGACCAGCTCACTTGAGACATGGAGCATCTACGCGATCACTTCAAACCGATTCTTCGAAAAACACTTTGGCAGGCGGGCTCCCCGGCGTCGCAAACTGTTCAACGGCAAGCTGGAGTGCCAGTACTATCAGTATCCCGGACCACCACCTCCCCGCCCCGAAGAGACTCTGCCAGCCGACGATCAGGTCAACCTCCACCAGGCGGGCGACGCCCCGGCCGCGGCAGTCTTTGACCCGCAGTCGATCGGTGACCCATGGCAGTCCCCGGACTGGATCGAGCATGCACAGATGCTGCTGGATTCGTTCGAATGGTTCGTGGGTCGCCCGCTGATTCCGCGCAGCGGTGATCCTGAAGAGGAAGCCAAACGTCTGTTCGAGTCACCAATGATCGTTGTCTCGCACGGAACGCAGTCCGATCCGATCCTGAATTATGGCAACCGGGCAGCCATGACTTTATGGGAAATGGATGCCCCGACTCTGACTTCAATGCCGTCCAGAAAAACGGCCGAACCGATGCATCGTGACGAGCGAGCCCAAATGATGGCGCGTGCTGCCAGAGATGGCTTTGTCAGTGATTACCGGGGGATTCGCATCAGCAGCTCCGGGAAACGATTTCAGATTCACCAGGCGATTGTGTGGAATCTGGTGAATTCCAGCATGAAACCGTCCGGTCAGGCCGCCACGTTCACAAAATGGTCTCCCATCAGTGAAAACACTGAAACCAGCGCAGACCCGAGTCCTGATGGGAACCCCCGGGACCAGTAAATTGGGGGGCAAAAACCACGTTGCTGCACTGCCCCGCTTGTGTTAGATTCGGCCCAGAGGGTGTTCCGGCAAAAGCTGCCGATTGCAAAGCCAGCAGGAGCCAGGGCGGTCCCCGCACGTTCCGCCGTCTCGAACCGCAACGGGCACCCCCGAACGGAGTGAAACGAATCCCGAGGGACTTCGGGACTGTAACGATTCCCGAGAGAATTCGGGACTGTGGCCATGGAGTCGGCTGTGAGTGTACGCAAAAAAAATGGATTGCGAGTTCTGTTCGTCGACGACGAAAAGAACATTGCAGACATGATGAGATCGGAACTTCCTCGCATGGGACACACCGCGACGGTTGTGGAATCCCCGGGCGAGGCTCTGGCTGCAGCGGCAGAAAATGTCTTCGACGCTGCCATCATTGATTTACGGATGCCCGGGGGCAGCGGATGGGACGTAATCGATTACCTGCGGGAACACTCCCCGGAAACCGACTGCGTGATCAGCACCGGACATGGTGATCGAGACGACGCCATTCGAGCCATTCGGATGGGTGCTTACGATTTCCTGCCCAAGCCAACGAGCCTCTTTGAAATTGGAACCGTGCTCGATCGCATCGGAGCCAAGAAGTCTCTGCAAAATCGAGCGACTGCACTGGAAGGCAGACTGCAGCGGGCCGAAGGTCGATCCGACCTTGTGGGGGCATCTGAACCAATGCAACGGGTCCAGAAGCTGATTGATCGCATTGCCCCAACAGACTCTGCAGTCCTGATCCTGGGTGAAACCGGCACTGGCAAGGAAATGGTCGCTCGCCGGATTCACGAACAGAGTGATCGCAGCAACGAAGCCTTTGTCGCGGTGAACTGCGGAGCGATTCCTGAAAATCTCGTTGAAAGTGAATTCTTCGGGCATCGCAAAGGGGCCTTCACCGGGGCTGACGCCAATCGCACCGGGCTGTTCGAAGTCGCCAATGGCGGAACGCTGTTCCTCGACGAACTTGGCGAACTGGACAAATCCATGCAGGTCAAGCTCCTGCGATTTCTGGAATCCGGTGAAATCCGTCGTGTTGGAGACAACTCCCCATTCCACGTGGATGTGAGAATCGTCTGCGCGACGAACCGTGAACTCCGGAACATGGTGGATGACGGACGGTTTCGGGAAGATCTGTTCTTCCGGATCAACACATTTGAAATTTATTTGCCACCGCTGCGTGAACGAACCGACGATATTCCGGCACTGTCCAGACACCTGCTGGCACGGCATCTGAAAAGATCCGACGTGCCGCAGTCACTGCTCCCGGCTGCAACTCTGGGCATGCTGCAGGCTCACACATGGCCGGGCAACGTCCGCGAACTGGCCAACGTTCTGGAACACGCTGCCATTCTCTCCGACGGATCGGCAATCCGCCCTGACGATTTGCCTCGCAGTCTGCAGCGCTATGCGGGGGCCGCTCCTGCGGCGGCGGACAACGCAGACGCCCAGTCATCTGAAATGCCTGTCGTCGTTGGTGCAGCCCCCCGAACACTGAGGGAAATGGAAGAAGAAATGATCCTTGCCGTTCTGGACAAGCATGACGGCGACAAACCGACAGCGGCGAAGGAACTGGGCATCGCACTGAAAACGCTGTACAACCGCCTGAACCAGATCGATGAACGCCGGAAAGCCGGATAATTCTGCCGCCGGAATGGCATCGTCAAAAACCGAGCCCCGGTCGATTCCTCCCGCTGCAGCGACTGCCACGCATGCGTGTGCCAGGCAGTTCTTCCGCTGAGCATCGCTGAAAACTTGCCCGCTGCTTGCCAAATCTTCAGCGGTTACCATGATGCGTTCTGGTACAGCGTATTCCGAATATCCCACCGGAGACCCTCAGATGAGCCCCCACCCATGCACACATCTTCATATTGCCTGCTTGATATCTTCGCTGGCATTCGTCGTACCAGCCGCGGATCAGCCGCAACTGTCCGCCGCAGAACAACCACTCGACGTCCAGGAACTGGTTCCGGAAAACTGGGATCAACTGGCTCCGCAGGGAAAGGAAGTTGATGCCATCTACGGTGACTTTGTCCTGCAAAATGCGCACCTTCGCGCGGTCATTGCACACCCCGGACGAGGTCGAAATGCCAACATGACGGTTCGCAATGTTGGCGGAGCATTGATCGATCTGGCGGTGCAGTCACATCAAAGCGATCAACTGAGCGCCTACTATCCCTCACGCAGGCGTCACACGTTTACGGAATTCCAGCTGCAGTCAGCAGCAGCGTCCGACGATGGCAGAGCGGCCGTTGTCGTGACGGCACCTGGCAGCGAATCTTTGCCAGCCTGCACGGTTCGCTGGTCACTCGGTTCCGACGATCTGTTTCTGACACTGACCAGCACGTGGACGAATGAAACCGCCAAACCTCAAACTGTCAGTCTGTCAGACGATTTGCGAGCAGACAGCGGGAAGGAAGACATGCCGCGAGCCGCAGACGGACTGCAGTCGATGTTCTGGTTCCACGACATCTTCTGGCAGCAGGCCGTCGGCATTCGAGCAGTTGGTCGGCAGGTACGCGTGAAGGGAAGTTCCCGCGAGTCTTCCCTGACATTTGAACAAGATGGACAGGACAGCCTGACCCTCGCACCGGGAGAATCCGCGACACTGACTCGCCATCTGTTTGTCAACCGGGACCTGCCGGGACTGCTTGCCGACGTGGACACCACCGACGGTAAGACAGAACAACTGCAGGAGGTTGATCTGCACCTTCATTCGGCAGGACACTCCATTCCCGATGCACGTGTTGACGTGACAGTCGCAGGTGAGAAACGAGGAACAGTTGTGACTGGTTCCGACGGTCATATCAAAACACGACTTCCACGCGGGGCCGGAAGCGTCACGGTCTCTGTCGCCGGGACTACATTCGCGAAACAGGCGATCGAGGTGGATGCTGAAACGCTGGCGATTGAGCAGGCTGACTATCAGGCTGGCACCGTCTCTTTGAAGATTGTGGACCAGGATGGCAACGCTCTGCCGGCCAAGGTTGAGTTTATCGGGAAGGCTCCCACCGGAAGTCCCAACTGGGGACCGGAAACCGCCGAACATCGCGTCCGGAATTTGGCTTACACCCCAAATGGTGTCGTGCAGCAGGAACTCGCCGTCGGCGAATATGAACTGATCATCAGTCACGGGCCCGAATATCACGCGGAATTCACGACACTCGCCATCAAGCGGCAGACAACCACAGAACGCACTGTGGTGCTGCCCAGACTGTTGCAGACCCCAGGCTGGATCAGCGCGGACTTTCACAGTCACAGTTCACCCTCCGGAGACAACACCGGCAGCCAGCTGGGCCGCGTGCTGAATCTCGCTGCGGAGCATCTGGAGTTTGCTCCCTGCACAGAACACAACCGTGTCAGCACCTACAGTCATCATCTCCGCAATCTGAAACTGGAACAATACGTGGCGACAGTCTCCGGCATGGAACTGACCGGATCACCACTGCCGCTGAATCACCAGAATGTGTTCCCGATGGTGCACCGTCCGCGGACACAGGACGGGGGAGGACCAACAACCGACGGCAGCCCGGAAACGCAAATGGAGCGTTTGGCGGCATGGGACTCCAACAGCGAAAAGCTGATTCAGCAGAATCATCCGGATATTGGCTGGCTGTTCTACGACAAAGATGGCAATCAGGAGCCTGACGGCGGCTACAGTCGCTCATTCCCACTGATCAACGTCATGGAAATTCACCCCATTGATCGGCTGCTGAAGCCGGAAGCTTTTCGCATGCAGAACGGGAAACCAAATCGCAATCATACTGCATTCAACTGGATGCAACTGCTGAATCAGGGATTCCGCATCTGGGGTGTTGCAAATTCAGACTCGCACTACAACTATCATGGCTCCGGTGGTCTGCGGATCTGGATTCGCTCTTCGACCGACGAACCCGCTCAGATCAGTTCTGACGAAATCCGCGATTCCAGTCGCAACGGACATATCATCATGTCCAATGGCCCTTACCTTGAAGCCAGCTTCGGTGATGCCGCGAACAAGGAACTGACCGCAATTGCGGGCGACGATCTGCAGATCAACTCCGGCAAGGTCAACGCCCACATTCGAGTACAGTGCTCCGACTGGCTGGATATCGACACCGTGATGGTGCTGGTCAATGGCCGACAGTCAGCGAACCTGACGTTCACGCGTCAGAGCCATCCAGAACTGTTCAGCGACCGCACCGTGCGTTTCGAGCACCATCTGCAGATCGCCGTGCCACAGGATGCGCACCTGATTGTCCTCACAGGACACAGCGCACAGAAACTCGGCCCCGTGGTGGGACCAGGCTGGGGCCGTCAGGCTCCCGCTGCGCTCTCCAATCCGGTCTTTGTGGATGTGGACGGAGATGGCTTTACAGCGAACCGGGACACACTGGACGCACCGCTTCCGGTCAAGTTCGCCGCCCAGTGAAATTGATTCGTCCGAGCTCGGTACCGCAGATGTGGTACCGGCGACCGGCGAAGACTGGCAAAAACTGCGGGCGATTGTGGAAAGCTGCAGCGGGGCAGCGCTCGTGGAATTCCACTGAAGGGATGTCTCGCTTTTCAAATCACTGGAATTCCGTCATAGTCTGCGCCCCGGATCCTTTTCAAGGGGTACTCCGTGCACCTCAGAAGATCATCTCGCCCTCGGCCGACGCTGGGGATCTGAGTGAAATTCCTGCGGTTGTGTTGCCCCTGTTCGTTTGACAGGCCGGCAGGTGGCGCACCTGTGCCGTGTCAGACTCCGGCCTGAATCAACTGCGTGCATTCACCGCAACTCACGCTGCGGCTCAACAATTCTTCCGACAGTGTATCTGGTCGTCTGACATCCGGATCACTGATTTAGCGGCTTTCGAATTCTCTCTGTGACGAATTCTGCCTGTGATACTGACAACAGGAGTGATGGAATGACAAACGCTTTTCCGAAACTGCACAATGCGATGTGGCCCGGCCTTGTGGGAAAAGGTGACGGTCCGGATCAGGAACCACCAATCAGTCTGGAACGCATGCTGGAACTCACAGCTGCTGCCGAAGTCAACGGTCAGAAATTCGACGGCATCGACTACTTCCTGTTCCTGCCCCATACAAACCCTGAAGCCAGCGACGATGAGCTTCGCGCGATTGCCGACCAGATTGGATCCCACGGATTCTCTGTTGGTTCTTTGGTCGCACCGGTCTGGCCAGGTACCGTTGGCGACTCCGCCATGGGCGACGACGAAGCGCGTGGGAAGTTTCTCAGTGCTGTCAAAATGGCCTGCCGAATTGCTCGCGTGTTTGAAGACCACGGCATTCGCAAGTACGGCGTCATCCGCATCGACTCAGCGGAGTTTGGTGTGGAAAAGTGGCGGGAAAGCCCCGCTGCCAGCACATCGAAAATTGCAGCGACCTTTCGCGAAGCTGCAAAGATCGCGGCAGACAACGGGCAGCGACTCGCGGCCGAGGGCGAAATCTGCTGGGCAGGGATGCACAGCTGGAAAGACATGCTGGACCTGCTGGAAGAAGTCGGCATGCCCGAGAGTCTCGGGTTCCAGGCAGACCTGGCACATACCTACCTGTACCTCCTGGGCTACAACGCACCGGAACATGCGCTGGTGCAGCCGGGCTACTCCGATGACGAATTCTGGGCTGCATATGCTCAGATGACCGACAAGCTGCGACCATGGACAATCGATTTCCATGTCGCTCAGAACGATGGTGAAGTTCACGGCGCCGGGTCTCACGACAAAACCGGCAAACACTGTCCCGCCGACGACCCCAACGGCAAACTGGATATCACGCGCTGTGCGGGCTACTGGCTGAAGGGTGCGACTGATCGCGGAATCCAGCATATCTGCTGGGACGGCTGCATGTTCCCCAATTCAACGCTGGAGGATTCGCAGACCTGGAACACCATCCTGGATGCCATGATCAAAGTTCGCGACTCCCACGGCTGGTCCTGATTCTCGCAGGCCCTGAACAACGCTCGCAATCAGGCTGAGCGTCTCTTCGAAAACTCTGGATTGGATGAACAGAAGGAAATCTCATGTCTCAAAAACCTCTCAACATCGGACTGGTCGGCTATGGATTCATGGGCCGGACTCACAGCAATGGTTACAAACGTGTCAATGACTTCTTCCCTGATCTGCAGTATCGCCCTGTTCTGAAGGCCGTCTGCGGTCGTAACGAAGAAGCCGTTTCCGCTTTTGCCAGCCAGTGGCAGTATGAGTCCACGGAGACAGACTGGCGCGCGTTGATTCAGCGCGACGATATCGATGCCATCGACATCTGCACTCCAAACAACAGCCACGCAGAAATCGCAATTGCCGCCGCTGAGGCCGGCAAAATGGTGCTCTGCGAAAAACCACTGGCGATGGACCCCGACCAGGGACAGACCATGGTCGATGCCATCGAAAAAGCCGGTGTCACAAATACCGTCTGGTACAACTACCGCAGAGTTCCCGCCGTCAGCCTGGCGAAGAAACTCATTGATGAAGGCCGTTTGGGACGCATCTTCCATTACCGAGCCAACTTCCTGCAGGACTGGACCATCAATGCGGATCTGCCGCAGGGTGGAGCGGCGTTGTGGCGACTGGATGCTGCGGCCGCAGGCTCAGGTGTTACCGGTGACCTGCTGGCTCACTGCATCGACACCGCGATCTGGCTCAATGGGTCAGTTGCAAATGTCACTGCGATGACTGAGACATTTGTGAAGGAACGTATGCACAACCTGACCGGCAAAGTCGAAAAAGTTGGGATCGACGACGCCTGTGCATTCCTGTGCCGTTTCGAAAACGGTTCCCTCGGTCTCTTCGAATCCACTCGCTATGCCCGAGGCCACAAAGCTCTGTACACCCTTGAAATCAACGGTGAAAAAGGCTCCATCAAATGGGATCTTCATGACCTGCACAGACTGGAATACTTTGATTACAGCGACGACTCCGT
Source organism: Planctomycetota bacterium (assembly GCA_017859815.1). Classification (GTDB taxonomy): domain Bacteria; phylum Planctomycetota; class Planctomycetia; order Planctomycetales; family Planctomycetaceae; genus SXXK01. The sequence goes on along the minus strand of JAFMMM010000025.1, from coordinate 16,157 downwards.
GATTCGCGGTTGGCATCAGGTTCACTGCACCGATGGTGACATGCCGTATATGGACAAGTGGTGGGTACCCGGCCTGCAAATTGGCTATGAGCACACATTCGTGCACCAGGTCGCGGACTTCCTTGCCGCAGTCGAAGCCGGTACCCAGTGCAGCCCAACATTCCGCGAAGCTCTGGAAACACAGAAGATCTGTGAAGCTGTACTTCAGAGTGCAAAAAGTGGCGAATGGAAGGAAATCAATTAGCCCTGCAGGCGGTGGAATGCTAACATGCGATCAGGCGAAAAACGGTTGAATTCCTTCAACCGTTTTTTTTATTTCCTGGCGGTAACAGCAGGCGTTGCAGACTGTGGTTGTTCGACTTGAGAAGCTTCGGTGCTGCACCGATTGCTGGGGAATGACTGGAACATGACCTTCGCCCCTGTCGCTGTTTACCGCCGAAAAACTGGTGCTGACCGTGTCTCTGATACCCCTGTGTTCAGACAGATACTGGCCGTCGGACACTCGTCAGCCGGTTCGATTCGGTCGGTATCGAATCCGGTTGTGAATTGACCTTCTCGCGCGGATTTGCGCCGGACTGTCAGGCGTGCTGTAACTCGGTGGTTCGCCGCCGGACGTCGCAAGTCGTCAACAGACAGTCCGCGCGAAAGACAAGACAAAATTCACGTACTTGATCAGGGTCGCCGGAACAGGAACCTGCGATCCTGCCCGCTGCCAACAGAATCCTAAGTGTGTGGCTGATGCGGCCAGACGCTGGCAACAGATTCTGCCATGCAGAATTCTTTGAACAGACTTTGCAGAAACGGACGATGCCATGGAACGCAACCCAATTTCTCGAGCGGGATACGACAAGCTCCGCGAACAGATTCGTATCATGGAAGAAGTGGACATGCCGGCAGTCACGGAACGTATTAAGTCCGCTCGTGAAGAGGGTGACCTGAAGGAAAACACGGAATATCACGAAGCTCGCGAGTCACAGGGAATGCTGCAGGCCCGCATCAATCAGACAAAAGCGAAACTGGCTGCCAGCTATATCGTGGAACGTCGGGAAGGCCCCAAGGACGAAGTTGAATTTGGCGCCACAGTTACGGTTGTGGATGAAGACGATTTCGAAGAGATCTATGAACTGGTCGGACCAGGCGAAGAGGACTACGACGGTGACGTCATGAAGATCCTGACCAACAGCCCAATTGGAACGGCCTTGATGGGGAAACGGGTGGGAGATCAGGCGGAGGTCGAGATCCCCCGCGGTACACTAAAGATGACCATCAAGTCGATTGAGTAGAATCGCAGCAGACCAGCTTCAACTTAAAACGCCCATGATCGGCCTTCCGGCGTAAAGCGGTCTCGGACGGCCTCCGACATCATCCAGCGTGCTGGTGTCGGGAACTCCCATGCAGTGCAGAATCGTCGCGGCGAGGTCACCCGGTGACACGGCATCCGCCGCCGGGAAGTAACCGATTTCATCGCTGCTTCCGTAGACCGCCCCGCGACGAATCCCAGCTCCGGCAAGCAATGAGCTGTAGCAGAACGGATGATGCTCCCGCCCCGCATTCCCCGCCGTAATGCGAGGACGGCGTCCGAACTCCCCGGTCCAGACCACCAGCGTGTCGTCGAGCAGCCCACGTTCCTGCAGATCGTTCAGCAGCGCTGTCAGAGCCAGGTCCGCAGGCGGGATCAGATCCTGCTTTAAACGATCGAAGTTGTTGCCATGCGTATCCCAGAAGTTCCGGCCATCATTATGCCAGTTCACGGATACAAACGGGACGCCCCGCTCCAGCAGCCGGCGTGCCAGCAGTACACACTGTCCGTGAATGTGCCTCCCGTATCGTTCCCGATCTGCCTCCGACTCTTCCGCCAGGTCAAAAGCTCGGCGCACCAGCCCCGATCCCAGCATCTGAAACGCCTGCTGCTGCTGACCGCTCAGCCGAAGTCCGGCGGGACTGTTGTTGAGACTCGCCTGCTGCGACGCAATCGACTGCAGCAGGCTTTGACGATTCTGCAGGCGGCGCAGATTCAGCCCGTCCGAGAGCTGCAGCGACGGCACACGCCAGTCCGGGTGTGAAGGATCCCCCGTGACCACCAAAGGATCTGCCTGCGTGCCCAGCCATCCGCCCGTCTGCCCTGGCGCTGTTCCCCCTGGTGCAGCGGGATGCAGCGTCTTCCACGGCATCGTAACGCTGGACGGAAGACCCACGGGAGGAAAATGAAACTGCGACAGCAGCGCTCCCAGATGAGGTGAGTCCCGACGACTCGGCGGTTCTGCATCGCTTTTATTCACCGGCGGCAAGTGTCCCGTGAGCGTGGTGTGTGCACTACTGAGATGAGCCGAATCGTCGTGCGACATCGATCGTATCACGGTGACCAGATCAGTCCTTGTTGACAGTCCGCGAAAATGCTCACACACATCCAGCCCCGGAACGGCAGTTGAAACCGGCCCAAACTCACCACGGACCTCTGCCGAGGCTGTGGGCTTCAGATCCAGCGTATCGAGGTGGCTGGGGCCGCCCCACATGAACAGCAGCACACAGCGTTTTGCAGAACCAAACCCGGGCGGCCGCGTCTGGCTGGCCGCGAGATGACCTGGTGAACCGGCCAGCAGCCCCGGCAGCAACCCGGCCCGCAGCAACGTGCGGCGAGTTGTCGAAGGATGCGCAGAGAACTGGGCAGAACCGCCGAATAGCTGCATAGGAGATGCCGGAGTGCGAAGGGTGTTTGAAGCAGGCAGAAGCCAGAGAGTAGTCGAGCAGAAACCCGATGTCCAGATGTTCCGCTGCAGACGCCGCCGCGGCCGATGCTGATGACATTTGTCGTTTCTGCGGTTACCGTGACATTACTGCATCGATCAAATTAGACTTCCGTGCTCGTGAAGAATTAACGAACCGCCGTCGCCTTCGGAACACTCTCAAAATGCTGCGTTTTTTGACCATTGCCTGTCTGATCTGCAATTATGGAATACGGCCCGCGGAAGCCCAGGGAAGGGTCTACAAGGGTCGCGTGGAGCCCACATGGAATACTGCAGGTACCCGGTTCTGGTATCGCAATCGGCTTCCGGGTGATGGTCAGGAATTCCTGATGGTCGACGCCGAAAATGGCATTCGACGTCCGGCCTTCGATGTCAGGAAAGTCGCCGCAGCGTTGTCTGCTGAACTTAACGAAACCATCGTGCCCGAAAAACTTCCGGTGTCGTCCCTCAGATTTGCCCCCCCGGATGCCCCGGACGGACTCATCCTGTCCGGACCTGCCGGTGACTTCCTGTGGCAGACCGACACTCAAACATTGATTTCAGTTCCTCGTCAGAACTCAACATCGACATCCCTGTTTCTTCCCCCGGTACCGTCGCGCGGAACATCTGACGGAACTGAGCTGGAAATCCATAATCAAACTGAACAGACCATTTCACTGATCTGGATTTCTACTGCTGGCGAGGAACGGCACTATGCTGATATTGCTGCCGGCCAAAAACATCAGCAGCATTCATGGGGTGGACATGTCTGGCTGATCCGTTCCGCAGACCAAAATCAAGCCGGTTGTTTCAGAGTTCCTGCTGACGGAATCAGCATCAGTGTCACTGATAAACTGCTTGCAAACGTGCAACAGCGGCGGCGAAATCGGGATGTACGTCGCCCATCGCCGCAAAACCCAGTCTCACCTGACGGTCACTGGCAGCCCGTCATTCGGGAACACAATCTCTGGCTGAAGGATCTGCAGAAAAACACGGAGATTCAGCTGACCAGCAGCGGTAATCCCCGGAATACGTTTCGTCGCGATGCTCAGCGCGCTCGCGCTGTCAGCATGAATTACACCATGCAAGATTTCCCGGACTCGTTGAGCCACTGCGAGTGGTCTCCGGACTCGCAGTATCTTCTGGCCTGGCAGACAACTCAGATTGAGGAACGCAGTGTCTACTATGTGGAAAGCACCCCCGCAGATGCATTGCAGCCGCAACTCAACAGCTATCCCTACCAAAAACCTGGAGATCCAATTCCACAACCCACTCCGCATTTGTTCAACGTGAAGGACGGGAGGTCGGTTGAGATCTCCACAGAGCTGTTCCCGAACCCCTGGTCACTGGCATTCCAGCGGTGGAGCGAAGACGGCAGCCGTTTCTGGTTGATGTACAACGAACGAGGACATCAACGGATGCGACTTTTGGAAGTAACGGCCGCTACGGGAGCAGTTCGGACAGTCATCGACGAGCACAGTTCAACTTTTATTCATTACTCGAGTGAGGGAAAAACTGAACTCAAATGGCTCTCTGACGAAACCGCATTATGGACCAGTGAACGATCGGGCTGGAACCACCTTTACCGCATCGATCTGAACACCGGAACTGTCCGCAACAGTCTGACTGCGGGAGACTGGAATATCCGTCGGATTGAGCGGATCGATCAGGGCTCACAAACGGTCTGGTTCTACGCTGTGGGAGCAATTGCCGGACAGGATCCAGGGCACGAACACTTCTGCCGCGTGCAGATGGACGGGACCAACTTCCGTATTCTGACACCGGGAGATGGGTTTCATCGCATCCAGTGGTCGCCGGATCGCCGCTGGCTGATCGATCGCTGGTCACGCACAGATTTGCCGCCGGTCACGGAACTTCGTAATGCCAATGGCGAACTGGTCTGCAGTCTGGAGCAGGCTGATGCATCAGAAATACCAGCCAGCGGATACTCGCTTCCCATCCGGTTCGCAGCCAGTGGTCGCGACGGTCGGACGCCGATCTGGGGGATCATCCATTTGCCTCGAAATTTTTCCCCGCAGAAAACCTACCCGGTGGTGGAGAATATCTATGCCGGTCCGCACGACTATCACGTGCCAAAGGAATTTCGTTCCGTTTGGGGACATCAGCGACAGATTGCAGATGCCGGTTTCATCGTCGTACAGATCGACGGCATGGGAACCGCATGGCGTTCCCGGGAATTCCACAACGTCTGCTGGCAAAATCTCAGAGACGCGGGGTTCCCAGACCGTATCGCGTGGATGAAGGCGGCGGCCCGATCATTTCCGGCAATGGATATCAGCCGAGTGGGAATCTACGGAGGTTCAGCGGGCGGGCAGAATGCCATGGCTGCCCTGCTCTGGCATGGCGATTTTTATCATGCTGCGGTTGCAGACTGCGGCTGTCATGACAACCGCATGGACAAGATTTGGTGGAATGAGCAGTGGCTGGGGGTGCCGGAGGGAGATGTGTACGAACGCAACTCCAACGCAGAAAATGCTCATCAACTGCAGGGAAAACTGATGCTTGTTGTCGGGGAACAGGATCGCAATGTCGATCCTGCGACCACTTTTCAGGTCGCCAGAAAACTCATTCAGGCTCGTAAGGATTTTGATTTTCTCGTCGTGCCCGGAGCCGGGCACGGTGCATGCGAAACTCCATGGGCGTCACGAAAACGGCTGGAATTCCTGCAGCGGCATTTACAGGCTGAAGCAAATTGACATCCGGCGGACGAGCAAAGGCATGCGTCAGGCAGACAAGCCCTCAATGCCTGACTCCCCCGCAGGAGATCGCGATGGTTGCGGCAGGTGCTCGGTCAGCACAGGAAAGACTTCAAAAGGATGTCGGATCCTGAAATGAGCGATAGGGTATTCGCTGAAAACTTGCGGGATAGAAACGCGGAACAGCTTCGCCGTTTTCCGCCTGCGGTTCGACCTTACCAGGATCAATCGCCGGGGCTGCGGGCTGCCAGAAGGGTGCAAGTTGCACTCGGTCGCTGATCAGGGCGTCTTCTCGCATCGCCGTCAGTGTCTGCACAATCGTCACCAGTGCAATTGCCAGCGAGCACACACTGAGGGCGGCCACCTGAAGATTGAACCGCCGTATCGTCCTGCTTCCGCATGAAGTCTGTCGAATCCCCGAAAGCACAGCAGGCCAGACGGAAGTCCGCCCGGAAAAATCCACTGATCGCAACGATGTCAAGGAATCCATCGCGCGCACCGCGCTGACTTGCTCGGTTGAACACGCAGCGCAATCCCGCAGGTGCAACCCCAGTGCACTCTGCTCTTCACTGCGAATGTCTCCCCCCACACTGAGGTAAATCAGTTTCTGCGCTTCAGTACAGTTCATGAATCACTCCGGCTGCTGATTTTGCAGTCTCTCCAAACATTTGCCTGCGGGTTTTATTCCGTTCCCCAGAGTTTCAGTCTCCGTGCAGATCCCGGCGTTCCTTACGATCCCATGCGTCGCGAAACATCTTTCGGGCCTCTGCAAGTCGCCACCTGATCGTCGCTTCTGTGCGATCGGTCATCGATGCAACTTCAGCCGTACAGAAGCCCTCCACGTCCCGCAGAATCAGCACCGTACGATATACCTCGGGGATTTCGTCCAGAATCGCACGCACCTCCTGAGCGTTATCGAATTGCTCACCAGTATCTCGCGATACTGGCTCCTGAAGTGCGGTAGAGGCTGAGTCAGAGAACAGCGACCAGCGTCCCCTTCGCTTGACCCGTCGCAGGTGGTCGAAGGTCAGATTGACAGCCAGCCGAAACAGCCAGGGCCCGAATCTTCGTGTCAGGTCAAACTGATCCAGTCTCCGCCAGGCTCGCAGAAAAGCCTCCTGAACAAGGTCTTCAACCTGCTCCGGATCTGTAATGAAACGGTGGATCACCTTGAAGACCCGACGCTCATAACGAATCACAAGTTGCCGGAACGCGTCTTCATCGCCCCGTTGAGCCGCATGTACGAAGTGCACCTCACTGGCAGATCCGCTGTCCGCCGTGGTCTCGCTGTCAGCCTTGAGCTGACCTTCGAATGCGTCGTGAGTCGACATCTGCACCGTCATAGCTACCTCTGGTTTGACCTACGCCAATCCGGGTAGCAGTGTTTGGAAAATCCAGGGAAATCAGGCCTCTGCTGTTGCCTGCCACAGGGTAATCACCGCCTGTGCATACAGCTGTTCAGGAAGCCTAACCGGGGATTCGGCAGAAATCCAATAATCGCCACGACAGGAGACCATATTCGATCGCACGGTTGTAGTGAAAACCGTCTCAACGACTGTGCAGGGCTTCGCTGCGCATTGCATTGGCTCGTGGGACCACATCAGCCGGTGTCTCCGATGTCCGCGGTTGAAGCTTGAATCGGAATCGTCGGTGATCCTCGATGTAACGCCCCGCAAAATTATCGCTCAGAAAGTCCAGTGGGAAACGCTGGTACCAGGGAGCGTCGACACGAATTAACTGCGTATGCGTGTCGTAACCATCTTTCAGCAACTGAACCTCTCGCCCCCCGTACCATGTAAAGTCAAAGGAGGTCGGTGTGTATCCGATGTCCTTTCCATCCAGCATCACCAGAGCGCCCTGCGGAAGCGAATCAATCGTCACGCGACGATGAACACACCCTGTGGAAATTGCTGACAGCAGTAGCAGCAATGGCAAAAATGAGTGTTTTCCCATCTGATCACCCTGTCTTCATCATCGCGCGGATGGCTTCGCCACCAGGTTCCTCGAATCCCAACCTGCTGGATCAGTGCTCACTACTCAGCTCGACAACCGGCCACTCGTAGCCACAATTGTTGCAGTGAAAGCCCACTAACGTCGCCGTTCCGGGGACAATCAGGCGGTTTCCACGGGCTGTCAGGCCGTCGTTCAACTCAAGTGGCTCCACAGCGCTGCGATGACATTCCGGACAGCTGGAGTTGTGATGAATTAGACGTGCACGCTCGGTAGCGGCGGACAGACGGCGACTCACAACGACGGCTCGTCTTGCTCGCTCGAAGGAGATGACATGCGGCCTGTCAGAAGTCTCTGAGGCCTGTGGGGAGTCATCCGGACTAAAAATACGCAGTCTATTGGCAGACATTGTGGTTCCTCCGTGAATCACAATTTTCAGCTGAGCAGATTTGGTGTGCAAAAGTGACAGAAACAATCAGTGGGGGCCGCAAATCTTCACGGTCCTGAACACTGCAAACGCAGTTCGTCCCGCAATCATGACCGCTTTCCCTGAACCCGAAGGAACAGAGTATTTTCTGCTGAGCAGCCTTCCAGCTCCTGCAGCCTTCGAACATCTGCTGTCAACAAAGTCAGCAGCAAATCACACGCGGTACCGTTCCGGCTGATGTTCCTCTGCACAAGCCTGCAATCACGCTGTGCTGATTCAGCGTCACGCAAACTCCAGCTAAAATCTAGACCCGACAATTAGAAAACTCAAGGCCACTGCACGACTTGTTAACACAGGCAAGACAGGGGCTCCAGGGAGCATTGCGACCCGTCACAAACCCAGATTTGAGATTGCTGGGGCGAACGCAGAAAAGAGACACCCGAAATGCTTCTGATTCTGCCGAAACAACGGGAATCTCGGGGTTTTGATTGCCGTTTTCATGCGGCAGAACTACACTCCGGGTCTTGTTTTCCCCGCCGAGTTCATTGAATTCGGTCCGTCGGGCCGAACTGTGGCGGTTTCCCGCAACTGTGGCTCGTCCGGAACCAGTCGGTATACACCGCCGCTGTTTGTCGGCAGTTCGCCAAATCAAGTCATTTCTCCTGCAATTCGCTGGAGTAAATGTGCAGTCGTGAGGCTGCTAATCTTTGGGGGTGTCTGTCGTCGCAGAGATCTAAAACGATCTCTGCACTGCGCGTCCGGGAATTTGCACCAAGCCCAGGTTGCCGGGTGCATTCCTCCGCGGATGATCATGGTTTCGGCCGATCAAAATAGTTGCAATCTGCGCAGTTTCCACGGGGGCCAGGCCCGCAGCGTCACACCTGATTCAAGGTTGATAGTATTCCATGCCAACGATTTCACGTTCAGATCTGAAGAAACTGCGTAAGCGTCGCGCCAGGCTGAAGAAAAAGAAGATGAACTGCCAGTTCACTTCAGGCGGAGTGGTCCGTCCTGTTTATGTGGACTACAAAGATCTGAAGACACTTCGAGGCCTCATCGATCGCGAAGGACGCATCCTGCCACGCCGACGTACAGGCACATCCGCACTCTACCAGCGTGCTGTTCGCAAAGCTGTGATGCGTGCTCGGTTTATGGGCCTTCTGCCGTACGTCGCAGACGAATAAACAACACAGCTGCGGCCAGCCGCTCTGTCTTCCGACAAGGCAGAAACGAGCTGTTGCCGATTTCTCCGGTTTCGGTCCGGAAACAGAGATTACGGGGGGCTCCGATTCAGTTCGGTGCCCCCTTCTTTTTTTTTGTGCTGGGTCATTTTCCCTGCCCAGAGCAATTGCATATTGGCCGGCGTGCATGGACGAGACGACGCTTGGTACCAACCAGAGCCACGAACGCGGTCACCGCGACGTGTGAGGAAAAATTCTGCACCACTGGATCCGCGGATCTTCAACGTGGCCAGGCTAAGGCGATTCCACTGCAGCGGGGATCCTTTGCAGCCTGTTCACGCAACTCGGCTGGCAGGGCAACTCCTGCGAGTTTTGTGACCGCACCTACCAGCGATCCTCAACATCACCGCTTTCCGCATGCAGAACTCTGCCAATACCGGACCAGTCCGGGGCATTTTGAAGAATTCTGAACCAAATTTTCTGCTCACGGCAGATCCCACAGAGGGAAATGTGAGGGCCCAGTTCGTCGTCAGCAAGGACTTTTTCAGCCTGCCACGAGATATCGGGAAGGACGTCAAATGCAGCTGCGACGCGAGTGACATCAACTTCGAGGCCGGTAGGAACAACGGTTCCGTCCCACGGTCCCCCCACGATCTCTGAACGACCGACAAACAACGTAACTTCCCATAGATCCGACTCCGTGTCATGAAAGAAATGACACCCGATTGGCGCTGAATCAGCGCGGTGAACAATGCCTTTCACAGCATCGTTCACGAACCACTTCAGCCATGGCGGAGGATTGTTGTTGTTGTTGTGAGTACCCTGCACGAAACCCAATTCCATCCACGTTGGAATTTGCAGCGTGGATTGCTGCGGATCCAACGCCCAGTTGCTTTAACGCGATCCCTGGGGTGCCAGACTGTCGTACAAACGAGTGTATGGAACCCAGATTCCAAATTCCCGTTCCCCAATGTTGCGATACAACTCAATTTCAAAAAATCTCTTGCAGCCAACACGCAAAGACGTCCTGCAAAGACTGCTTTTGCGCGCAACTGTTCAGAAACGGAAGCGCCCGTGTTTACAGACACTAGCGCTGCCCACATCTCCACCATAGGTAAATGACGTCTTGGTTGACAATCTAAGCAGATCGCGATCTCCAGGAGCTCTAGACTACACATTCCGTTCCACCTGTATTCTTTTGAGAGCATTGAGGCGGGCAGTGTCATCAAAGTCTGCGTTGCAGGGGCGAATTCCCCTGCCAGGCTGTACGGCGGGTGTGAATGAGTCGAGCGGTCCAGAAAGCCCAGCCAGCGAATATCTCCATCGGAACGATCCGGAAAACAGGATCATTTTCCTGTGGCAAACAGTGCATCTTTCGGAATTCACCCGCAACATCTAGACTGCATCTGCGAGAGTTGGCAGCCATTTCGAGACTGCCATCTGCTGCTCGTTCTTTCGCCCTTTGCTCTTCAACAGCACCGCTCAGTAGTGAAACGCGTTATGACAAAATCCATGGATAAAATCGTCTCCCTCTGCAAGCGCCGTGGCTTCATCTTCCAGAACTCTGAGATCTACGGTGGGCAAAACGGATTTTGGGATTACGGGCCCCTGGGCACCGAGCTCAAGAGAAATGTGCGTGGAACGTGGTACGACGACATGGTCGCAACACATAATGAACTCCTGCCCGAAGAATCTGCTCCATCCACTTATCAAATGGTCGGGCTTGAGACAGCCATCGTCATGCATCCGCAGGTCTGGAAATGTTCCGGTCACTACGATCTCTTCCACGACATGATGATTGACTGTCACGCCTGCAAGGGAAGATTTCGGCAGGATCACATCCCCAGTACTGCCTGCCCTCAGAAACCAAGTAAAACGGTCGGCGAGCACACAGCCTGCAGCCTCACTGAGCCTCGCGAATTCAACCTGATGATGAAGACCATCATCGGAGCGCTCGGCTCTGAAGAGAACGCCGCTTATCTGCGTCCGGAGACGGCTCAGGGAATCTTCGTCAACTTCCGCAACGTTGTTGACAGTACTCGTGTGAAACTGCCGTTTGGAATCAGCCAGGTTGGCAAGAGTTTCCGCAACGAGATCACGCCTCGGAACTTCACTTTTCGGTCGCGTGAATTTGAACAGATGGAGATTGAGTTCTTCTGTCATCCGGACCAGTCACGGGACTGGTACACTTACTGGAGGGATCGTCGGTATCGTTGGTATCTCGATCTTGGCATCAGCAAGGATCGATTGATCCTCCGCGACCACGAACAGGATGAATTAGCTCACTACTCGGTCGGCACGGCGGATATTGAGTACGCTTTCCCGTTCCTTGACGACGGCGAATACGGGGAACTGGAGGGAATTGCTCACCGGGGTGACTTTGACCTGCGTTCCCACATGGAAGGGAAACTTGCCAAAGGAGAAGACGGTGAACTGGCGGTGGAGCTGAATACCGAGGGACAGCCGAAGCATCGCGGCAGCGGCAAAGATCTCACATATTTCGATGACCAGTTAAGAGAGCGTTTTCTGCCCCATGTCATCGAGCCGTCGGCTGGCGCTGACCGCGCGACACTGGCATTTCTCTGTGAGGCCTATCATGAGGATGCTCAGCCTGACGATAAGGGGAAGATGCAGGAACGGGTCGTGATGCAGTTTCATCCGCGACTCGCCCCCGTTAAGGCAGCGGTCTTTCCGCTCATCAAAAAGGATGGAATGCCCGAAAAAGCAATGCAGATCTACGGTGAACTGAAATCAGCCGGGCTGGCGGTTCAGTACGATCAGCAGGGCGCCATTGGCCGTCGTTATCGCAGGCAGGATGAAATCGGTACTCCTTACTGTCTGACTGTCGACGGAGATACGGCAAACGATGGATGCGTGACAATTCGCGATCGTGATTCGCTCGTTCAGGAGCGAATTCCGGCGGATCGCATCGTGGAAGAGATCACCACTCGCCTGCGAGGCTGAATTGCTGGTCCAATCATGCCAGCGGATGGATTCACATGCACTGAAAGGACTCGGAATGAACGAACAACGTGCGCTGACACATGCAGAACTGCTTGAGCTGAAACGCTGGAATACACCAACAATCTACAACGGGTGGGAACAGATCACACGTCGTGATCACTGCGCGGAAGCGTTTAATCTCGAAGAGACACGGGACTTCATGCCTCAAATGGGGCCCATGGTCGGCTATGCTGTGACCGTGCGGATTGAACCATCCAATCCTGCACACAAAAAGAATCGCCCCACGGCAACTACCGAATATCGGCGTTACCTGGCCAGTGTTCCGGGTCCCAAGATCGTAGTGATTGAAGATCTGGACAAACCGGCGGTCATCGGATCATTTTGGGGAGAGGTGAATGCCAACGTGCATCGCGCGCTTGGCTGCGTGGGAACAATCACCGACGGAGCAATTCGTGATCTCGACGAAATGACCAACGCTGGCTTCAAGGCACTGGCCCGACGACTTTGCGTTGGACACGCCGCTGTACAACCCGTGGAATTCAATTGCGACGTCGAAGTTTTTGGTCGCAGAGTTTCTCCCGGGGATCTGATCCATGCGGATCAACATGGCTTCATGGTTCTCAGCGAAGACGAGCATGCTGAGATCCTCGAAGCCTCTCGGTTTATGGATTCCAATGAGTGCAACACGGTGATTCAGGCGGCTCGGAATACCGTCGGTCTCACAGCCGAAGAGATCCTGAAACAGTTGGGCAATGCGGGGCGGGAATTCGCTGAAAACGCCCGCCGCAAGTTTCAGCGGGACACGGAATGGTGAATACCCGCCGGCAGGTGTGCGGCGGCAGGAAAGAGGCTTCCCATGGATGAATACCAGCAAATCTCCCGCATGATCGACCACGCTCTGCTGCGTCCGGACACCACGACTCGGCAGTTCGAAGATGGCTGTCGTCTTGCAGTGGACTACCAGATTGGAAGCGTCTGCATCCAACCTCATTTCCTTGCCCGTTGTCGAGCACTGTTGGAAGGAAGTGGCGTTCGAGCCAGCACGGTGATTGGATTTCCTCACGGCGGCCAGCACACAACATCGCGAGTCGCTGAGGCTCAGCAGGCCCTCGACGACGGGGGCGAAGAACTCGATGTCGTCTGCAACATCAGCCGTGTACTCAGTGGTGACTGGGACTACGTGTATCAGGACCTCGCTGCAATTATCGATGTGACACACGCGGCGGGGCAGCAAATCAAGATCATCTTCGAAAACTGCTACCTCGATGATCCGGCCCGCATTCGACTCTGCGAAATCTGCTCCGAACTTCGGGCGGACTGGGTCAAGACATCCACCGGATTCGGCAGCAGCGGGGCCGTTGAATCGGATCTGGTATTGATGCGAAAGCACTCGGCAGACCATGTCCAGGTCAAGGCCGCCGGGGGAGTCCGTGATCTTGATATGCTGCTGCACTATCGATCACTGGGTGTCACTCGGATTGGCACCAGCTCCACAGCAGTACTACTTGGAGAGCACCGAAAGCGATTGAAACTGTCCCCCATTTCGGTTCCTGGACAGCATCTCAACGCGGCAGGCTACTGAAGTAGAGAGATCTCAGCGCAAACAATTGCGGCAAGGCCCGACAGCCTTGTCATAAGCTGCTGCCAGCCTGTGCCGCCGCTGGCCCTGTTTCCGGCGGAATCCCGAATTTTGGTGATTTCGGACCTGTCGAATCCCCGTCACGGCATCATTCTGATAGTGTAATTATTATTCCGACGTAGATTTGCTCCCGGCGGTCCGGGTGTTGCATCTTCGGCTCGCACCTTGAACAGGATCTATTCGTCATGAATTCGTTGTTCCGTAAATTGTCGATCGCTGTCGTTGCGTTGACGCTTGCAACGCCAATGGCAACAGCCGATGAAGATGCTGGGGCCCTCACAATAGGCTCGCAGGCACCAGCATTGAACGTGGAGCACTGGGTCAGCGATGGCAACGGCACATTCAAGCCTGTGACCAAGTTCTCAGCCGGAAAAGTCTATGTGGTGGAATTTTGGGCCACCTGGTGCGGGCCTTGTATCCAGAGCATGCCACACCTTGTCGAAGTGCAGAAGGAATTTGCTGACAAAGGTGTACAGATCGTAAGCATCAGCGATGAAGCTCTCGAAACCGTCCAGGGATTTCTGAAAAAGCCGGTTCGCGGTGCCTCTGATCCGGAACAGACATACGCGAAGCTCACCAGCTCCTACTGTCTCACAACCGACCCTGATCGCTCAGTAGCTCGAGATTACATGGAAGCTGCCGGCCAGAAGGGGATCCCCACATGTTTCATCGTCGGCAAGTCCGGTGTCGTCGAGTGGATTGGCCACCCGATGCAGATGGACGGTCCACTCGCGCAGGTGGTCGACGGCAACTGGGACCGAGAGACCTTCCGAAAGTCTTTTGAGAAAAAGCAGAAGTCTCAACTGCTCCAGGCACGAATTGGCGCCCTGATGCAGCAGGGGCAGGTTGACAAAGCTCTGGCCCTGGTCGACACAGCGAAGGCTGCCAACCAGGATGATGCAGAATACCTGGAGATGCTGGACGGAATTTCCCTGCAGCTGAAAGTCAATTCAGCGCTGCAGAAAATCCAGGGAGACAAGGCTGAGGAAGGGCTCGCAGAACTCGACGGACTGATTCAGCAGGCCAAGTCGCCACTGAAGGAACGCATCGAAGCTCTTCGAGTCCAGGTGCTGGTGGTGTCGGGCAAGTCTGACCGGGCTGCTGCAGCGATGCAGGCCGCCGCTGCTGCAGAAAACGCTGCTGCAGATCAGTTGAACAATCTGGCCTGGACCGTGTATCAGATGAAGGAACGCGGGGCTGACATTCCTTCCGAACTCCTTGCTGCTGCGATTGCAGTTGCTGAACGTGCCACTGACCTTGAGCCAAAGAATGGCCCAGTGATCGACACACTCGCTCACCTCGTTCATGCCTCAGGCAATCTGGAAAAGGCCATCGAACTGCAGACCGCTGCTGTTCAGAACGCCGGAACTTCGCCACCGCAGGTCGTCGCTGGAATGCGGGAATTCCTCGCCCAGCTGAAGAAGGAAAAGCTTGAGAAATGAACCTTCCGAATGAATTCGGCTGGTTTGGTTCTTCAACAGCGATGTTTCCCGGCGAAGCATCGCTGTTTTTTTGTCCTCTGTTCCTGCTGCGTGGACACCATCGTCAGTGGATCAGGAACAAGCTGGATTTCCGGCTCACTCTTTAACTCGGAACTTTGCGTCATGGCACAGATCGTACGCTACGGCATTATCGGAGCCGGGGCAGTCTCTGATTTTCATCATGTTCCCGGAATTCAACTCGACCCCCGATCCACTCTTACTGCGATCTGCGACCCTGACGAAGCCCTGCTGCAGAAGCGGCAGACCGACTGGGGCACAACTCGCTGCTATACCGACTACAGAGAACTCGCTGCGGACCCGGAAGTTGATGCGGTGATCATCGCAACACCAAATTTTGTTCATCGCGAACAGGCACTGGAATGTGTTCGGCATGGCAAGCATGTGATGTGTGAAAAGCCTTTGAGCCTCAATTTTGCGGAATCCGCAGAAATGTTTCGGGCGGCTCAACAGGCTGGAGTTCGTCATATGACCGCATTCACATATCGATTTGCTCCCTCAATGAGATATGTGCGTCATCTGTTGAAGTCAGGAGCGCTGGGAGAACCTCGACACTTTCGCAGTCAGCGATTTCTCGATCTTCCGGAAACCAGCTGGGGCTGGAGACAGATCCGCTCCCTCGCGGGTGCAGGTGATCTGTTTGACATGACGATCCATCGCATTGATTTTGCGCAGGATCTGCTGGGGCCAATTTCCTCCGTTTGTGGAGCAGTGAAACAGTTTGCATCCAGAAGCACCGCAGCGGACGGCACAGCTTGCCCACCGTCAGAAGTTGATGACTGGTCCAGCCTGATTGGTTTTTTTGAAAGTGGCGCTGTGGGTGTGTGGGAAGGCAGCACACTGATGAAGGGACACAACAACAAGGGAGTGGGCTACGAATGGGCTGAAATCAATGGCAGTGAAGGTTCCGCCGCATATCAACTGACCGATCCAAATCATGTTATGCTGGCACAGAACGGCAGCGATCTGCAGCGTTTGCCCGTTCCTGCCGAATTCCTGAAGGCCCCCGGCAGTCCGCGCGATCCGCAGCAGGGAGAACCCAGCACCGTCTTCCGCT
>JAFMMM010000281.1 GCA_017859815.1 Planctomycetota bacterium | reverse complement strand
GCTGCTCATCAAATCAACTTCCAGTTTCCCGAGTGACGACGAGTAGAGATGTCCAAGATCGCTGATGCGAGGTACGGCAGGCTTTTCTCCCAACAGAGCTGCGCGGCGACGGGCGCTGGCAATCATGGTCTGGTAATTGGCAATACTGAATCGGGCGCTGACTCCGGACTGCTGATCCACGAACTTGCTCTGCCGTGCTTGTCGGCTGATCTCCTCAATGATCTGTTTCATGAACCACGGCACCGCGACCGGAAACTCCCCGTCCAGGGGGACTTCGCATTCCTGCTCCATAATCCGAATGCCGGAATCTCTGTCTTGCGGGTAATGCGTGCGAATCAGGCTTCCAATTCTGTCTTTCAGCTGTGGAATCACCTTGCCGCTGCGGTTCCATGTTGCCGGGTTTGCCGAGAACAGAATCATCACGTCCAGATCAAACTGAACAGGAAATCCTCGGATCTGAACGTCCCGCTCTTCCAGAATATTAAACAGTCCCACCTGCACCAGTTCGTCGAGTTCGGGTAACTCGTTCATCGCGAAGATACCACGATGCATCCGGGGAATCAGGCCAAAGTGAAGAGCGTCTTCCGCCGACATGCTGCTTCCGGCCGCCAGTTTGGCCGGGTCAATTTCCCCAATGATATCGGCGAATCGAGTGCCGGGCGCCAGGCGTTCCGCATAACGCTGCTCGCGCGACCACCACGAAATTCTGACCTTCTCATCCGAATGCTCGGCCAGATAATCACGACCCTCACGGGTGATTGGCTGAAAGGGATCTTCATGAACCGCACAGCCCGGCAGATCCAGACACGGAATCACCTCGTCAAGAAACTGAGGCAGGAGCCGCATCATACGGCTCTTCCCCTGCCCTTTTTCTCCCAGGAAAAGCATGTCGTGCCCGGCCAGCAGAGCGAGACTGATTTCGGGAATGACGGTGTCTTCGTAGCCGACAATGCCCGGGAACAAGACCGTCCCGTTGGCGAGTCCTTTCTGGAAGTTCTCGCTGATTTCCTGACGGACCGTGCGGGATGTCCACCCGGAACTTTTCAATGCGGCCAGTGTTTCCGGTCGTGCGGACGAACTCATGGGCTTCTTTTCTGTGGTACGAAGCTCACACCGTGTGGCGATTGTGAGCGGACTTTAAGGCGGTGTTCCTGATGATTATTGTGCTCCTCCTCTTCCGGGACAGGGTTCGGAAGGAAAAATTCCTGCACAAATCGACCGGAATATCGCTCTGCAGACGGAACCGATATCCTGATCACCAGGGACAGACAGCCTGCAGAGACATGCAGTGGCGAAAGAATCTGGTCGCGAAGTGTGCCGCATTTCTGTCTGATTCCGTAGTTGCAGTTCGATTCAACTTCCTGCTCCGGGAGTTCATCCAGTGATGATCTTTGTCTACGGGTCGCTGAAACGCGGACTCGATCTGCATCATCTGCTTGAGGGCAGTCGCAGTGCCGGTCCGGCTGTCACCTGCCCGCACTATCGACTGTTCAATCTCGGGGATTATCCGGGAATCGTGGAGTGGCCGGAGGGCGTCGAGATCGAAGGAGAACTTTACGAGGTGACAGCCACAACTCTGGCGACGCTGGACCACGCAGAGGGCGTGGATGAGGGTCTGTACGCCCGCCGTTCAATTTGCCTGGTCAATCACGCCCCGGAATCTGCGCAGGCATGGTTCTGGCTGGGCAGTATTTCCGGCCGACCGGATTGCGGCACATCGTGGTAATTGAGACTTACCGGGAATACGCCATTTCGCGGTCTACCGGGGCTTTTTCAAAACCACAGATATCGCTGCAGAAACTCCACCACGTCGCCGAAGCACCACCAGGCAAGCGAGGTTTCGCCGCAGTAAAATCGAACGGTCACCTCCGTTCCAATGCGAAACGGAGGAAGTTGCTGCCCGGCTTCGGCGACCGCGGTCAGTTCAAAGGCAGTCCCCACTTCCTGGTCTGTGGTGGAACGGCTGGAGATGCTCGTCAGGTGACACTGGTACTTTTCTTCCGGATTACTTGCCAGCACAAAATTCCCTGAGAGCTCCACGGATTCGCCGTCATCGGCCCGCTGACGCTGAGCCCGCAGCAGGTAACCCATTCGTTTTTCTTCAACCAGTAACTCCATGTGCCAGTCGCCGGATTCGTCCATCACGTCGAAGAGGTAGTCACCTGTCCGCACTGGTCGTTCTTCCAGCATTTGTCGCAACTGAAAATTTGGAATGCTGCCGGTTGCGGGGGAAACGATTCGCAATTTTTCCTTTCGGCGTTCCTGCAGTGTGTTCAATTGCTGAACAGCGACGATGCGGTCTCCCTGCAGCCGTTCCAATTCCACCTGCAGGCGTTGTCGCGACGTTTCGCTGGAGCGGGCAGATTCGGTATCTGCAGAATTCCGCTGGCTCTCTGCGACCTTGATCTCCTCTTCTTTCGCACCAATGAGGATGTCCTGTTTGGTCACGGACGCGCGGGCTTCTTCGATTTGTCCATCCAGCTCATCATTTTCCAGCACAACCAGAAGTTGTCCGGCGTCAACATGCTGATTGCCGTCAACCTTCAGCCCGTCTCGCGTGATGATCCCGTCCCAGGAGGAGAATACCGCATGCTGCTCAACCGGCATCAGTTTGCCGGTTGCCTTGACCGGGTAGTCCACCTGAATGGTCATCATTGCCGCGATGATCAGCAGCAGGACGGCGAGAACGGACGAGGCAATGATCAGTTTGCGACCGCGAAACCATTCCAGAGTGGAACCAATGGTGGTCCAGAGTTTGATTCCGAAGATGCGTCCGTAGCGGCGGGCATTCCAGAGAGCTGCTCCGGCGTGGTCAGCCAGCAGCTCGGCCCGCTGCTCCAGCTGTGCAACAGGCTCCGACTCCGCCATCTGTTCAATGATCAGGCAGCCAGTCGGCCGTATTGTCTTATTCTTCTGACGATGTTCCGCTTCTTCACCCTGTTCGCGAACCAGGGGCAGGTTTTCGTAGGTGGGGACGACCATCACCATTCGCGAGCCGCTCTCCTGAACAAAAGCAGCCAGCGGTTCTTCAATTTGTGGAGCCAGTCCGTCGATGCGGCCTGTGTAGATCAGAGTTTCGCCCATCTGGATCACGCTGCGAGCGAGGGCCGTCATCGAGACGACCAGATTTGCTCGCTGATTGACACTGCTTTGTCCACTGACCGCCCGCACTCGCACTGCCGCTCCGGCACGCGTTGCGACTGCGACACGATCGACTCCGAGCAGCGATCTGGCGTCAGACGCAACGGCATCCGCAACCTCGTCCTCACTCAGCGATCGTTGAACGCGCAGCATCAATTGTTCAAAGTCGGTCCAGAAGCGGTTTTTCAGATCGGCTGTTTCCGGAGTGTTTCGATGTCGGCCTTCGAGGAAACGTGAGGCGTAACCGCACATCTGCTCGAGAAACTGCATGTAACCTGCCTGCGCGCGATCCGGGATATCCGCACGCTGAAACAACTGGATGACACCGACGCACTTTTTCTCTTTGTGGACAGCGGCAAGGACGAGGACGTTGTCGGTAGGCAGCCTGGTTTCTCCGCCCAGCCCGATGGTTTTAGCTTCGCCACTCTGCAGAACTTCGTGCAGCAGTTGCTCATTCAGACCGAGTGCGCCGGGGCGTTCTCGCAATCCTGTTTGATCCAGGTTGATCTGTGCTGCAAGTGCCAGCCGGCTGTTTTCATCCAGCATCCACACGGCTGCAGCCTGAGCGCCGGTGGCAGGTACAACACGCTTCAGAAACTCGAGAAAGAATTGCTGTGGTGGAATATCGGTTGCCGAAAGCTGTTCGACCTCACGAGCAAGTTTTAAGACTCGCTCACGGATCTTTCTGAATTCTTCGTCAGTAGGCACAGGCTGGTTCATACGTCTTCCCAGAATCTCTTTCGCACTGTTACTCTGAAGCAACGTGCGAGCTTCCAACCGCGTGGACTGGCTTATCCGGCCATCGGAGTGGTGACCGCGGGAGGGGTATTCTCCCGGTGATGTGAAAATGGGTCAAGATCGGCCCGCCAAGCGGTAAAATGGGTGTCCGTACTCCTTTCCCGCCGGGCTGATGGACGTCGTTGCCCTGTTTTTTACGGTAAAATCCGGGTGCTGCCGCTGCCTGGCCGGTGCGGCTCCGTTTCGTGCGGAAGCGTCAGATGTTGAGCGGGCTGTTTGTAATGCGTTCTCAGTGAATTTTTCCAGATGGTAGTGAAACTTTGAACGAAACGACGTTGGAGAATGATTGGCCTCACAGGCTTTCGCACTGGGTACAGACCGCCTGCCGAATGGATGTGCTGAGTCCAAAGCCAGGCAATGTCAGCCCCAATAAGGAGTTTCCAGGTGCAACAGTACAGGACTTTCTCAAGTCCGCTGCTGCGGTGGCGGCTGTTCTGTCAACTGCAGAATCGCGACCGCCGGGCCGAGTGATCCTCGAAGCGGTTCAGGCTACTCGCAGCATTGTTTCTCACAATACCAATCTCGGAATCATTCTGCTCCTGGCACCCCTCGCGGCGGTGCCTCGTCATCAAACACTTCGAGAGGGTATTGTCGAGGTCCTGCGAGCGACAACCGTTGCCGACAGCGAAGCCGCGTACGAAGCAATCCGACTGATGAATCCGGGAGGGCTTGGAGATGCGGACGCCCAGGATGTGGCAGATCGCCCCACGCAGCCGCTGTGGAAGTGCATGGAACTGGCTGCCGATCGTGATCTGATTGCCCGGCAGTATGTCAGCGGATTCTCAGATGTGCTTGAACAGGGAGTGACCTGGCTGATGGCTGCCGCGAACAGGACGAGCGATCAGTCGGAACAGGTTGTGCTACTGTCGCTGCAGATGCTGGCTCATTGGGGCGATTCCCTCATCGCTCGCAAGTGTGGTGACGAGGCCAGCAGACAGACGCAACAGCGGGCGCGAGCGCTGCTGAACAAGGGCTGGCCCGAATCGGCGGAGGCGAGACCTCTGTTGGAAGATCTGGACAGGTTTCTGAGGGATGAACAGCACCGCCGAAATCCCGGCACGACCGCTGACATGGTGGCCGCGACCCTGTTTGCCGCACAACGCGATGGCCTCTATCGGGCTGCCCCTGGCTGGTTAAACACGGAAGACACCTGAACTTCCCGTCGGTGTTCGCCCGTGACCTGATTCGGGCCGGCGGTTCAGGGGGTGACGAGGATTGGTTCCAGCGCACGGCCAGCGGCCCAGAGACGCAGGCTTTCGAGGGTGCGTTGTCCTCTGAGAAAATAGCTGTCCGGCAATTCGATGACAATTTGGCGACAGACTTCGCTCAGTTCGTCGGACGATGTTTCTGTTGTGGCGCTGGCAAAGTTGTTCTGCAGCATCCACTGCAGCAGCAGGATCGCGATTTTCTCATGACCTCGAAAGGACGGATGGACATGGTCCACCATCAAGTTGTCTCCCAGAATGTTGCCGGGAGATTCTGCGGTGAACAGCGCGTGCGCATCCAGCAATGGAGTTCCCGAGACACGGGCATGGGACTGTAACGCATGAACGAGGGAACTGGTGATCCGCAGAGGGCACAAATCCTCATCCACGGCTCGCTGGAACGACTGGTTCGCAGCGGAGTAATCGTGCGAGAGAAATTGCAGTTGCCCAAGTTCATACCAGCTCAGGGCAAATCGCGGTTCCGCGCGGGTGGCTTCAGCAGCCCGGTTGATCGCGGCTGGCAGGCTGGCAACTGCAAGTTCGCGAGCCTGTTTCAGGAGTTCCACAATGGACTGTTTGCGCTGCGGTGAGGCCTCGGTCGCAGGTTCAGATTTGAACGGGGGACAGTCTCGCAGGTTGACGGGGGGGCGAATCAGCAGCAGAGGAACGTTCTGCGCCTGGCAAAGCCGGGTGCCTCGGAGGAGATTCTGTTTGAAATGGCGGACGACGTTGGCGGACTGCTGATCATCGCGCACGAACCTGGCAAGTCCGTTGGATTGATCGAGGCGGGTCAGTACTTCTGCCGGAAGAACTGGCCGGCTGGATTGCTGGTGATTTTCATTCGGTGTTGCATGCAGCAGGTGCATCAATCCACGGACACATTGCAGTTTTGCAGCCACGTCGAGTACAGGCTGCAGCACCGGGGCCAGTTGTTTGCGCCCCGGCCATGAGGTGTCTTCCAGAAACTCATTCTGGCCGGTGCAAAGGATCATCAGGTCCGGCTGGTAGTTCAGACACTCCTGCATGATTGGCAGCAGGCGATAGCTGGCATAGGAGACTCCCCCGCAATTGACGACCTGCCAGGTTCGTTCCGGCTGTACTGTGTCCAGCAGAGCGGCGAGAAATGTTGGGAAGCTGGTTTCAACGGAGTAGGGGCGTCCCTGAACAGTCGATCCGCCGAAGACGAAAATCCGGAATTCGCCGGCCTGCTTGCTGACCGGGAATTCGGCGCGGCGAAAGAACTTCTGCCGCGCGGCGGAGATTTGCATGACCTGGCGGTCGGGATCCAGTTCGAAGAGTGGCGTGGTTGCTGCGAACCCAACAAACGGATCTGTGCTGGCTGGGAGGATCCCCCAGCCTGCGGTACGGCAGACGATTTCTGCGATCAGCAGAGGCAGCAGGCCAAGGAATACCGCAGCCAGCGGAAAGACTGCGCGTACTGCCCGCCGCTGGCGATGATGCCCGGCGGAATGCAGCGGAGACGCTGGCACCGTCATTTCACGGTCGTCAGGATGGCATCGATTTCCTGCATCTTCATCAATCCGACAAAGTCAGAAACCATCGTGCCTTTTCTGAAAATGCGGACGGCCGGAATCGCGTTGGCTTTGAGTTCACGAGCCAGGCCAGGGTTTTCGTCAACGTTGAGTTTCACAACCACCAGCTTGTCCTGCCACTTTTTCTTGAGAGATTCCAGTTCGGGGGCCAGAGCGCGGCACGGGCCGCACCAGGGAGCCCAGCAGTCGACGAGCACAAGAGTACTGTCAGATCGATTCACTTCCTGCTGAAAGGTGCTGGACGCATGTTCGATCGTGTCGCCCTGCAGTGCCAGAACTTCCACGTCACCATCGAGGGTCGCTGAAACACTCATTCCGGTGACGGGAGCTTCGACACATCCAACGCAGAGATTGACAGCAATGGCCAAGGCAGCGCCGAGGAGAGATTTCATAGAACGTTGATCCTGAAGGAATGAGTAGCGTTCAACGGGAATTTTGTATGCCGTCGGGTT
>JAFMMM010000280.1 GCA_017859815.1 Planctomycetota bacterium | reverse complement strand
GAATTCGGTCCTTGAACTTCCGGAGACAGGATTCGTGCGAAGGGCTGCAGCAATAGAAAAACCGTCACTCTGCAGGGCCACAGACTGTCTTCAGGTCTCTTTCGTCATGACGGCTCTCTCCCGCAGGAGACGGTTTTGTCACTTCGAAGTCGATTCAACCATGTGTGATGAAGCCGGCAACGTCGTCGAGTCGTGCGGGGAAGTGCAGAATTCCGGGACGAGCGACGAATTGGCGATCACGTCCGACAGTGATTGAAAACTGGCTTTTCCCGAGGATCAGGATTACAGTAGTTTTGCGATTATGAGATGCCCAATGCCACGGCAATGCCTCCAGACAATTGCGGCTCCGCGCATTTGGTTTGCCGCATGGCGATTCGGTTCCGTTCTTCTCAACGAGCAGCTTCACAGATGACAGATGGCATGAGTAACCCGTGATTCAAAACCAGTTTCAATCTTCGGTTCGGTTCCTGGCAACAACTGTCATCCGCATTCGGGCGGTGATTTCATTGCGGCTCGAATTCCGCTGGCTCATGCTGATTGCCTTGATCCTCGCAGCGCCACTGGTTTCCAGTGTCACTGCGAATTCCGGGACCGACGACTATCAAACTCAGATTCGCCCCTACCTGGCAAAGTACTGTTTTGAATGTCACGGTCCGAAACAGCAGAAGGCCGATCTGCGACTGGATACGCTGGACCCTGATCTGGTGAGTGGCAGTGACACGGACATGTGGCAGGAAGTCCTGGATCGCAGCAACGTGGGGGAGATGCCGCCTGAAGAATTTCGGCAGCCTTCCGACGCAGAGCGTCTGGCGATGGTTGATGCTCTGACCGGGCAACTGCGTCAGGCGATGGAGGCGAAACGATCAACCGGCGGCAGGAATGTACTGCGTCGCATGACGGCTTACGAATACAGCAACACGCTCCGCGATCTGCTTGACCTGGACCTGCGGTACGCCACCGACCTGCCACCGGAAGGTATTGCAAAGGAAGGTTTCAGGAACAACAGCGGAGTCCTTGGAACATCGGCGCTGCACATGGAATACTTCGAGCGAATTGCACGGTCAGCGCTGGAACGAATCATTCTGGTCCCCGAGGAAAAACCACAGCCTTACTTCGTGCATGTGGAGCCTGAACGAGCATTCGAATCCGAATCCGCAGCAGAAGCCTCTCCTCCGGCCAGACGCAGGAACAGCAGCGGTGTCGGATACACCTTCAGCAGGGGGCCGGAGTTTTCTTCCGGCGTGAAGGCGAAGCCGGGACTGTTCCGCCTGGAGCACGGATCTCCATCAGAAAATGGAATCATCCTTGCCGGGAATCGCCCCACCGATCGTGTTGGTCAGGTCTTTGCTGCAGAACGGAAGGTCGGCGGGGCCAAAGGGGCAGGGCGGTCGGGCTGGCAGCCGGAATTCCGCGTTGAGTTATACGAGGTGCCGTACGATTCCCCGGTTCTCGTTCGCATCCGATGTGCGGCGATTCCCGGCGACGGTGATTTGTTTCCACGGCTGTCCTTTGAACTGGGATCATTTCGTGGTGCGGGAGTTTCCGACCAGAAAGAAGCAGCGAATATCGAAGTGCGATCGACAGAGATGCAAACTTATGAATTCGTTGTTCAGGGGGCGAACTTTCCATTTCAATCGAACAAGCCGGCGCGGCCTTCTTACTTTCGTATCTTCAACGACTATCGCCGTGGCACCAGTCAGCTGTCGTATGAGGAATTACCAAAGCTCAATATCGACTGGGTGGAAATTACCTGCAACCACTTTGAAACATGGCCGTCGGCACAGCGACAGGCAATCCTGTTTGCTGCCGATGATGAACTCAACGAACGGGATTATACCCGGCAGGTGCTTTCACGCTTCATGACACGCGCGTATCGCCGTCCCGTGAGTCCGTCTGAAATTGATCGGAAGCTGGCACTGTTTGCACGATTAAGACAGGCGGAGCCATCCTTCGAACACGCCATTGTATCAACACTGACCGCCGTGCTTTGCTCGCCAAATTTTCTGCTGCTGAACGAACCGGAAGCGACTGCGGTCGCGGAGGATGCCGAACCTGAAAAGCGTCAGCTGGATGACTACGAACTGGCCTCGCGTTTGTCTTACTTTCTGTGGAGTTCCATGCCCGATTCAACTCTGTTTGACCTTGCGGCCCGGCAGGAATTGAGGCAACCGGAAGTTCTGCTGAAGCAGACTCGCCGAATGCTGGCAGATCCGAAGTCTCAGGCGTTCTCCCGAAATTTTGCCGCACAGTGGCTGGACCTGGACGGCATTTGGCGTCTGGCAGTGAATCCGGAATTCTTTCAGTTCGACGACCGCACGAAGGATCTGTTTGAAGAGGAGACAATCCGTTTTCTCCACCACGTGCTGACCGCAAACCTTCCGATAGAAACATTTGTTGACTCTGATTTTGCTGTCCTGAATCCGACGCTGGCGCGACATTACCGCATTCCGGGGATCAGTGGCGGCTTTCAGGTTGCCGCTGTCAGTAAGGATCACCATCGTGGCGGCTTGCTGACTCAGGCGAGTATGCTGTTTGGCAATTCCACCGGCGCGGAAACACATCCCATTAAACGGGGGGTCTGGGTTTTGGAACGGATGCTGGATGACCCACCGCCACCGCCGCCACCAAATGTACCCGACCTGCCGGAACAGGCTGCGGTGGACGAAAGCGTGCTGTCGCTGAAGGAACGCCTGGTGGCTCACGCCGACAATACCGGCTGCCGGGACTGTCACCGAAAAATTGATCCATGGGGTGTGGCCTTCGAAAACTACAATGCACTGGGGCAGTGGCGGGAAGGCTCAACGGATCCGCTTGTGCTGCCCCCGCATCAGGATGTCAGAATTGATCCATCCACGCGGCTGCACAATGGCACGGACATCGCGAACCTGGATGATCTGAAGCAATACTTACTGAGCCGGAAACTGCCGCAATTTCGCCGCACAGTCGTTCGTAAAGTCATGTCGTACGGTCTTGGTCGTTACCTCGAATTTGCGGATCGACCAGCCGTGGATGCCATCTGCGAAACGCTGGAACAGCAGGAAAATCGGTTTCAGGTGCTGATTGAACAGATCGTTTTGTCCGAACCGTTTTCGACCAGGTGACGTCAGACCGAACGCCGGTCGTCAACCACTCGCAGTCACATCAAACTTCAACCCAAAGTGAGCTCATCGTGAAACGCAAATCATGGCATCTGAATCGGCGACGGGTGTTGAGGTCCACCGGGGTCTGCCTGCCGCTGCCGTGGCTGGAAGGAATGGCGGCTGAACAGCCGGCTCCTCAGCGGCGACGCTTCTTCGGGGGGTACTTTGCCTATGGTGTTCCGATGCCGGCTGACGATGCGGCCGACCGCATGGAACATGGCTGGTTTCCCATGGGAGAAGGCCGCGATTATGTTGCTCCAAAGATGCACGACAGCATCATGCCGATGCGGGAGAAGATCACTTTCCTCTCAGGGCTGTCACATCCATCCATGCGTGGTACATCAGCGCACAAGGGGGCTGACTACTTTCTGACCGGTGCGGATCTTCTGAAAACCTATGACAAGCAGTCGATTTCGATCGACCAGTATCTCGCTCAGGAACTTGGCAGCGAGACGCGTTTTCAGTCCATCGTGATGTCTTCGATGGGCGGGGTCAATCGCCCCTATCGCTCGTCGACCCTGTCATTCGATCGCAGTGGTCGGCCCATCCCGGCACTGAATAAACCGGCAGAGATCTTTCGTCGCATGTTTGGCCAGGTAACACCGTCGGAACAGAATGCTCTGGTCAGCCGGGGCAGCATTATCGATGAGATTCTTCATGAAGCCCGCGATCTGAATCGACGTCTTGGGGCAAATGACCGACGAAAAATGGATGAATACCTCAGTTCGGTTCGCGAAGTGGAACGCGTTACGGAACGCTCCAAACGCTGGCAGAACACCCCGAAGCCCAACGTCAATTCGGACGCACTGGATCTGGATGTCAACCCCACCAGCCCGGAAGAATACCTGACCGTGATGTATGACCTGCTGGTCCTCGCGTTTCAGACAGATTCGACTCGAGTCGCAACGTTCCAGACGGCCTGTGAGGAAGCCGGACAGACTGACAGCTTCCCCTCCGCGATTGGGCTCGCCACATCATCGCACAAGTTATCTCACGAAAAGAAGAACTACGCGGATGTTGCCAGATACATCACATTCCTGAATGAGATGCACACCAAATTCATCGGCAAGCTGGACTCCATTCAGGAAGAAGACGGAACGCTGCTGGACAACACGTTGTGTTTCTACGGCTGTGCCACCAGCAGGACTCATCAATCCATCAACTATCCGATCATCCTCAGCGGAGGCGGGAACATGGGTTTCCGGCACGGATCTCACCTGCACTACGGCGATCACGTTCCGCTGTCGAATCTGTTCGTGACGATCGCCAACCAGCTGGCTTCACCAACCGAGCGGTTCAGCGACAGCACCAGCGACATCACCGAAGTTCTGGGTTAGGTCCGTCACGCGATCAGCAAACGGCAGCAACAGCCCGCCAAAACACTTTTTCACTGAGCGATGATCATGGCACGCAGCGGTTTTCTCCTGTTCCTGTTGATCCAGAACTGCCAGTGGATTGCCGCCGCCGAACGGCCCAACATTCTGTTCATCTTTACCGATGATCAGTCATATCGAACCGTCAGTTGTTATCCGGAGGCTTACCCGTGGGTGAAGACTCCCAATATTGATGCGCTGGCGGCTCAGGGAATTCGCTTCACACACGCCTATATCGGCACCTGGTGTATGCCGTCGCGGGCCACAATGCTGACCGGGCATCATCAGTACGGTGTGGAGTCGATGCGAATGGAGGGCGAGTACCCGGGCAGTGTCTATGATCCGGAGCAGTGTCCGTTCTGGCCGCGTGTATTTCGGCAAAACGGCTACACAACCGCTCAGATCGGAAAATGGCATACCGGGATCGACAGCGGATATGGCCGCGACTGGGATCACCAGATCGTCTGGAGTCGTCCGAAGTATCCTGAAAACGCCGGGCACTATTACGACGACCAGATTGTTGAAATCGACGGGGAAGTGAAACGGATCTCCGGCTACACAACAGACTGGTACACCGACCGGGCAGAGGACTTCATCCGCGGCAAACATCGGCAGGCAGATCAGCCGTGGTATCTGTGGTTGTGCTACGGTGCTGTTCATGGCCCGTTTACACCGGCGGAACGACATCAGGCTGCTTATCCGAATGTGACGGTTCCTGAACCCGTGAATATTTATCCGGGTGAATCACGACGCGGCAAACCGGAGTACGTGCGTCAGCGGAATCGCTGGGTTCCCGATCAGAACGGGCAGGCCGAACTGGACTCGGGCGTTCAGCAGCGCACCGTTGTCAACGCTCCGCTGCACGGGAACACCCTGCAGCACTGGGTTCGCCAGTACCATCAGGGTGTGCTTGCCCTTGATGAAGCCGTGGGGCAATTGCGAAAGGCTTTGGAAGAATCCGGACAGGCGGAAAACACGCTGATCGTGTTTGCTGCGGATCAGGGGATTGCGTGGGGGCAGAACGGCTTCCAGCAGAAGATAGCGCCGTACGATGCCAATATTCGCGGTCCGCTGATTATGAGCTTTCCTGGACGGATTCCGCAGGGCCAGGTTTGCGCGAGTCCTGTGGGCGGTACCGACCTGCCTCCGACATTCTTTTCGTTTGCCGGTCTGCCTCTGCCGTGGGAGATGCACGGCCACGATCTGACTCCATTGCTGGAAACGCCGGCCGCAGACTGGCCACACCCGGTCCTGACAGCGCTGACCGGGGAAAAATATGGCAGCGATACCGACGTGATTCCGACTGACCCTGCTGTGCTCTACAAAACGGCCAAAGTGCCGTGGTGGATCTCGCTGCTCGACGGCCGGCACAAGTACATTCGCACGCTTGTGGAGGGCGAAGTGGAAGAGCTTTACAATCTGGAAGAAGATCCGCAGGAGTTGCATAACCTGGCCTTCGATCCGCTCCACCGCGAGAAGTTAAGATCCCTGCGTGCTGCCACTCTGGCCGAACTGCGGCGAACCAACGCGGGAATGGTGGACCGGCTTCCGGCGTTTTCCACTCCGGAATAACCGTGTCTGGAAACGCGTCCGTTCAGGCCGTCTGCAGCGGCGCACCAGCCTCATTTTGCAGCGGCTCGGCGATGCAGATGGTCATCATCGACGGAATGATCCGGATGTGTCGCGTTTGCGTCAGCATGATGTTGCAGACTTGTGCGTGCTCGGCGCAGCAGATTTTGGAAAACGTGCTCCGCGGCGTTCCCGGTGATCAGCCATCATGTGGCAGCCGGCGTGGAGTCGGCGTTGGAACAGGGGGCGTTGGCTTGTGGCTGTGAGGGATGTTTCGTTCCGCTATGATCCGCCTGCGGTCGCCGCGACTCCCTGCGGCGACAGGCTGGTGCTGGATCGGTGATTACTCTCAGCGGAGACAGGAAATGGATGCCGATGAACGCATTCGCTTGGTTGCCCAGGAACTGCGTTCCACCATTGAACGTGCACAGCAGGCACAGGCGTCGATTCCGTGGCTGAAGCGGTTTCCAGCGAAGTGCTGCAACTTCGCATCCAACCTGTTATTGCTGAAGTTGTCAGCCGCCGGAGCTGGCTCGTTGCGCAGAATGATTGGCACGGTCTGTGACGAACGGGGGGATGACCTGTCCACGCACGTTTGGGTTTTAGCGGGCGAACTGACAGTGGACATTACTGCAGATCATTACGGTCAGCCGGCTGTGATTGTCGAGAGCGGATCAGACTGGCATCAGTCGTTGAAAGACATCAAGCCCTTCATCGCGGCACAGGATTTGGCGGAAGGCGTCGAAGCCAGTCGACTGGTGCAGATTCGGGAGCTGTACAAGGACGTGATGGCCGAGCTCGCTCCGTTCGAATCCAAAGAGTCCTGACAGGTTTGGTGTTGGGGTGAGGTGGCGTGGTGCTGTCATTTGGCGATGATCAGCGATCAGCTTCTGGACCGTGGTCGTTCACACGGGCAGGCGGCTTATCGAGGCGAAATGGCTTGCTGCCGCAGCGGTCTTTGGGCAGGGCCGGGATGTGTCCGCCGCGGGTGTCACAGACGGCTTCTGGATTGACACGAGCCATTGAAATTTCCCCAAGTCGCCGTGTTCACGTGGTTGAGGAGCGATTCCGCCCAGCAGCGG
>JAFMMM010000279.1:607-7178 GCA_017859815.1 Planctomycetota bacterium | reverse complement strand
GCCATCACCACGTGTGCCGACCAGAATTCCACCATTGCCACCGGGTGCAGTCGGCGGTGTATATGCAAATGCTGTCACCTGCATTCCTGAGTTCGAGCCAGTTACGGTGATCTCGCCGGGATCAGCGTCACTGTCGTGGAACGTCACGATCCCATCATCACCGAGACTTGTTACGCTGGCGTCACCGGTGTTAATCCGCAGGTAATTCCCTGAATTGCCATCATTGTTCCCAAGCGACCACGTGAAGAGTTCTCCGTCAGGCCTCATCATGATTTCGGCATGTGGAACTCCCGTATCACCCACGATATTCGTCACTGTTCCTGTGAAGGAGTTCGCAAGGAATACATTTCGACCGGTGCTCACGAACAATGGCACATCACCAAGGTGATACTGCACCGTGTTTTGCCCCTGTTCGTCATCAGCAAACTGGTAGAGCGGTGCAGTAGAATTTGTTGAGCCCCCGAAGTGTTCGTCAATTACACGTGTGACGGCCGTGATCGGTTCCAGCCGGATTTGCTGATTGGCTGAGCTGGCAAGTGAAAACTGGTCAAGCGCCAGTGGCACCACAGAATGAGGTGCGACGACCAGTTGATAATCGCCCTCAGGCAGTTCAAACGGGCCGATGAACGGATCCAGTTCACCAACACTGCCTCGAGACAGATCGTCCATGTCCGCACCTTCCAACGGTCCGGAACGGTCATCGCCGATGTTGGAGTCTCGACTGGTCAGGATCAGCTCATTGGTCTGTGCATCAAAAATGTAAGCCTGAAGGTTGGCACGAGACATCCCGTCCGCGTAGTCCACGTCAAATGTGACCGACGCAAAGCGATCCGGATTGGTGTGTTCCGGTATGTCCTGAATGTCATCAAATCGCACGCTGAAGCGATAAAAATCAACATCCGTCGGGGATGAAATTCGCCCGGCGATCGAGACTGCTGCGCGATCGGTATTCAGAATATTACCAACATTCTGCTGCCCAACTCCCTGCGGGATATCGTTGTTGGATGTTCCTTCTGCAAACTCACCGGAAAGCGGGGAGTGCACAGGCTGTCCAAAGATCTCAATCCCGTTCGTTGCAAAACGAATGTCCGAGAACCAGACCGTGGTACCCGGCACCTCATCCGTCTCCTGCAATCTCACCTGCATCTGGTAGGACCCGGATGTCAGTCCGTCAAAGACCTTCGTCGGATCAGTCAGATCATTGAAGTTTGCCGCCGGGTCAAGCGGGTCCACATTGCTGGAACGAACGCGAATCTGGTAGGTCCCGGTTGTACCGGCGTTCCCCGGAAGAACCACTCGGAACCCCGCATCACGCTGATTCGTCGTGTACAGGTCGTCGCTGTTGAATTGCGATTTGCCCAGCGGATTCGCATCTACCAGGGATGACGAGCGATAAATCTGTGCTGGATCGGACGCCTCTGCCAGAGAACTGTCTGAGAGTGCGATGATGTTGCCGGTCGAGGAAATCAGCTCCACGACGGTATCGAGCGAATGGGTTGTGCGATCGATATCAACCCAGACTTCAGTCCCCGCTTTTCCTGTAAAGCTGTAAACGTCGACATCGTTCGGGCTGTCAATCACACCGTGGACTTCGAAGCCCAGACGCAACGATTCGTCACCAGTGTTGCGAATGGTCGTTGTGCCGTCTGAGTTTCTCAGAACGTCATCCTGCCGCCCCAACTCACCAATGAATTCGGCCAGACGTGCAGTTGCGTTGTTACCCGGATCGGTGGCGTCAACAACCTCGTTTTCGAGGTAGACAGCCACATTTCGATCATGGGCAAACTGCGAAACCAGAATTGATCGCCAGTCTCCGGCACTACCGGCACTCAGACCATCAGCATTTGTGTCTCGCAAAGGCAATCCATCAAGACCAAATCCGGCACCGACGGAATCATCACTCAGTGATGTTAGTACGACGGGGAAGAACGGCTGCCCAACGACCTGCAACACGCCACCAATTCGATCCTCAATATCAAGCGGTTTACCGCCGGCAGTGAATCCGGCGTTGTTGCCTGCAAGCTTAATGACAAGGCTTGAATCCGGGGCACTTGTCAGCCTCAGCCCGCCATAGGTGTGGAAGTTCGGTATCAACACTTCGTCCTGCAGGACGTGCACAATATCGGTGTCGTCCCAGACAGTCTCTGTGGTCAGCTCTTCACCCCGAACGACAATCCCGTTGACGGCGTTGCGGCCGAGCAGATTGCGCACCAGCAGGGGGCCATGATTTGCCTCAAATCCGGCTTTCACGTCAATCAGCCCAGTGACGCGGCCGTAATCACCCTGCTCCACGGCAACGAACGAATTGGCGTTGACGCTCAGGACACCGCCGTCGTTATCACGAAAGACGTTGTCGATCAGGATCGGCTGAGCACCGCGGGCGAAGATTGTGCCTGCCGCATTCGCGGTATAGCCAAATCGATCCGCAGGAGCTGTTCCCCCGGTGCCGTCCCGGTTCTGCTCAAACACGCTGTTTGTGATTCGCAGCGCCGCCTGATGTGCCTCAATCACGTTAAAGCCGGCAAAGTCACCGGAGGTTGGGATGACATTTCCACCGAAAGTCACCAATGCGTTGTCGATGCTGGCTGAAGACCCGGGAGACAGATAGATTCCGCCCCACAAGCCTGTGCCAGCAGCTCGGTCTGGAGCTGCTTCGCCACTTCCCTGCCGATCATCGTTATTGGTATCAAACGTGCCGCCAACACCGTAGCGGTCATCCAGGCGGGAGGTCACGATGATCTCCTGACCACGCAATGCCTCAGTAATCAGCTGTGCACCGTGGCCAACCTCGATCCTCGCTCCTTCCAGCTTGATCACCAGATTTGGATCGATGACGAGGCTGGCATCAAGCCGAGCTCGCTTACGGCCCACCAGCGAATCGTCCAGAACGCGACTTTCTGTCGTCCCTGTATCCTGGAAGGTCCTTGACGAAGAATTCAGCGTTGCGACGAGTTGATACGCTCCGCCACCAGTGCTGTCGGAACGATACAAACGCCGGGCAGTGTAGGGAGCAACTGCAGTCGGCAGATTGGCAAGATCGACAGCCCCGTTCGCAGCAGTGACGACGACGTCGCGTGTGACAGAAGAAGCCGGGCTCTCAACGCCGGCGGCATCCAGATAGACCAATCGATAGTTGTAGGTACCGGCAGCAAGTGTCCCGCCTCCTGCTACCTCCGTGACTGTGACCAGAAGTACCGGTGGGGCGTCGACTTCGAGGAATGGGCCGCCTGGGGTCCCCCTGACCACAAGATTCTCGGAGACAATGTGAACGATGTCGCGATCATCAAATCGCCCGGCAACAGTCAGTTCCTTAGTGGGACTTCCTGGGTTGGTCTGGATCCGAACAAACAAACCGTTGTTGGAATTGTCGACCAGCGTGTTGCCGTAGATATCAGGACCAACTCGGGAATAGTCTGGCGTGAATGAGACTGATTGATACCCGGGCGTGGAAAACAGTGTTTCCTCAAAGCTGTCCGGATCGGCGGACATGGCGGAATCTTCACTGTTGGTGATCGTGTTGTTGTAGATTCCCGGTCGCGCACCAATCATCGAGATTGGACTGATGATCTGCTCTACAGAATCCACGCTCAGCTTACCACCACCAAAGTGCATGGATGCAAATGCCACATGGTCCATGAACACGCCAAGACGCTCATAGTTCTTTCGCCCTTCCTGATTATCCACGTCCCGCTGGAACATGATTCCACCCCAGTTGCCTGGAGCGGGTGTCGTCGGAATTGGCGTCGTGTTGCCGGCGACGGTTTCATCCCGCCAGCTGGTCAGCGTGACATCTGAAAACGGCGTTCCTAAAACCTGCAGCGTTGCGCCGCCACGGTCTTCGGTGACAGAGGAACTGCCGACACCAATGTAGGAATCCTGGAATTTAATGATTGTTCCGGCATCAATCATCAGCACAACGTCTGCAGGAACATTCAGGTCTGCGCCATCTGCAAGATGGAAACCGTTGTCATCCAGTCCAATCTGGTAGGGAATGTTGTCGTCTTTGGTGGAAACGTCGTCATCAGCGCCGCCATTACCCACAATACGCACGACGCTGCCCGGACCGGCTGCGCTGAGGGCTGTGCGGATGTTGTCATGAACAACTGGAAGATTGGTCCCAACGGCATTCCGCTTGTCAACGACGATCTGGTCCGCCGCATTCACCGCCCGGAACCAAAAATTATACACGCCTCCTTCAACGCCATCATTGTCACCGTCCAGACGCTGTGCCGGTAAGACAGGATCTGAATCCAGAATTGCGTTGTCCGCGTCAGGCCGAAAGGTGACTCGAAGCTGATACTCTCCCTGCGTCGTTCCATTCATCCCGCTGTCGCGGATGATTGGATCGTAGTCATCGTTGCCGCTGGCACTAACACCGATGAAATACGTCCCCGCGTCGAGCTCCAGATTCAGCAGGGAGTCTTCGCTGAAGTAATCATCATTCTGGGAAACCAGCACCTTCTGCCCGAACGAGTTCACACGGTAGAGACGCAGAACCGTGTCCAGCAGGCTTGAGTCTGCGATCCGTTCCGCAATCGTCTCGGCTGTCAACTGTCCCTTCTGGCTCAGCGAGAACCGATAAAGGTCGATGTCCCTGCTCTCGGGGCGGTAGAGAACCTGCCCATGGATCACATCGGCATCGCCCGGAAAATCAGGCTCCGATGCTGTTGCAGGCAGTGTCGGTCCTTCAACATCCCCCATGACTGTGAGTACCGGAAGATCGAAGGCATGGCCCAGACCAAGCAGGTGACCGACCTCGTGCATCGCAGTGGTGAACCACGATCCCCCGTAAGAATCGTCCCACGTTTCTGCGTTGTCCATAATTGCCAGATTCAGGTCGCGGCTGGACTGCCCGAGAACACCGCCGGCACCTGTAATGATATCCGGATCAATCGCACGCAGGTCGCCCGTAACAATCGTGAAACCGAGATTCTCCGTCTCAACAAACTGCACACCCAGACGTGTTGCGAACAGAGAAAAGATCTCTCGTGCACGCGTCTTCTGATTCTCCGTAATCAGATTCGACAAAGCCTGTCCCTGAGGATTGAATCCGTAATTACTCTGGAAGTTGTAGAACAGTGTGGTGATTTGGGAATCGGTATCGGGCGCAAATTCCAGATGTGACTCTTCCGGAACATCAATCTCACGGTGCCCCGGTTCGTCAGAATTTCCAGGGAAGTCGAAGGGATAGTCGCGGGAAAGAACCTGACCGTTGATCACCTGAGTCCCACCGCCCAGCGGGCCCAGATCGTGCGCATCATCAAACGAGGAACCAGCATCATCGAAGCTGAAATTCAATGCCGCTGCCGCAGTCGTCCCAATCGCAAAGTTGAGATCACCTTTCACTGCCGCCTGCACCAACTGTGATGCCTCCGGGTGCAGATTAATGCCCCATGCCAGCTGTGATGCCGTAGTACCACCTGTGTCCAGCACAACGTCAATCGCTCTGCCGATAACCGTGATTTGCGGAGTCGTTTGTGGCAATGAAGCCGTCGTGATATTCAGGCTGATTGGATCTCCGTCGATCGAAACAATTGGGACGATCGAGACAAATGCAGCCCCGGCAGAACCGAAGTCCTCGTTGAAGGTCTCAACGAAATCCAGTTGACTGGGTGCCGCTGGAATCGTCTCACTGGTACCAATACGCAGCCGATAGGTGCCTGCACCACCAAGCGCGTCAATGTCGGCACCAAAATCCAGAACTGCCGTATTCGTGGCAGAGTCGTACGAAACATTCGTCGGAGAAAACGATGCATCGTCTGTGTTTTCTATCGTGTCGTTTGTAAAATAGAGCGAATAGAAAGCGGGATCCTCAGCGCTTGCCTGATCCAGTGTGTCCTCGTTGAAGTAGACCACCACCTGCGAACGCGCCTGTGTCAACGTTCCATCGCCATTGCGAGTAATCGGCTGTGGAACCACACTGCGTACCTGTGCAGCAAGATTCAGGCGAAAATCAAACGCCCCATCTTCCTCTGATGTGCCGCTCTCAAACACTTCTCCCGCTGTGTTCTGCAGCGGATTGGTACCGCCCCCGCGAATGGTAATCCGGTAGTAATCGTCAGGCAGATTCTCTGCGAAGCGAACAACAACCTCCTCGGCGTTCGCGCCAAGACCGACATACCCGAGTGTTACTGGAACATCATTCCCATCGCCAAATTCACCGTCCCGGCCGGAACGAGTCACGGAAATCGGCGAATCAACCAGCAAACGGTCGTTGGAATCATCGATTTGCTGGCCCGGATTGAACTGCAGTGTCAATTCACGAGGAGCGACATTGCGAACCTCACCAGGGTCCAGAAAGTCCCCAACGTTCGGCCGAACTGCGACCAGGGTGGGCGCCGCAAGCAGGGCCCTTGTCTCCAGGGACTCCTCCAGACCGTTCTGCGGACGAAGCGTACCTCGTCGGCGAGAAGGGATCCGGTTGCCATTCAATCGATTGCGTACTGCTGTCA
Source organism: Planctomycetota bacterium (assembly GCA_017859815.1). Lineage (GTDB taxonomy): Bacteria > Planctomycetota > Planctomycetia > Planctomycetales > Planctomycetaceae > SXXK01. The sequence continues at coordinate 726 of JAFMMM010000279.1, read as the reverse complement.
ACCACGCACTCATCAGCATCTTGGAGAATCCTGATCTAAGAAAAACTCTTTACGACAAGGCAATCCGAGAACTACCCGTATCTTAAACTTCGGCAAAAACCAGCGCCGCTCCTGACTGG
>JAFMMM010000279.1:0-597 GCA_017859815.1 Planctomycetota bacterium | reverse complement strand
GGAACAGGACGCAAAGCCCGCGCGCACGAATTACGAGCGCTGCCTCTCCGTAAAAAACAGAACAGGCAGACTGGGTAAGATAACCTACGGACTGTAGAGTGTTTTCTCGCCAATTCTTTGTTTTGCTGCAAGCCAAAGCCGCAGGAAATCAACCGGCAAATCCCTCACAATCCCCCCGCAAATCCGGCAGCAAGAGCCACTCCTGGTAATCTTGCGTCCACACGACACTCCCGCAAAGCCTGACCCGGGCTGAGCGACAAGACGAAAACGTCTCGAAATCCCCACAAAATGAATCATCAACGGCCGCTAACAGGAATCATCAACGGCCGCTAACAACGAAATCCATGAGACATTTTCTGGTCCTGGCACCTCAACGCTGCAGAACTTCACTGCCCCGAAGCCAGCCTCCACGGTTGTTTGCAGGCAATCCATGCCATTCCCTGTCAAAAAGCCGCACGTGGCAAGTCCGTTTTCACCGCCCCTCAGCGCGAAAACAAGAGTCACCGTTTATGGCAGACCCGTTTACTCCGCACGGCGGGTTGGCAGCCACCGTTTGCAGGACTGTCCCCAGAAGCGAGCCAACCGAAATTCCTGCGG
>JAFMMM010000024.1 GCA_017859815.1 Planctomycetota bacterium | reverse complement strand
CTCCTGAGCAGGCAGGGCAGTTGTTGCGTGGGTTTCTGCCGCTCGCATATCGCCGACCGTTGCGGGCCGGTGAAGAACAGCCGTTTCTGCAACTGGTTCAGGACGCGATGGACGCCGGTGAGTCATTTCGGGAGAGTTACCTGATGGCGCTTCGTGCGGTGCTGGTTTCTCCCGACTTTCTTTACCTTCGTGAGCCTGTTGGGAGACTGGATCAACACTCTCTGGCAAACCGGCTGGCGTATTTTCTTTGGAGTCGCCCTCCGGATGCGGAGTTGAGAGCAGTAGCCGAAGCAGGGCAACTTGCTGACCTGGACATTCTGCGTCGTGAGGTTGAGCGTTTGCTGAATCATGACAACGCCGAGCAATTCACGAAGAATTTTGTTGGGCAATGGCTGAGTCTGCGGGAAATTGCCGCGACGACGCCTGATCCAATGCTGTACCCGGAATTTGACGAGTCATTGCAGTGGTCAGCCGTTCGTGAAACGGAGCTGTTTCTGGAAACGATGTTGCGAGAGGATCTTGGTGTTGATCACCTTGTCAAATCAAGCTTCTCTCTTCTGAATGGCCGTCTGGCCGAACATTATGGAATTGATGGTGTCCACGGGGTGGAATTTCGCCGGGTAGATCTGCCGCCCCAGACTCATCGGGGTGGTGTTCTGACACAGGCCGCTATTCTCAAAGTTACCGCGAACGGGACAAACACATCTCCTGTGATGCGAGGTGTCTGGGTGCTGGATCGAATCCTTGGTCAGCCCCCTCTGCCGCCTCCTGCCTCGGTCCCGGCAGTGGAGCCGGATATTCGCGGTGCTACCACGATTCGGCAGCAACTGGTGTTGCATCGTAATGATGCCGGCTGCAGAGGCTGTCATGCGAGGATCGATCCGCCTGGATTTGCACTGGAGAGTTTTGATGTCATTGGTGGCTACCGGGAACGCTATCGCATCGTGACCGAGCGGCAGAACTGGGTGAAGAATCGTGTCGGACCGCTGGCTCGGTATCTGGCTGCATGGCAGTATGGGTTGGGCAGCGATGTCGAATGTGCCGGGGAACTTCTCGATGGGCGAAATTTCGACGACATCGATGCATACCGGGAGTTGCTGTTAGCCAATCCAGGCCAACTTGCTCGCAACGTGGTGCAGCGACTTGTGACGTACGGTACCGGGTGTCCAGTGAGTTTCGGCGACCACCGCGTGGTTGATCAGATTCTGCAGCAAACTGCAGACACGGAATATGGCCTGCGATCGCTGGTTCATGCTGTCGTGGCGAGTGAGTTATTTCGGGAAAAGTAAACGTGCGGATCCGCGTGATTAGTGCAAGCAAAATGGAATTCAAACGACGATGAAATACAAGCGCGAAAGACGTCAGTTCCTGAGAGCGGCGGGCGTAAGTCTTGGGCTGCCTCTGTTGGACTGCACTGCGGCACCGGCGAGGGATGCAGAACAGGACTCCCCAAGGAGAATGATCTGTATCAATACCAGCCTCGGGTTGCACACTCCCAATCTGTTTCCTGAGGAGACGGGAAAAGGGTACAGCCTGACTCCATACCTTGAACCGCTGGCGGGTCTGCGAGATCAGTTGACGGTTTTCTCAGGACTGTCCCACCCTGAGGTCGATGGAGGACACCCAGCCGAGTTGTGTTATTTGACAGCGGCGCCACATCCCCGATCTGATAATTTTCGGAATACCATTTCTTTGGACCAGTTTGCGGTTGAGCAGCTGGATCCGGATACACGATTCCCCGCACTGGTGCTGTCTTCCTCATCCAGTCGTGGCCTGTCATTCACTCGAAGCGGCGCTCCGATTCCTGCGTCTGACAGACCGTCTCGCGTGTTCCAACAGATGTTTGTGAATGGCAGCCAGCGTGAGGTTGACCAACAGATTGCACGACTGCGGCAGGGACGCAGCATCATGGACGTGGTCCTTGATCAGGCAAAGTCATTTCAGAGAGGGCTGGGAGGTCAGGACCAGGACAAGCTGGAAGAGTACTTCACTTCCGTGCGGGAAGTGGAGCGTCGTCTGCTTCGGGCCGAAGGATGGGCTCGTCACCCTCGGCCGGACGTCGATGTGAGTCCGCCGCGAGATATCCCGTCGGCCACAGAAGTACCAGCTCGAGTCAGGCTCATGATTGATCTGATGCTGCTGGCGCTGAAGACGGATTCGACAAGGTTTATTACTTTTGCTTTGAACGGACTGAACGCCGTTCCGGCCATTCGTGGAGTGACTCAGGACTGGCACAACCTTTCGCACCACGGTCAGGATCCGGAGAAGCTGGCAGAACTCCGAATCATTGAGCTTGAACAGATGCAGCTGTTTGCGGAATTACTGGAGAGACTGCAGGAATCGCGGGAAGCGGGTGGAACCCTGCTGGATCGCACGATTGTTTTGTTTGGCAGCAATCTCGGAAACGCCAGCAGCCATGACAACCGTAACCTGCCGATTGTGGTTGCGGGCGGAGGTTTTCAGCACGGGCAGCACCTTGGATTTGATCCGGATCGGCCGCCACCACTTTGCAACCTGTTTGTTCAGTTTCTGCAGCGTTTGGGAGCTGAGGTGGACCAGTTTGGCTCCAGCACAGGCACCCTGAATGGATTTGAGCCGTCCTGAACAAGAGTCAGCGGCCAGCACGCAGGGATCGCAACCTCCGGTGCATATTGACAGCGGACGCAGTTGTGTTGGATACTTCCAGCAGTCATCGAGCTGCATCAGTGCTGCAGCTTCCGCCATTTGACCATTGCAAATCTTGACTGGGCAAAGGATTGCACCATGTCGTCGGCCGTCGCTGCTGAATCTTCGCAGACTTCCTCTTCCAGCCATTGCCCGGCGTGTGGCAAAGCGGCAACAGACTCGTCACGTGCGTGGAGACTGGTTAATGCCCGGGGTGAAGCAGAGTGGCTGCAGTGCAATGAATGCTGCTCCTACTTCATGGACCGCGAATATGCTCTGCACTCAGAAGTCTCTCACACGCAACAGATGACGTGGGGAGATGCAGACGAGGGAGCAGCCCTGAATCAGTTCAAGCGGCGAATGTATCGGTCCGTCATCGGAACGCTGCAGAAGCATCTCGGCGATGTGCACGGGAAACGAATGCTGGATATCGGCTGTGCTTACGGCGGCTTTATGGCGGCGGCCGTTGAGGCAGGTCTGGAAGTCGAAGGTTACGACATCGTTCCGGAAGCGGTTGAGCATGTTCGGAGTCAGGGCCTTCGTGCTGAGTGCTGTGCATCTGTCAACGAATTCTCACTCAGCAAAGAGCCATTCGATGTCGTCACGGTACTGGACGCCAATATCTATTGGCCGGATCAGCCGGGCGAACTTCAGGAGATCTTTCAGCGCATCCGACCGGGCGGATTACTTGTCATGCGGGTGGTCGACAAATCGTGGTTGGCAAGAATCGGCGGACTGCTTCAAAGCGTGTCTCCGCAACGAGGCAATCAGGTGCTGAGAAGAGCACTGAATGATCACCGTTTTTCCATGCCTCTTGGTAGTTTTCTGCGGGTGGTGAAGCAGTCAGGCTTTGATGTCATTAGTGCAACTCCCCGCGGAGCGATTCATAGTGATCAGACGAGCCTGGCAGTGAAGCTGAGTTTCGGCCTTGGCGCAGCGCTCTGGCATTCTCTGGGCATTTTCATGGCTCCTGGTGCAGTTGTGGTGGCACGGCGCCCAGCGCAGTAAAAAGCCACACGGCAAGACCGTGTGGCTGAGTCGAGTTTTTGAGAACATTCACGGGGTTCAGGCCACGCTGGATTCTTCCAGATCAGCGGGCGTTTCACCAATGCTGGTAGTTTCATCAGCCAGATCGACAAACCCCTTCAGGTGAATGGCACGAGTATGGTGCTGGAGTTTCTTCAGAGCCTTGCTTTCGATCTGTCGGATACGCTCACGGGTGACTTTGAAAATTCGCCCGGTTTCTTCCAGCGTATAGCTGTAACCGTCCCCGAGACCGTACCGGAGTTTGATGATTTCGCGCTCGCGATAGGTCAGACTTTTCAGGACATGATCGATCTTATCTCGCAGCATTTGCTTGGCCGCTGATTCGGCCGGGCTGCTTTCATGGCTGTCTTCCAGGAACTCTCCAAAGCTGCTGTCTTCGCTTTCACCCACCGGTGTATCGAGGCTGATCGGATGTTTCCATGTCTTCATGATCCGTTCAGTTTCTTCGATACTCATTCCGACTGCTTCGGCGAGTTCCTCGTTGCTCGGTTCCCGCCCGGTAGCCTGACGAATTTCTTCAGCTCTCGCCTTCAGCATTGAAATGCTTTGGAACATGTGAACCGGGATTCGAATCGTTCTGGCGTGGTCGGCAACGGCGCGAGTGATTGCCTGACGGATCCACCATGTTGCGTAGGTGGAAAACTTGTAGCCACGGCGATATTCGTATTTCTCAACACCGCGCATGAGCCCTGCGTTTCCCTCCTGAATCAGGTCCAGGAAGCTGAGGCCGCGGTTTCGATACTTTTTGGCGATGGAGACAACCAATCGCAGATTTCCGCCGGAAAGTTTCTGCTTGGCGTCGGTCCAGCCCGCCTGTCGGTTGCGGATCTCGCGGCACCGTCGCAGGAACTGCTCCGGCGATTCCAGCAGCATGTCGACGTACTCTTCGAGTTCCCGTTCCAAATTCTCGCGTTCGGTGTCTGCGGAACGCATCCCGCGAAGGCAGGCAATATCGTTCAGCAGCTGCTCGATGCGATCACCGATTTGCAGCATCCTCTTCATCACCAGTTGAAGGCGATGGGTTCGAACGCTGAGTTCTTCACAGAGCGAGCACATCTTCACCCTGCGAGTGTCCATGCGTTCTTCGATCAGCAATCGAGCCGGATCATCTTCCGGGAGATCACGAATTGACTGAAAGTCGCTGAGGTTTTGATCACGAAGATAGTGCAGCGTGCGAAGGTTGTGTTCCATTCGCCCTTCGATCTGCTCCTTACGGACTTCTTCGGTTTCGGAAGTTCGCAGAGTTCTTTCGAAGGGCAATTCGCCGCGTCGTACTTTTTCGATGATGTCGACAGCCTGACCAAGGGCATAGTCTGACTCGAGGACGTGTCGTCGCATGCGTTTGCGAGTCACCTCGATTTGCTTGGCCAGAAAGATCTCGCGATCACGGGTCAGCAGGGGGATGTTCCCCATTTGACTGAGATACATGCGAATCGGATCGCGGGAAGACAGAGCGGATGTCTCTGGCCCCAACAATGCTCTCGCGGCTTTCTCAGCCTGTGCCTGCTTCACGTCCTCCTCAACAGGTTCAGGTTCCAGACTGATGTCAGGATCTTCCCGAAAGTCCAGAGATTCTTCATCAAGTGTCATGATGAGGGAGTCGACCATAGCTGGGTCTCCACCCTCGTCAGGCAACCAGGCGTGAACCTGCTGCACTGTTACAAAGCCACGCTCTGCCCCGACCTCGATGATCGCCTTCAATCCCGCGTCCAGACGATACACGCAAATCCCCTTTTGACTATTCCGACTGCTTTCAGGTTGTGTCAGACTCAGCTACCTGTTCAGCCCTGCAGCGCAATTCATTTGTCTGCGGTGGGAGATCCGGTTGAGTTGAATCAAAAACAGTTCCAGAAAACGTCCGGCGGGGCAATCAGCCCCTCGCAATGAAACGAGTGTCCATGCCTCCATGTGTGAGACAAACGCTTTTTAATTCTTTGCAGGCCCTAAAGAATCGGGACAGGAACAAGCGGGAAGGAGAATTGTCTGAACGGCAACCGTCTGGAAACCGAACCACAACAACTTTCTGGAAAGCTGCTGCCACCCTTGCGGGCATGTTCCCCAACAAATGCCGTATGTTGGCTGGTGCTTCAAAGGTCACGCAAACGCTGAGCAATTTGCATGTCAATTCAGCATGTTGCCTTTCAACAAGCTCATCCGGTTTGGGCGGATCACCGCCATTCGCCGAGAAGATTATGTTGCTGCAAAACGACTTCGAAACTCTTCCCGGAATCACAGTACTCAGAGAACCTTGCGGGTCCGTTGGATGCCGCTGATCCGTAAGAGAAGAGTGGTCCTGTACAAATTCTGTGTGACCTGCCTCGAATCAGAGTTGGCCTTGCAAAATCCTGTTCGCAAGGCCCTGATGCCGGAAGCAGCCGACGTCACAGGATGGATTCTGGTGTGAACCCAGCGCCTGATTGTTGGTTGACCGAACACATGTTGTCGAGAAGAAGCAGGCCGGAAAGGCGTTTCCTGACGTTAGAAAAACTAACGGAGGAAACCACCGAAATGACTCAGGAACTACGTCTTTTCGAAACCGACAGCATACCCGCGATTCTGAAAAATCAATCGTCGCAGGACGCAAAAAAACCAGGATCGAACGATTCAGGAAAATCGCGCAGAGACGCTCCTGATACCAGCATGCCCCACAGGATGAGACCTGCTGGAAAGCCCGACCTTGAAAGGATTATTCGCTGTTGCCGTGCGGTCGTCAATGAAGTGACGCAGTTTGCTTTGCAATTGTCAGCCACTGCGCGGTGGCCACGGGATTGTGGAGTGGCTTAGCCGAGCTGGGCGGAGGGCAAATTGGATTCGTAGGTGGGATCAAGCAGAGTGTCATCATCATCTGATTCAAGAAACATTCTGCGGTGGTGCTCCACCTGCTCATTCGGCGAGTGGTCTCGCACACCGGCGTCACACAGTCGCCACTCATCCCCACTTTCAGGCAGGAAGAACATCCGAAACCACAGCATATCGGCAACGTGTTGTTGCGGTGAACGAAGTCGGATAGCAATTCCGGATTCGTACCACTCAAACAGCATCCCAAAGAAACCACTCGGGATGTACTTCACAGCCGCGAGATCGACACCGATGGACAGATAACCGTCCTCGTTCACCAGTCTTGCGAGAATATCACGCAGCAGGGACAGGTCAGCGCCGTCCCAGATCTCCATATCGTCAAGCGAGACAAACACGGTGTCATCCACCACATGGAACGAGAGCTGCTGTTTTTTTCGAGAACTCATGCGACAACATTCCCTGTTGGGCACCGCGACGGGTTGCCGGGAGGCGGCGTTGCAAAGTTATGTCCTGGCCGACCTGTTGGCCGGGATCGCTTACTGAGACGTCGAAAGGAGCAACGGCCGTGCCGAACGGCCGGGAATTGTCCTCAGGGCCGGGACGGACCCGAAGCAGAACGCTTTTGCGGGGCCAGTCAGAGTTTTTCCGTTGTCTATCGCAGGCAAGGACTGTTGCTATTTGGCAACACTGCTGTTGATCACGTTGAATGAAAGCGTCACTGGACGGTCTGCAGGCAGTTGCCGCGAAATTCTGTCTTACAGCAGAGGGCCGTTTTTTGCAGAATTGTCTGCACATGCTGGCGGCAGAGTCCTGAGCGACTGAACAGGGAAGTGGAGAAGTCAATGAGCTACAAGCAACTGATGCTGTTGATTCTGACCATCTGGTCAGCGGAAATCCTGACAAGACTGATGTTCGATGCCCTTGTCACGCCGCGGATGGAATACATGACGTACTACCTCGAAACCGATAAGGACGGCAGCTTTCTGGGCGGGAGTATTCACCCGGAGGTTGGCCGAGGCGGCTGGCAGCTGGTGTCAATGACACCCAGTCCGGATAACCCGGAGGAGATGATTCTGTTTTTCCAGAGGAAGATGTTGTTCTAAGCGAGGCTTTCAGACTGCGGTGTTCGTTGAAAGTAGTTTGTCCACTTCATTGCTGACAATCACGCCGTAATTCACCGCTCCCAGCCAGCCGGACATGATGATGCCGACGCTGCCGGCATGGAAGAGGCCGGAGACCTGCCGGGGCAGTTCCTGGCTGATCTTCAGCCCCTCGAATTTTGTTCCGAACGACGCCCCCATGTAATGTCGGGTATAACGTTCAAATGTGCCCGGCGTAGCCGCCTCCACATGGTCGAGAGCTGAGCGTATGTGGGGGACATACTGTTCCAGACACTGCAGCGTCGTTTCAATCAGATCTTCTTTGGCAAGACGATATTCTTCTTCGGAGAGTCCGGTCCAGTCTCTGTAGTTGGCGTTGGTGGAGGAGACGACCATCCAGCGATCGCTGCCCGGACGAGTTTCGGGATAGTAGAAGCTGAACGTACGACTGCTGACGTCTTTGCTGAGCATGGCGTCGATGTCGAATCCACGATGGTCTGAATGGAACAGCAGGTCGCCGCAAGAGGAATCAAAGCCCTCACCGGGTTTCAGGGCCATGTAGACCTGACAGGAACTGTTATTCATGCGAACCGCGCGAGTTTCCTCCACAAACTCCCGGTCAAAACTCGACTCGCCCGCGAGATCAAGCACTGTGCTGCGAATGTTGGCATTGGACACGACTGCCCTGCACCCAATTCTCCGGCCGTTGACAATCACTCCCTGCACTTTTCGATCGGGGCCGACTTCGATTTTTTCCACCAGGCAGCGAATGCGCAGATCGACGCCGTTTTCGATCATTACATCCTTCATTTTGGTGACCAGCGAATCCGTACCACCCTGAAACGTGTAGACACCCTTCTGCATGAAGTTGGAGAAAACAATGCCGTAGGTGATGGCCGGATCCTCAAGCGTTGAGCCATTCGCGTAGGTGATGGGTTCCATCAGCATTCGGACCACATCGTCGCGGCCCGGAAAGAACTCATGAAACAGTTCGCCGGTGGTCTTCTTCTGCTCGTCGAAAAAGTTCATGCCTCGTGCGGTATCGAAAAACTGGCTGACCCGCTCCGGCTCAAGCCGGAAGTGTTCTGTCATGATGCGTGTGAAGTCGTCACGTGTGAAAGATGTTCGCAGTGAGAACTGCGGATTCTCGAAGCGAACTTCGCGCAGCGGCACGATTGAATCGGCGATTTCCCGGGACCAGTACTTGCGACAACTCTTGATCATGCCCCATGGGAATCCATGCAGGGAAATATCGAAGATGTGGCCGCCGGCACGCTTGAACCACGTGGCCATTCCGCCCAGCTGGTAGTGATGCTCCAGCAACAAAACACTGTAGCCAGCCCGCGCGAGAATGTTGGCGGATGTCAGACCGGCCAGGCCGCTGCCAATGACAACAACGTCGTATGAGTCACTGGCTCCGGCAAGAAAATCACGTGGCATTACAGAGCCGTTGGGGAAGAGTGTTGGAAAGGACTGGAACAGAACGAAGGGAAGCCGCATCGACCAGGGCTGCCGGCGGCTTCTGAAGAGGGCATTCGCAACAAACCCGGTCGGCTGGAACAGCCAGTTGAGTGGCCGCACCGGCAGAAATTGCCACTTTTGTCCACTCGTTTGAAGTTCGTAACGGGTGCCGTCCGTAATCTCAAGCCGTGACCACAGTGCAACCCGTCTTTACCCGATTTGGCAGAATAGGGTAACATTGAATTATGACTTCTCCCCGGCGCTGTCGAAATCGCTGTTCGAATCGGCGCGGGTTTCCGGGGAGGTGTGATTTGCCCGGATGCTAGTCGCTTACGCGAATTCAGAACTAATACAGTCGGTGAAACATGCAAAGTACCGCACTCAGGATATCTCTTCTGGCAATTGCTCTGTTCTTCACTTCGGCGCCACTCGAGGCGCAGTCGGATGAGAGCACTCGCGTGCGTCTGTCGCACCCCGGTGTTGAGGTTCTCAAAACAGACCTGCAGCGGATTCTGAACCTGACAGATCAGGTTGAACAGCGGCAGTGGCAGAACATCGCTGATTTCATCGACACATTCGTGTACGGAGTGGATTACGAGCGGCCCCTGCACGTGGAAGTCCTGCTGGGTGTGGATCCAATCTCTTACATGTTGATGTTCCCGCTGGACGACGGATTCCAGACATTTCGTGACAATATCGAGGGGCTGGGTTACGAACTCAGGCGAGATTCCGCCAACAAGTCGCTGTATGAATTTAAGATGCAGTTTGACAATGGCGGTGCCGCTCAGGGCGAAGATGGTGATCTGGAAGAGCTCGGTTGGTTTCGGGTTCTTGACAAAAGCGATTACGTCGCAGGTCTGCTGACTTACCGACGAACCACGCTGGACTCACTCAAGGATTATGTGCTGGGTCTTTCTGTACCCGGTGAAAGCCCGGAGTCAGGAATGTCTGCAGAATTGCAGAACTCAAAAGAGACTCGCGACGACATTGCCGCTCGCCGCGAGTCTGTTCAGGCATTTCGTGATGCCCGCATCGAAGCCGTGCGGCAGCGACCTGACGAGACGAAAAATGCGTGGCAATTGCGCCGCCTGATCACTCGTCATCTGATGGATGAGCTGGAACGAATGCTGGCAGAATCGGCGTCTGTCAAACTTCAACTCGACCTCCAGGGCGAAGACGACCTGGAATTGGCGCTCTCCGGAGATTTGGCAGCGATCGATGGAACAGGCCTGCAGAAAGCCGTCGCCGAATTCAACACGAGGGAAAACCTCTTCGGCGGAGTGGCCAGCCCCGACAATTCAGCACTGTCAATTCTGGTGAATCACCCGATCGACGAGATGCGAATTGCTGCAGGACTGGAATTCGTCGACCTGGTGACAGCTCAGTTGCAGGAACGTCTCTCTGAGGGTGATCGCAGCAGTTCAGAAAAAACCGCCATCACGACTGTCGCCGAAAAGGCTGCGGACCACCTGCGTACAGGAATCAGCGGTGGCTGGCTGAATCTGTTCGTGGAAAGTGCCCAGGGAGCGAACGGAGAATTCACGACCCTGATAGGTTACAATTCTCCATCCACTGCAGTCCTGACTGAACTCCTGCCTGAACTGGCAAAGATCGGTGATGATTTCTCGGTCAGGATGGGGCTTGATGCTGTCGGAAATACGGCCATTCACAGCCTGCAGCTGGGGACGGGGGTTTCGGAAACTCTCGAGCGACTGCTTGGAAAGGGTCGTGAAATCTTTGTGGGCATTGGTGAAGACCGAGTCTGGCTGGCCTCCGGTGCAGGTGCTCTGGACCAGCTCAAGGAAGCCATTGCCGCTGCAAAGTCAGCGCCGATCGACTCCTGCCTGAGCGTGGAAATCCAAATGCAGCCATGGACCCAAAGACTGGTTGAATTCTACAGTCAGAGTGAGGCTCCCGAAGATCTGGAACAGGTCAATGCCTGGCGAGCCCGAGAGCGAAGGCGTGCACGCGCTCTGCGGGCCTACGAGGCCGGTGGCGACACGATTGTCTTTGATGCCAGTGTGAAAGATGGTCATGTGCTCTCGTCATTGCTGCTGAAGACAGGCATCGTCCGGTTCCTGGGCAAGGAAATCTCCGCCTTCTCCAAAGAGAACCTTTCCCCTTAAACAGCTGCGACACCTGTTTGTCCGGTCAGTGGCCCGCTCGGCAGGGAGAGGTCAAAACCGCATGAGTTCTTTCGATAACAGTGAACCGGAAGATCTGCAGGACACCGGGGAAACGTTTGCAGATCCCGGCGATATCGAGCTGGCCTATCGACAGGCACTGGAAGCCCTCGACGCTGCCGAAGAGGAAGTCGGCTCCGCGCTGATGGAACTGGCTTCCGACGACGAAGAGTCTGACCAATCCGGTGAAGAAGTTGCCTCCGGTGTCTCAATCGGGGATCAACTCGCGCGTGAACTGAGCGAAACAGACGCTGCAGCTGAGTCTTCTGCCGACGCAGTCCTTGTTGAAGGCGTTCGCCGGGTTACTCCGCGCGAAGTGATTGAAGCGGCGTTGTTCGTCGGTGGAGAGACCCCACTCACTGCTCGCAGGCTGGCTTCCCTGATCGGGGAGAATGTTGATCAGCGTGTTGCGGTTTCGCTGATCGATGCGATCAACCAGGGTTATGCCAAAGAAAAACGACCCTACGAAATCCGTCTGCATGAGGGAGGGTTTCGCATGGAGCTTCGAGAAAATGCGGCGATGTTAATGACGAGGTCAGCCACGGAAATCCAGCGAGACGTGCACTTGTCTCCCGACGCTCTGGAAGTACTGGCCTTTGTCGCGTGGAATCAGCCCGTTTCGCAGCAGGATCTGGCGACGATCGACAAGCCCACCGTGTCTGCACGTTTGAGGCAACTGATCCGGCTGCAGTTAATTGCGCTGAAACGGACAGGAGTCAGGCGATCAGACGTTGCTTACACCACGACTCCGGAATTCCTGAGGCTGTTCGGGTTGGAATCGTTGGAAGACCTTCCCACCGCGGATCTGTTTGCCGTGAAGTAGTTTGCGATCCGGTGCACAGAGGCAACGAAGCCTGGAGACCGGGCATTCCGCAGATTTTCCCCAAACTGTGTCACCGGATGCTTGCCTGCCGCCGTGCGCGTGCTTAGAGTTCGTTTGTGGGATACGTGCCCACAAAGATCTTTGAAAAGTAGTTGAATGTGGGTTTTTCGCCCATTAGGCTGTCTGCTTACGAAGTGTCGGGGCATTCGGGTTGGTTCCGAGGCCATCCGGCAGTAACAGAAGCAAAAGAGAGCCGCCATGTTCATCACAGGGGAATTCCGCCGCACGATCGACGATCGCTGGCGGTTGGTCCTGCCTGCTGAGATGACACAGGCGGTCGCCGGCGACGACGGATCGCTGATTGTTGCCAAGGAGCGAGCAGGCTGTATCAGTCTTTGGCGACCTGAGGACTGGCAGAAGCGTCTGGAGAGCGGCATGGAACTGCTGCGTCAAAAGATCGATTCGGGCCGGATGGAGCAGCGTTGGTCGGACGTCCAGCGTCTGGGTCGGTTGCTCTCAACGCGTCATCAGACGATATCTCTTGCGGGACGTTCACGGATGTTGATTCCGGAAGGTTACCGAAGTTTTCTGGGGGCGGAGTCGGGCGAAACGGTGCTGGTTGTCGGGGCAGTGATTTGCGTCGAGATCTGGCAGGCTGACGCGTGGAATTCTGTCTTACGGGAAGAGATGCCTGATTTCGGTGATCTTTTTCGGCAGTTAACAGTCTAAGACGCCGGCACGATGTTCGGGCGAAGAACCTCATGTTTCGATCGGAAGCAGAACGGATCGAAGCAGAAAAGAGCGCTGCTGCGGCAGCAATCCCTCGTTTGACAGTCTCGGCTCACTCAACACGTCCGTGGCTGCGCCTAAAGACCCATTCAAGGATGGCCTTTCGGCAGGGATGCCGCTCTTTTCTCTTCGATCCGATTTTTTTGCGCCCCTAAGGCTTTCAGCCGTGGTGTGAGACAGGCTTGCTCTCGGCATTCGAACTGCATGGCGGAGGCGATGTAATGCCGAAACCGGGACAAACGGTGGCAACCGCTGCGAATTCCGGTCGCTGTTCTGGTCTTCGAGGCCTGGTTTGACTACCCTTCCGGGTCCGCTGCGCGGAGCGTGGCGGATCAGGCAGAACAGACTTCATCGATTTGCCTGAGAAAACAAATCACAGAGATTCGTGGCAGGCCGCAGGCGAGCGATCAACAGCTTTTCAAATGTCGGGTGCTCCCTGTACAAGTGCTGCAGGGGCTGTCCTGTCTGCAGGCGATTTGCTTCGCCGTCGACAAAGGCAATCCGGCAGGAGTCAGGCAGACGTTACTGCTGGCGAGTGCCAGCGTCGTTATGCTTATGGCGGCGACCGCGGATCATGAACCATAAGACACTACGACCCAACGAAGTAATATGACATTAGTGGAGCTACTGCAGTCTCGATTTCGAGCCGATATTCGGCATCGCGGGGCTGCCTACCTGGAAGCGGAGCGGATCACCCTGCTGCGAGTAACCGAGGAGAACATCTTCGGTGTTGTTGTGGATGGTGCAGAGTTTCAAACACAACTTCGGCAGCAGCCGGAAGATGTTGGTTTATTCTGTACCTGTGATCAGTTTGCAAAGAGCAAAGTTTGCAAACATCTTTGGGCCACCATCCTGGCTGCCGATCGGGGCGGGTTTGGCAATCCGGCGAATCGTCCGGGGAGAATAGCTCCTTTTCTGGCGCCTGCGCCGGTGCGGTCGCTGGCGGTGGAAGAGGCAGAACTGGCGGCAGAGGCTGATGCAGATGCATCGGCGCCCCGCAGTCGTGGAAGGAGTCGGTCGACACCGGTGCGTCGAGCATTGCGCCCGTGGGAGGCCCGGCTGGCGGGGCTGTCAGAGGACATGGAAAGTTCACCGAGCGGGCGTGGAGCTGAGTCAGGTGAACGCCAGATCTTTTATGAACTGGATCTGGAAGCCAGCCGTGAGGCTGGTCACGTGGTGATTCAGGCGTCGCAGCGTCAGCGTCGAGCGGGTGGGCAGTGGGGCAAGATCAAACCACTGAAAATCCGCCCGGGGCAGCTCGCGCAGATCGATCACGAAGACGATCGCACATTTCTCAGCTATCTGGGAGGTGCGATCCCGGAGCGGACAAACTGGTCCACTCAGCAGGCTGAATTAAAAACGGCGGCGCACAGATTCCAGGTGCCGTGGGAACTGGGTCAGCGAATTCTCCCTGATATTTGCCAGAGTGGGCGGTTGCGAATTCTTGGCAGTGATGAGGCGAGCGATCAGAGACTGGTCTGGGATGAAGGCGAAGCGTGGGAGTTGACGGTTCGCGTTCGTCGCAGCGTAAATTCAGACGGCTGGCAGGTTCAGGGGTTACTGATTCGGGGTGAAGAGGATCTGGACCTTGCAGACGTGCCGCTTGTTCTTCCTGGCGGATTCGTTGTCACGGGTGACACGATTTCGCTGCTTCAGGATTTTGACGCGCCCGAGTGGATTCGCTTGCTGCGTGAGGACTCCATCGAGATTCCGGAAGGTGAGTCACACGATTTTGTTGATCACCTGCTGGATATTCCTTCGTTGCCACGACTGGATCTGCCGAAGGAACTGCAACTGGAAGAGGTTCGGGCGAAGCCTGATCCGCAGTTGAGAATCACTGCGCCGCCGGTTACACGCTGGAAGAACGATGCGCTGAATGCGGAAGTGATCTTTGACTACATGGGCACACCGGTTTCCGGCAGCAGTACTCGCTGGGCTGTGGTTCAGCGGGAGAACAATCGATGCATCATCCGTGACCGGGAATTTGAGACCGGATGCTGGGAAGAACTGCGCCAGTGTGGTTTTCGTCGCCGAGTCGGAGATCTCCGACAATCCGTGAATGTTGAAATCGCCAGACGTGATTTGGGTCGTGCCGTTCGCACTCTGGTGGAGCAGGGCTGGAACGTGTACGCGGAAGGCAGTCGTGTTCGCCAGGCAGGCAACATGAAGTTTCGGGTCCGTTCGGACGTGGACTGGTTCGACGTTCATACAGAGATTGATTTTGAGGGACGCTCCGTTTCATTCCCGGAGTTGTTGCGAGCGCTCGAACGTGGTGACTCCACTGTTCGTCTGGACGACGGCTCACTGGGAATCCTGCCGGAAGAGTGGCTGGAGCAGATTGGAGCAATCTCCGGCCTTGCTGTCACAACTGAGGAGGGGATGCGATTCAACAATTCTCAGGCGATCCTGTTGGATGCATTACTGGCCACTCAGGATGATGTTGAGCTGGACAGCGGCTTCGAAGATCTCCGGGAGCGATTTCGCAGTTTCAGCGGTCTCGAGGAGACCGAGGTGCCGAAGGCGTTCCGGGGCGAACTGCGGCCGTATCAGCGCGAGGGCTTGTCATGGATGAAGTTTCTTGGCGACTTCAATTTTGGTGGCTGCCTCGCTGATGACATGGGTTTGGGAAAAACTGTTCAGTTTGTCGCAATGCTGCTGCGGCGAATGCAGGAGGCAGAAGACCTGCGACCGTCTTTGGTGGTGGTGCCCAGGTCGCTGATGTTTAACTGGGTCAGTGAGTGCGAACGATTCGCACCGAACGTGAAAGTCCTTGAATACACCGGAGTTGAGCGAGCCGGCCTGCGAACAGAGTTTGAGGATCATCATCTGATCCTCACCACTTACGGAACTGTCAGGAGGGACATCACCGTTCTGAAAGACGTTCACTTTGACTATGTGGTGCTTGATGAGGCTCAGACAATCAAGAATCCGTCCTCACAGATAGCACGTGCGTCCCGGCTGTTGCGGGCGAACTTTCGACTGGCTCTCAGTGGTACTCCAATCGAGAACAATGCAGGCGACCTGTGGTCCATCTTCGAGTTTTTGAATCCCGGGATGCTGGGAAGAAGCTCTGCATTCCGAACGCATCTTGCCGATCCGGAGAGCAAGGATTCTCGGGAACTTGTGGCCAAGGGACTGCGGCCCTTTATTTTGCGACGAACGAAAAAGCAGGTTGCTGCGGAACTGCCTGACCGTCTGGAAGAAACCATCGTCTGCGAAATGGATGTCGAGCAGCGTCGACTTTACGACGAACTGCGCGTGCACTACCGCGACTCCCTGCTCGGGCTGGTTCAGGAACAGGGCATCGCAAAAACCCGTATGCATGTACTGGAGGCCTTGTTGAGATTGCGACAGGCCGCCTGTCATCCGGCTCTGCTGAATCGTGGTGATGAATCGGAATCATTTGCCAAGCTTGATGTATTGATACCGTACTTGCAGGAGTTGATAGCAGAAGGGCATAAGGCGCTCGTCTTTTCCCAGTTCACAAGCATGCTCAGCATTGTTCGGGAACATCTGGATCGCGAAGGTGTGAGCTACGAGTATCTGGACGGGAAGACGCGTGACCGAAAGGCCCGCGTTGATAACTTCCAAAACGATGAGTCATGTCCGGTCTTCCTGATCAGCCTGAAGGCTGGCGGGCTTGGTCTGAATCTCACAGCTGCCGACTACGTCTTCCTGCTTGATCCATGGTGGAACCCTGCGGTTGAGGCGCAGGCCATCGACCGAGCTCATCGTGTTGGACAAACAAAAACAGTCTTTGCTTACCGACTGATTTGTCGTGATACTGTGGAAGAAAAAATCGCTGAACTGCAAAAGCAGAAACGCGAACTCGCTGATGCCATTCTATCCGGGGATGAAGGCAGCAGCCTGATGAAGGATCTGTGTGTAGAGGATATTGAGTTGCTCTTCTCATAGTCTGCCCGGGTAACAGAGAATTCGGTGGAGCAGAACGTGGCCAGCAATCGAAGGACATCTCTGCGACGATTGGCGGGATATGTGGCTGCATTGACCGCGCAGTCTGCTGTACGGAAACTGCCAGCTCTTGATGATGAACCGGCTGCAAGCTCGGAGGGCGATATGGAAGCATCTCCCGATCAGAACGCGCCTGAACGACGAGGAATGATGACGCTGGGGGGACGGCAGTTCTGGGGCGATGTCTGCTTCCGGGGCGGCTACCGCATCCAGCGGAATATCTTTACAGGACATCACAGGTTGCTGGATTCCGGTGACCGCAGGTTTGAGTCGGGTTTGCTGGAGTCCTGCAGGGAAACACTGCGACAAATCTGTCAGGAACAGCAGATTCCTGATCAGACCGGTCGGGTTGTGATTCTGCTTCATGGATTGGGAAGATCATGCCACGCCATGGACCCAATCAAACACTTTCTGGAAGAACGTGGTCTCACCTGCTGTCCCTTCAGCTATCCGAGTACTCGAATCGCACTCGCTGACTGTGCCAACTATCTTCGCGATGTGCTGATGTCGATGCCGAACGTGACACGAATCAGTTTTGTGGCCCACAGTATGGGTGGCCTTGTCGTTCGGCGGCTGCTTCAGGACTACTCTGACGAGCGAATGGAACATCTGGTGATGCTGGGCACGCCGAATCAGGGCGCCGATCTGGCAACAATGCTGAAAAACCTGTCTCTGTTCAAACTGATCTACGGACCAGCCGGCGGAGAACTTGCCCGAGGCGAGGGAAGCACTGTGAGCAACCTTCCCGCACCGCAGTTTCCATTCGCCGTAATTGCCGGAGGCAAAGGCGATAATGCCGGGTATAACCAGTTGCTTGAGGGTGACGATGACGGAACAGTGACGGTAGCAAGCACGCAACTGGCCGGGGCCAGCGACTTTCTGGTGGTACCACGGTTGCACAGTTTTTTGATGTCTTCACCGGAAGTTCTTGCAGCGATCTACAGCTTTCTTCAGACGAATCGCTTTGATCTGGAATCGGACAACGGCTAGACCGGGCCATCAATGCCAGTGGCTCGAAGCAGAGATGTCAGCGGGGTCAGGCACTATGGTGCAGGTGGCCAGGGAACACGTGCAGCTAATGCACGGACGAAAACTCCGCACTGTTCAGGTAAGCCCAGAACATGTCTTCGGTTGCTGACCGCAGTGCGTCTCGTGCCGTCATCGTTTTCGAGAGCGTCCGAATGCGGGTTCGGAAAACCGACTGTTCGTTTTCTGTTGGCTGACGATTGAGGGCGGCCATCGAGAGATCCAGCAGTCGCCGATCAGGATTTGCAGAGTTTCTGTCGGGCATGGCCAGTATGGCCTCGACCGCTGCGGGTATCGCCTGTTCAAGATCCTTGCCGTTCATCATCAGCAAAGCCTGTGCGACGTTACAGTCGAATGCGAGCGTTTCTTCATTCTCATCATTGCCCCATGACCGCACAAACTGTCCTACCCACGTCGAGCGATGTTGCCAGATCATGCGTGAGTCACTGCTGCCAGCCACGGAATGAATCGCTGCGTGCAGAGAGTCATACACCTGCTCTGGTCCCAGTGGTCGAGGATAAGCCCGGGAAAACAGCGGCAGGGTTCCCCGCTCCGGCTGATCAATGTCCGAGACGGACTCAGTCCGGATGCTGGAGAGGCCAAATGCTTCGGTCATGGCAAGCCAGCGCATTAGTCGTCGGACATCAAAGTCGGCCGCAATGAAAGATTCTGTCAGGTGATCGAACAGTTCTGGGTGCGATGGTGGATTGTGCGGGCCAAGATCGTCGATTGGATTTGTGAATCCATAGCCGAAGAACATCGCCCAGATCCGGTTGACCATGGCCCGAGCAATTTCAGATTGTCCCTTCTCCTGCAGGATTCGTGCTAACTCCGTTCTGCGAGAGACATCACCATCGACGGTTTCGCCAGCAAATTCCGGCAGTACTGCGATCTGCTGCCCGCGGCGGTTCTCGTAAAAGGTCATTCCCGCTTCGCCGTCCTGAGTCAGGATCCATGCCCGCGAATCAGGCGCTGGTTTGCGAACCGATGTCTTAAAGAATGCGTTCAGTGCCCAGAATTCCTGCTGCCCACGTTCCCGAACAAACGGGTGGTTGTGACACTGCGTGCAATGCACCTGATGTCCGAGGAACAATTTGGCCGTCACTGCCGTCGCAGGCGTCGCCTGAGCATTCAGGTGGGCAAGAAGAAAGTTTGTTTCGCCCTGCTCATCATTACGGCCTTCTGCTGCAATCAGCCGACAGGCAGTCTCCATCCACGACTTATTCTCGGCAAACTGAGCAGTCAGAAACCGCCTCAGTGATTCGCGATCCACACCCTGTTTTTCTGATCTTCCAACGAGCAGATTGGTCCAGATTCCTGCAAGGTTGTCAGCAGTGGCTGCTTCGAGCGTAAGCGATTCTGCAAGCAACTGACGGCGGGACGGAGATTTGGAACCAACGAATTCGGCAACGTCTTCGCTGGAGGAAATTGAGCCTGTCAGGACCAGTGAAAGTCTCCGTATCCACTCATAGTCGTCAGCCCTTTCTGCCGGCTGGACCTGATTCTCAGCCCATCCGCGGGCGATCAGTTTGTCAATCCTGGACACGATTGCTGCATCGTCGACGATCCGCGGCGAGACGCTCGCAATCGGTGTCCCGATCGCTTCAGGTGGTGCAGGTGTTTCGGGCGCTGTTTGCTGGTGAACGATCTGAACCGGGCTTTGAAGTGGTTTCAATGCCTCGCCATCGCCATGATCCTGAAGGGTTTCAGGGACTGGTGTCACAGGGATCGCCTGCACGGTCTGCGATCCACCATCACGATTGACGATAGCGGCATCGCGAGTCAGCCAGCCGGCGGCAAGGGCGCAGACGACGACCCCGGCCATCAACATCGCGCGGACTCGTTGGCTGCGTTTTTGCCGTCGCGAAGCGCCGGCAAAGTCCGCCAAAATCAGATCAGGATCCGAGCAGCAACTGAGTGCAGCCTGCTGCAGATCTTCCTGGTCTGAAGATGGAGACAGATGGTTCCCGCCATCCCATACCAGCAAGCCGTGAACTTGCAGAAATCTGAGGAAGACGCTGCGCAGTTCAGCGTCGGAGCGAAGCAGGCTTTGCATCCGATCAAACTGTACCGGGGTCAAGTCCTGCTCGCACCAGAGATTTGCCAGTTCAAGGAGCTCCTGTCGCGCTGTCATGGAGTGGATCCTCCTGCAACCAACCTGCGACGGACGCATTCCAGCAACACGCGGCGAATTCTACCCAGCGACTGGTAGACGGAGTTTGCCGGACGCCCAAGCGCAGCGGCAATGCGATCGCCGGAAGCCCCCGGAGCATATCGCTTTTGGATGAGTTCGCGGTCTTCATCCCGCAGTCTGCTCAGACACTCCCGCAACGCCTCCCGCTGCAGTTCCAGTTCGAGCGAGTCCTCATCAATTTGTTGGGCAAGGAGTTGCAGCACATCTTCGTCCAGCAGTTGGATGCGATGAAAATTCCGGCGACGAAATCGAAACACCTCAAATCGAGCGACTGTTCGTGCCCATGCGAGGAAATTTGTGCCTTTTTCGAACTGTTGCCATTTGTTGAGAAGAACGATGTTTGTTTCCTGGAGGATCTCCTCGGCGTCGGCGGGTGAATGAACCAGTGGCAGAATAGAAAGGTAAATCGCTCGCTGTGATGCGGTGAAGGTCCGGATGAACCCCTCATCAGGCCCCGTGTCTTCCGGCTTGGTTTGGTTTTCATCTGTCGTCGACAATTGCGGACGCTCCTCAAGTACCCGTTCGACGGCCTGCCGGTTTCTGGAAGACCCGCACGCGATTGTTCTGTCACGCAGCATTTACGGCGATCTCGAACAGCGCGGGAAACGGTTCGCTCAACCGTTGGTCCCGTGCCACCCGGTACGAAACAGCCCGGAGCAGTTTTGCACCGGGCTGCAACGTTCATGAGATTCCACCGTAGCGGCTGGATCAGCCGATCAGTTCCTGAATCGGAGTTCCACCATTGGCCAGCTTCATCGGTCGGCCACGCTTTGAGGTGTGAACGGTGTTGACTGGGATACCCATGGCGTGAGATACCGTTGCCCAGATATCGCCAGGGAGATATGCCTTGCTTCCGTCAGCAACACGTACACCGTCCGCGTCGGTTGCACCGACCGCCTGGCCGTTCTTCAGTCCGCCACCACCGATCATGACGGACCATGACGCCGCCCAGTGGTCGCGTCCGACATTCTGATTAATGCGCGGGGTTCTTCCGAACTCACCCATCCAGACGAGGACGGTATCGTCGAGCATGCCGCGCTGCTTCAGGTCGGCTGTCAGAGCTGAGATGCCTTTGTCAAGCTGAGGCAGTCGCTGGTTCTTCAGTGTGTCGAAGACGCCGGCGTGCAGGTCCCATCCGCCCATGTTGACTTCAATGAACGGTACGCCGACCTGTGCCAGACGACGGGCCATCAGCAGGCCTTCACCAAACCCGTTACGACCGTAGGCGTCACGAGTTGCGTCTGATTCTGCGTCCAGCCCAAGCCCCATATCGGCCTTTTCGGCGTCGAAGGCGGCCATCTGACGAGACGTCATCAGGTTGACAGCATTCTTGTAGACGTCTTTGTGAGCCGCCGGCAGTTCACCGCGACGCGAATTGATGAAGCCAGCTTCGATCTCCTGCAACATACTCAGGCGACCGGGCAGTCGCTTGCGACTGTCCTCGCTGGGCTCATTGCGAATTCGTCCTGAGCTGTCCACGGAGAACGGTGCGTGGGTCATGCCGAGGAATCCGGCCTGGCCGCCGCCCCCGCTGACGGAGACGAACGCGGGAATCTCAAGAGCTTTGCGGTTGCGTCCAATCTCGTAGCTAACCACAGAACCGAAGGACGGGTGCACCACGGTTGGGTTCGGCACGTACGAGGTCTGCATGTAGTAGCGACCTCGGCCGTGGTCAGCTTCGCGAGTGCTCATCGAGCGGACAATTGAGAGGTCCGAAAAGACCTTGGCAGTTTCCGGCATGTGTTCAGAAATCTGCACCCCGGATGCCGCAGTATCGATCGGACTGAATTCCCCACCGTTCTTTGAGCCGGGCTTCAGATCCCAGATGTCAATGGTTGGAGGACCACCACCCATCCACATCAAAATGCAGGACTTCTGGCTGCTCTTCAGGACATTGGCGTTAGCCTGTACATGCGAAAGAAAATTCATCGCTGGAACAGTTGCAGCAGCAGTTGCCATGTGCTGCATGAAGTGACGCCGATTCATCCCGTAGTTGGTAAGTGACATTTTCTAACTCCAATCAGGAAAGGCACGGTGTTCAGAGATTTGAGCCGAGCCGATTTACACAAATGTTTCAAAGAAGAGCCGCATTCGATCTGTCGCGGTTCAGGGAAAATTCTTTATCCAGGTAATGAAGCGTCAGTGGTTCAAGATGAACTCGTTTGAGTTCAACAGGGCCCAAAAGAGATCCTGAAAACCCTTCAACTTCTCACCCCCGTAAGCACCGATGAATTTTTGGGTTGTCCGCAATTCATTACGGCTGGGCTTACGGCCAAGTGCAGCAAGATACAACCTTGAGATCTTGTCGGTTTCCTTACCGGGGCTGGCCAATTCTTCTGAGAGGAAACTACCGCGATCAGTTGAACATGCCTTATCCATCAATTCACTGTTCATCATCATCAACGCCTGCGGAATTGTGCCGTTGAACGTTGTTGCCTCGTCGTTCTCATCATTGTCAAACGCGACAACAAACTGTTGCATCCAGCGACGGCGCTGATTTTCCTGCGACGACCAGTCAGCATTGCCGGACTGATGGGCGTTGCTGGCAGTAATCAGTGAGTCATAAAGTTGTTCGGCCTGCATCGACTTGATGTACATGTGGCTGAACATGGGGATCTCACCCGCGCTGGGATTGTCAATCTCGTTGCTGGAGTTGAACTGGCTGGACAGTTGGTAAGCTTCTGCCGAAACGATCCAGCGAACCAGATCGCGAACGTTGTAGTCATTCTTCGCGAATTCAAAGGCCAGCCGGTTCAGCAATTCCGGATGACTTGCCGGATTATGCGGCCCCATATCGTCGACAGGCCGAGTGAACCCATAGCCATAGAAGTGGGCCCACATCCGGTTCACCATCGCGAGTGCAATCTGAGGCGGTTGCCCGTCCGCTGGATTGGAAATCAGCTTGGCAAGTTCTTCTCGACGATTGACACCCACGCCTGGGTCAACTTCCTGACCCTGGAAGATTGGGAAAGCCACCTGCATCAGACCGCTGCGTTTCTCGTAGTAAACCGGGCCTGTGTATTCACGCCAGACAACTTCGGAGTAATCATCGACCTGGCGTCCAGTGTTCGGATCCAGTCTTCTGTGATCAATCTTTCCAACCTGCCGGAAAAAACTGTTGAACTCCCAAAATTGACTCTGCTGCCACTTGTTGAACGGATGGTTGTGGCACTGAGTGCACTGAACCTGTAGTCCAAGAAAAAGACGAGTAGTCATTGCTGTTAACTGGACAGACTCGTCCTGCATCTGCATTTGAGCGAGGATGTAGTTTACCGCACCGTTCTCTTCAAAGTGCCCCGAGGCGGTGATGATGTCCATCACAACCTCATTCCAGGGGCGATTCTTCGCGAAAGCTTCGCGAAAGAACTTTTCCATCCCTGCCCGACTGACACGCCGTGGCTGCCCGCGACCGATGCAGTTGTTTGTCCAGATTGTGGTCAGGTTGCGCACGAAGTCGTCGTGGTTAAGCAAGTTGTCGATGACCACAGAACGCTTGCGGGGATTTTGGTCAGCGAGGAACGCTTCCGTCTCTTCAAGACTTGGAATTCGTCCCACCATGTCGAGATAAACACGACGAATCCACTCCTCGTCATCAGCGACCGGCGACGGCTCAATCTCGTTGTCTGTCCAGGTCTGACGAATATTCGTATCAATGAACTCGCTCAGCGATAGCTGCGATGGCGGGGTTGCCAGACCCGGTTCGTCAGCAATACCTTCTGCGCCGGTCAACACGGCCATCCCGGATAGCAAACAGATTGCGATCAGAGCAGATCGTTTGCCGGATGACGTCGTGCGCCGATTCGTTTGTTGAGTCCTCATTCGTTTTACTTTCAAATCCGTCTCTGTGGTCTGCCTCAAATTCTGTCAGGGTGAATACTCGCCCTTCAGGAAGGTTGCCTGACCTGATGCTACACGGCACGTGAAACGCAGTGTCCGGCGTGCTGTTCAGAAGATCCTTCGTAACGGCCTCGTTGTCAAAATCGCCCTGCCAAGATCTCTTCGTGATGGAAACAAACAGGGTGACGGCACCCAACAGGATCCTGCAAAAAAATGATTCCTGACGTTGCTGACTGCGGCTAACCCGACTGCAGAACTTCGCAGTTGAGCGTACACACAACCCGATCCTTGGCAATTTATGCAACTGTTCGGCTGTGGCTTGACGGGATAGCAGGACGATCTGTGTGTTACTGACTCGACTGATCAGGTCGTGCGATTGTTGTATGACAGGCTGGACGCCTGTCCGGATCGCAGGGTTCCCTGGCTACAGAGAACTTCCAGAATCGAACTTCCAGCATCCCACCACAAGATACACGGCTCCCCCACACCGATGTTCGAGGGATTTGATGCGAATTGTGTGAAAACAGGGTGCGTGCTGTTCGGGTGTTCACTGTATGTTCGCTGCTGGGGTTCCGGCGGCGGAAAAACGTTCAGAAACTGGTTTTGACGCATGCTGAGGTGTGAAGAATGAAAATCACGTTTTTGGGGGCGGCTGGCGAGGTTACGGGAAGTCAGCATCTGATTGAAACACAGTCGGCACGCGTCCTGCTTGACTGCGGCCTGTTCCAGGGGACGCATGCGGAAACTGATCACCGCAATCGTCATTTTCGCTGTAATCCGGCGGGTTTGGACGCTGTTGTCCTCTCCCATGCACACATTGACCATTGCGGGAATCTGCCCCGACTTGTGCACCAGGGTTTCGATGGCCCAATCTGGTGTACGCGGGCCACAGCAGACATCGCGGAAATCATGTTGCGGGACAGCGCGCACATTCAACGGGAAGATGTGCGCTGGGCGAAGAAAAAAGCCCGTACAGGTGATCCGGTTCCGGAACCACTCTACACGGATCGGGATGTGCGTCGCGCCTGCCGACAGTTTGAAACGGCTGACTATCACACTTGGGCAGAGATCGCCCCCGGAGTCAGGCTGCGATTCCATCATGCCGGACATGTGCTTGGTGCTGCGATTTGCGAGCTGGAATTCCTGGACGTCGATGATGAGGTGCGGCGGGTTGTATTTACGGGAGATCTGGGCCGTCGCGACCAGCCGGTTCTTCGTGATCCGGATCTGGTGGACTGCTGCGATGTGTTGATCATGGAGTCGACCTATGCAGACCGTGTCCATCCGCCGGCGTCGGATGTGCGTGAAGCTCTGAAGTGCCTGATGCAGCGGGCTTTGGACGTCGGGGGTCGTGTGTTGATTCCGGCTTTCAGTCTCGGGCGGACTCAGTTGCTGATGTACCTTTTGAACGAACTCCGAAATGAACAGGCTTCTGTAAAGATCCCGGTTTATCTCGACAGCCCGCTGGCGCTGCGTCTCACCGAAGTCCACCAGCGACATACGGAGATCATGGACGCCGGGGTCCAGCAGACTCTGCAGTCCGACGACGATGTGTTCAATTTTCCCGGCCTGACCTGTATCCGTTCTCAGGACGAAAGCATGGCTTTGAATCGGGCAGAGGGCCCCATGGTGATCATCGCGGCCGGGGGAATGTGTGAGAATGGCCGGATCGTTCACCATCTGAAGAATGCGGTTTCGGACGACCGCAACGCAATCCTGATCATTGGTTTCCAGGCAAGGCACACTTTGGGGCGTCAGCTGGTTCGCCGCGTTCCGCATCTCAGGATTCACGGTCGTAGTGTTCCATTGCGAGCGCAAGTGGAGGTGTTGAACGGGCTGTCAGCGCATGCCGATGCCGTGGATATGAAATGGTGGCTGGACAGCCTGACTGCCCGTGGTGGTGCGAGTCACTTCTTCGCTGTTCACGGGGAGTCGGAGGCTGCCGAAAGTTTGGCAGGACTGGCGGCCGATTGTTCCGCGGAGTCGCCTGTGGTCCCGAAGAACGGCGAATCATGGGAGATTTGACAGACGTCCCGGCAGTGATTGTCCAGCGGCGATTGGCCCTCGAGTGAACACGATGTCAGCTGTGGAGGCAACAGCTGATGGCGTCGGCCGCCTGCAACAGCTGCTGCTCTGTGTGTTCACTGCTGAGCGAGATGCGAATTCGGGCTGTGCCATCGGGAACGGTGGGGGGGCGGATGGCCGGTATCAGCAATCCTTTGGAACGCAGCCGTTCGGCGAGCTGCACCGCCTCGGAATCACTGCCTGCCGGAACAGCCAGGATTGGACTTTCGAGGGGGTTGAGCAGGTCTGCAGACAGCTGGCCTCCGTTTGCACTGGGGACCCGAATCAGAGGTATTCGGCGTTCATCCAGCAGGCGTCGCAGCAGCCGACCATTTGCGTGCAGCCTGCGTTGTCGCTCCGGCTGCTTTTGCAATACCTCGATTGCAGCGGTTGTGGCTCGACAGACGGCTGGGGGAAGCGCGGTGGAAAAGAAGCGACTGCGGGCACTGTTGCGGATCCATGTACAGAGCAGCTGACTGCCGGCTACAAACCCGCCCTGGCTGCCGAGTGCTTTGCTGAGCGTACCTGTTCTCACCGCGACTCCACCCGCACAGTCCGTCAGTTCGCAGACCCCACTTCCCAGATCTCCAAATACGCCGGTGGCGTGAGCTTCGTCTGCCATGACCACAGCATCGTGTCGGTCGGCAATACTGCACAGCGCGGGAAGATCCGCAATGGTGCCGTCCATACTGAACAGGGAGTCGGTGACAATCAGCACCTGATCATACTGATGGCGTCTCCGCTGCAGAGATTGTTCCAGCTGCGAGAGTCGTTTGCGGTCGTAGACCAGAAACCTGGCGGTGGAGGCACGGCAGCCGTCGATCAGGCTGGCGTGATTATCTCGCTCACAGAAAACGGCGTCCCGTGGTCCGGCGAGTGCCATCAGTGTTCCGATATTCGCCGCGAAACCCGACGGGAAAACGACGGCCGACTCCGTCTGCTCC
>JAFMMM010000278.1 GCA_017859815.1 Planctomycetota bacterium | reverse complement strand
CCCGGCCGGACCCCTGTCTGCTTTTCTCGACTGCACTCTGTGGCGAAGGCTCAACGGTGGTGTGCCTTTCGGAAAGGATGCCTGCCGGCTGGCAATGTCTCAAAAGCCCCTTATTCGTGAAACGCGCAGTGGCCTGTACTGCGAGCAGGGCGACTTCTTCATTGATCCCTGGCGAAAAGTTGACCGCGCAGTCGTGACGCACGCCCACGCGGATCATGCACGCCCGGGCTCGGCACACTATCTTTGCAGTCGCGAAGGGCTGCGAGTGACACGGTCAAGGCTGGGGCCTTCTGCGCGTATCGAGAGCCTTGAGTTTGGGGAAAAGCAACTGATCAACGGGGTGAGTATTTCGCTGTTTCCCGCCGGCCATATTCTTGGATCAGCTCAGGTTCGCGTGGAGTATGGGGGAGAGGTCTGGGTTGTCAGTGGAGACTACAAGGTCGAGCCAGACCCAACATGCAGCCCGTTTGAGCCTGTTCGCTGTCACAAGTTCATTACGGAATCCACGTTTGGCCTGCCTGTCTACCGCTGGCCTTCACAGGAGGACGTAGCGGCAGACCTGAATGAGTGGTGGATCCAGTGTCGCGATCAGAGCCAGCCTGCAGTTCTGTTTGCGTATTCGCTCGGCAAGGCTCAGCGGGTTCTGGCACTGGTAAATCCGGGCATTGGTCCGATTTATTGCCACACCGCCGTTGAGACGCTGAATCAGGAGTACCGTGCATCCGGAATAGCACTGCCGGAGACACAGGGGATTTCAGGACAGCCGCGTGGCCGCAGGTGGGGCGGGAACTTAATTGTTGCGCCGCCGGGAGCCGCTGATTCGGCGTGGATGGGGCGGTTGGGATCCTGCTCCAGAGCGATGGCTTCCGGCTGGATGCTGACTCGCGCCGGCCGGCGGTGGAATTCGCTGGACAGGGGGTTTCCAATTTCAGATCACGCAGACTGGCCAGGGCTGCTGTGGGCGATCAACGAGACCGGGGCAGAGGAAATTCTGGTGACTCATGGGCAGACGGAAGTGATGGTGAAGTATCTGCAGGAGCAGGGGATTTCAGCTCGTGCATTGAAGACCCGGTTTGGTGATGAAGCGGATGAGTGAGTGGCCCGAATCTCTCCGCAGTCGGGGATTTGAGGAGCATGAAACGGTGTCGTCCAGTTATTCCATTGTTGCATTAGGCGAGATCCTCTGGGACGAGTTTCCTGATGGTCCGCGATTTGGCGGAGCGCCGGCCAACTTTGCATGCACTTGTGCTGAGCTTGGTCGGGAAAACACTGTCAAGCTGATGAGTGCCGTCGGGGATGATGAACGCGGTCAGGCTGCTGCAGGGGAACTCGAACGGCATGGTGTGGATATCACCGGGCTGCAGGTCAATCAACTTCCGACAGGCCAGGTTTTCGTGATGGTCGACCAGTTGGGGGGCGCGACTTATCGTTTCGCAGAACACTCTGCGTGGGATGAGATTCTCCTGAGTGATTATGGTGTTGCCGAGCTGGCATTGTGCGATGCTGTGTGTTTTGGAACCCTCGGTCAACGAATGCCACGATCCTCTGCAACGATACAGGCATTGGTTGCCGGCGCGCCAACTAACAGCCTTCGAATTCTTGATCTGAATCTGCGCGATCCCTATACGGATACCGATGTCATCAGGCAGTCTCTGCGTCTCTGCAATGTCCTCAAAGTGAACGATGAAGAACTGGAATTTCTTGCTCGCAAGGGGCTTACAGCAGGAGCGGCGAAACAGCAGCTTCGACAACTTTGCAGCGAGTACGGCTTGCGGTGCATGGCTGTGACGCGTGGAGCAAATGGGGCTCTGTTGACCAATGGACAGGAGGTTTTTGAATGCCCTGCCCCTCCCACCGAAGTTTGCGACACCGTGGGAGCGGGGGATGCGTTTACAGCGGCGCTGACGTTAGGATTACTGGGCGGTCATGAATTCCCGAAAATCCTGAGCGATGCGACGCGTGCAGCGGCGTGGGTTTGTTCGCAGCCCGGAGGCAGTCCTCACTTTCCCGATGCATGACGCCCTGCCGGCTGCGGTCGGCTGTTGGGGTTGTCCGATGTGATGAGAGTCTCGACAAAGAACCGGAAGCAACGCTGTCGAATTCGCGGATCTGAAAACCCTCCATGTTTTGCCATCGGCACCGAAATGAACTCGGACGGAATCCCGGCAGCGACCAGCGACTGGTGCAGAAGTTCACTTTGCTTCACGGAGACCAAAGGATCTTCTTCCCCATGAACAATCAGGAAGGGGGGCGTATCTGCGGAGATCCACTTCAGCGGCGATGCCAATTCCGCCAGCTTGCGGCGAGACTGCAGCGGTCCACCCAAAAGTTGTGATTCCGGACTGTCCGGAGCGTCATGGTCAAGTGTACCGGAGGTTCCCGCGTGGGCGTTCATTTGCAGCAGATCAACAGGTCCGTACCAGTCACAAACGGCCTGTACCGCCGCGCTGACAGTGCCATCCGAATCCGGCGACGCAGTCGGGAAGGCTTCGCTTGCCGTGCCCAGTAGTGAAGCCAGGTGCCCACCGGCTGAAGCGCCCCACGCTCCGAACCGCATCGGGTCAATTCCGAATCGTTGATGATTTCTGCGGAGCCATCGTACCGCATCCTGACAGTCATGAATCTGTGCCGGAAAGATTGCATGCTGGCTGAGCCGATAGTTGATACTGGCGACCACAAATCCCTGCTCTGCGAGTTCTGTAATCGGGCAGTTGGAAGAAGACCCATTTCTCCATCCTCCACCATGAATCCAAATCACCAGGGGTTTGGGGTGATCGAACGGCGGAGCACGGTAAATGTCCAGTGTGTGTTTTTCGTGATCACCAATCCTGTAGGCAAGTCCTTTGTCGATTTTCCACAGTCTGCGGCTGGCAGACTGTTTTGTTGATTTTGGTTTTCTCACTGAGAGAAAAGAAATGTGTTCACGGAGAGAAATTCTGCCATCACCGTCGGCATCGACTTTCAGAAAATTTGCTCGCATTGCCGGGGGCAGTTCGTCGGGGGTCAGGAAGCCGTCGTGGTTACTGTCTCGTTCGTGAAACCCGCGGATCATCGGTGTGTGCCGCTGCTGTGTTGAGCGATCCGCAGATCTCTCTTCTTCATCGAGGCAGGAAGGACTATTCAGTAACGCGATGAAAACACCCAGTGGCAAAAGGCTCATTGTGCCCCCCGATTTACTTTGAAGCAGAATCTGGATTTTGAGGAGGTGATGAAGGGCCGGGAAGCATTCTTGTTAGTCTGCTCACAAGTTCGGCGTGCTGATCTGCAAGGTTGTGTTGTTCGTGCGGATCATTCGCGAGGTCGAAGAGACGGACTTCTTCGGTATCCCATTCATGCACTCGCAGGAATTGCGTCGTGTCAATCCCGTGGAATCTTCTGATCAGCTTCCACTCTTGATGGACCAGCCAGCGATACTGCAGCGTATCGTCAGGGTCCCCCGGAGTCATGTTGTGAATGGAATGCGTTACTCCAGTGATCGTCTGACGCTGCCGACGCTGCTCTGCGTCGAGCAGGTTGATTCCAGTCAGGTGATCCGGCAAAGGGAGTGCAGCAAGTGCCGCGATTGTGGGGTAGAGATCTTCAGCATGTGCCAGGTCTGAGTTTTTTTCAGGAGCGATTTTGCCTGGCCACGAGATCATCAGTGGTGTGCGAATCCCTGCTTCAAACGGAGATCCCTTGGAACGGAGTGCATATTGTTTCCACTGTTTCTGATTCGGATCACTGGCGTTTGTGCTGCTCGCCGCCCATCCGTTGTCTGCGAGGAAGATGATGACCGTGTTCTCGACGATGTTGTTCCTCTGAAGTTGACTGAAGATCGTTCCGCAGGTTTCATCAAACCACTCGCAACTTGCGTAATAAGCTGCAACATCTTCTGCAAGACCGGAGCTGGTGTACTTTTGCAGCAGTCGCCGGGGTGGGTTGTGAGGCGTGTGGGGCAACATCGGGGCATACCACACAAAAAAAGGCTTTGCTTCGCTCACCGAACGATCGATGAAGCTGAGCAGAGGCTTCATGGTCTTGCGGCCGATCTGCAGCCCCACGTCACCGTGTCGTCCTCCCTTTTCGGGATCTCCGTGCGTCATGCCATCGGTGAATCCACCGTCCTGCCAGGAACCCTCCCACCATTTACCTGACTGAAAGGTCCGATAACCCGCTGCCGAGAGGCTGCGGACAAAGCTTGGGATACGGTGGAATTCCGCTCGCAGTGGGCGATCCAGATCAGCTCTGCGATTGTATCCGTCCACATCGTTTCCGGCGATTCCATGTTTCGACGGCGACAGCCCGGTCAGCATGGTTGCCAGAGAAGGACGACACAGAGGCGATGAGACATAGCCGCGTTCAAGAACCAGACTCTGCGAGGCAAGTTGATCAAGATGCGGGGTATGCACAGCAGTGTTTCCCATGAAGCCGTAGTCAAACCACGCCTGGTCGTCTCCGATAATCAGAATGATATTTGGCGATTGAGCAGCTGCAGGACCAGAGAGAGCGGCAATCAGCAGCAGAACGATTGTCAGGTGTCGGTTCACGATAGGGGTGTCCCATGCCACGGATACTGAGTCGAGTTGTCTTCAAATCACGGAGAACAGAATTCGGGTCATTCTTCAGTGGCTGCCAGTTTGATGGCTTCAGCAACCTGCTCTGCCAGTTTCCGGGAACCGGCTTTGGTGAAATGGACATTGCCTGGTCCAACAAACATGTCTTCCGGAAATGCAGCGCTGGTGCGATGCAGATCGTTGACCTGGATGCCGTGTCGAGTCATGACCTGCAGAGCAATTTCATTGTACTTCCGATCATCACCAACGTGCCGGCCGGCTTCTTCGGGAGGTACGACCGTCGTGGTCGCGAAGATGAGTTTGGCATTGGTCTTCTTCAGCCTGACCACAAGTTGTTCGAGGTTCTTTCTGTAAACCTCCGGCGCGACAGCCTGCGTTCCATTCACTTTGTCCCGATTTCCCTGGACTTTGGATTCTGGATGGCGATAGCACAGGTCATGCAGTCCCCAGTTGAAGTGAATGACCTGCCAACTCTTCTCACCAAGCCATTTGTCGAGGGATTTGATCCCGGCCTCGGTGCTCCCACAATTCGCTCGAGGACGACTCACAGTTACGGTCCCCTGCAGCATCTCCGTCACCATCGGTGTGTAGCCGATGGAAATGGAATCACCGAGGATGAGGGCTTTTGGTGTGTCGGCAACTGAAACGCCGGCTGTTGAGATCAGCAGGAGAAGCACCCGCAGTACTTGCGATCGCATCGAAGTTCCTTTTGCAGTTTGAACAGAGTTGTCCGTTTGGGATTCCGTCGGGAAGAAAACTTACGAATCTGTCTGCAGCCAACCGTCCCGATCTGAATACATAATCAGAATACTTAGGTTGAGCCTGATTTAGTTGTAATCTGCACCGGTAAGGCTGTTACGAATTTGCAGTTGCCAGTGACTCAGTTTTCTTGTCAGTTCAGCGGTCGTTGAAGGCAAGTCATCTTTCAGATTCCGAGTTTCAGCCGGATCATCGGCAAGCTGGAAGAGTTCCACCCGATCGCCATCTGTTGACGAGTGAATGACGAGCTTGTAGTCACCATCGATGACTGCTCGGGCCCCCTCGGACAGCGAAGCCGGGATATCAGCGTACCGAAAGTTCTGAAACGTCCGAGTGGGTTTTCCTCCGGACAGCTTCACAAGTGGAGTTGTTCCGACCTGCTGATCCGGATTGACCCACGGGGTCCTCGCCGAACTGCTGAGCGCTGATGTCTTCAACATCCAGAAGAAGAGTGGTTGAGGACGCACCCTGATTTTTCGTTCCCAGATCGGGCTAAGGTCGATTCCGTCCAGTGGACGCTGGGGGACTGATTGTCCGGCGAGTCGACAGACAGTGGGGAGCAGATCACTGGTGACAGCCCTGACTGACGTTTGCTGAGGCGTGGGAATCCCGGCTGGCCATTCCAGCAGTCCGGGCACAAGAATACCGCCTTCATAAACAGAGCTCTTCACCCCTCTGTGTGGGGTTCGCAATGCAGATTCGCCGGAGGTCCCGTTGTCGCCACAGTAGAACAGAACTGTGTTTTCCCGCAGGCCTGATTCCTTCAGATAGTTTCTTAGTGTTCCGATGGAGCGATCCATCGCGGTGATTTCAGCGTATCGTTCTCTCAGGACCTGCCCCTTTGGCCGACGAGTACGGAGTCCGGTTTCGTTGGACGTAAGTGCGACCTGTTCAGGATACTGATCAACAATGTCATCATACAGAGCAAGGTCCTGCGGCAGTCCACTGTAAGGTTCGTGGGGTGACCCGAACCAGACGACGGCAAGAAAAGGCTGTTTTCTGTTCCGACACTCATCAATGAAGCTGATCGTCTCATCAATCAGGATTTCGGAACTCTCTCCCTGAATCACCTGCGGAGGACCGCCGTTGCGCGAAAGCGACGGGTTCAGTTCGAAGAAATTGTCATGCGAGAGCCACTCGTGAAATCCCATGGCTCCGGGGTTGAGCGGTGAGCCGCTCTTGACTGTTCCCACGTGCCATTTGCCAAAATGGCCACAGCGATAACCTGTCGCCGCCAACTTGTCCGCAAGCGTGATTTCCTCCGGTCGAATCGACCAGCCTGGAGCGAAGGTTCCCATTCGGTTGGGATGACGTCCCGTCAGGAAACTGGCGCGAGTGGGAGAGCAGTTCGGGTGGCCGGCATAGAATCTGCGAAACTGCAGTCCTTCCGCTGCCATTCGATCCAGAACGGGCGTTCGGACATGCGGGTGGCCATTGTATCCCGTTTCTTCCCAGCCGTGGTCATCGCCCATCATCAGGATGATGTTGGGCGGATCTGCTGCCATTACGAGGCAATTCCGGGATGAAATCAGCAGGATCAGCCCGATGAAAAAAAAATGGATCATTCGTCAGCTCCCGGTGGGTCAAAACCTGGTTCCCGTAATCCGCTGCCTGCGACACCGGTCAGCGAATCTCCCAGATCCTGCCGCGCCAAGTCTGCGAGCCGGCTGAGATTTGCGACAACTTCGGGATTCTGGGCAGCGAGATTTCGACTTTCGCCGGGGTCAGAATTGAGGTTGTACAGCGAAAGCGGCAGCTGTTCGATTCGATACCCGTGACGGCTGGCGATGCCTTCAACTCCGGACTGCGTAATTGATTGCGGTGCAAGTCGACCCCAGTTCGATGGTTTGCCATTCACACCCGGTTCCGCCGCCACC
>JAFMMM010000277.1 GCA_017859815.1 Planctomycetota bacterium | reverse complement strand
CGTTACCGAATGAACTCAAGAGGTATGAAGAAGAGTTGGGAAGATTATGTCGCGAGGTGATTTCAGGGAGGCAGGTGACCGGAGACCTCCAGGAATATCAGCGACACAGCGCTGTAGAACTGAGAGGAGCCAGTGCAGACGTGGTACTTGCCAACCCAATTTTCCCGCTCTACGAGACCGCCAGGGGCATATTGGTCAGCAGATGGGTTGAAGCAGTTGGTGGAACGAATGAGCAGGATGACGAATCTCTGAGATCCCGCCAGATTGCCGAACAGCTTACTGCTCTCGGGGCCGCATTCCGCAATTACAGTGACAAGTTCAATGGTCAATTGGATTTCGATTCGAATGTGCTGCAAATACAGACACTGTCGTCGAATCGTCGAGCATTTGCCGAACAGTATGCAAGATGGACCGCGATTTTCGCGTGGTGGTATCTGACGATCGTCGGCGTTGTGATTCTTTTCATGCAGTTTATCAAATCGCTTGCAGTACGTGCTGATGCGTGACCGCGACCAGAAATACGGGTGTGTTTCTTAACACGGAGTGACAAGTCTTCCGACTGTGACATTGGGTGTGAGCGAAGTGTAGTTCATTGAGGGTTTCGTAATGGCAGGGGCAAGTCGAGGTATTCGAAGGCTCAGGAAACTGTTCCTTGAGCGCACATCTAATTTCGTGGGACTTTTTATTCTCATCTCGCTGGGGGTTGCCGGTGGGATTGGAGCATTGCCCGTGACCTTCGCGGTGTGGATGCTTGCCGTATTGGTTTGTTTTGAGTTCCAGAGGGAAATGGACAGAGGCGTCCCCTTTGTTCACCTTGCATCCCTGGTAGCGGTGTTACAGTGGCTTGTTGGCCCCTGGCTCGCCTACCGAACCGAAGCCCCACTGGAACGGTATCGGATGTACATCCCGGCCGATGAATACTTTTCTTATGCGATCCCAGGCGTGGTGGCTTATGTCATTGGACTTCTGGTTGCCGGGATGACTGTCTCGCCTCGAAAATTGATTTCCACCGTGGGGGTCCGGAGGTTCCCTCAAACCGGCATTTGGCTTGCCGTGGTCGGCGGGATCGCAGAGTTGATTCGAGATGAGCAGAATGCTGGAGTTGTTGGTTTTGCCCTGGTACTGTGTTCCAATCTGCGATATGTCGGTGCCCTCTATTTTTTCTATTCGAGCAGGTCCGACAGCACTGTTCTGGGGCTGTTGTGCTTTGTTCCGCTAATTCTTGTGAGTGCCTCGAAGGGCTACTTTCATGACCTGTTACTTTGGTCTTCGATTTCATTCGTTTATTGGTTTGGTCAGCGAAAACGGAGCCTTGCATCCAAGGTTGTTATTATTGCTTCGGGTTTTCTGGTCGTGTTTTTTCTTCAGTCCGTTAAGCAGGAGATTCGGGGACGGGACTCAAATGTTGTTTCGATGACGGCATTGATCGTCGAGAGATTTCTGCCGTGGGGTGATGGTTGGAGGATGTCGAATTTTGAGGCTGCGGTGGTTCGGCTGAATCAGGGATGGATTGTGTCTGCGGTGATGGAAAACATGCCGGCAAACACCGATTTCGTTCACGGAGAAACGTTTCTTCAAGCATTCCGGTCGGCGTTATTGCCTCGAATTCTTGATCCCACGAAGAGGGGAGCTGACGGGAGAATCAATTTTCGACTTTTCACGGGTTTGGAAATCGCAGACTCCACCTCGATGGCTGTGAGCCCTCTTGGCGAAGCGTATGCGAATTTTGGTGCGTTCTTTGGTATTATTTGCCTGCTGATCAATGGGGCTTTTCTGGGTTTTTGTGTGCGGCTTTCGGTGAAATTGTGTGTGAAGCATCCGACTTTCGTTTTCTGGCTGCCGCTGATCTTTTACCAGGCACTGAAAGCGGAGACCGAGAGCATCGTTGTCCTGAATCAGATTACAAAAGGCAGTCTTGTTGCCATTTTGATGTACAGCGTCGTGGTCAAGCTTTTCCCGGTTCAAGGTCGGCTGATGTTGAGCGAGAGACGACAACGGATCCCGAGTGTGCAGGGCGGATCTCGGTTCTGAAATGCACGGGGCTCGATTCGGAAATCCTGCCATGGACACAGACGTTACTTTTCTGCAGCGGCGCCCTAACCCGGGGCAATTTAGCGTAGAGGGTTACTTTGATCGTATTCCTGAACATCTTGAGTGTGCGTTCTCCGTTCGCCGCTGTACAGCACCGTTTCGTAGTCGCGGTTTGTTTCGCCGGCTTTTGAATTTACTTTGGGCAATGTTGTTTCTGCGCGGGATAGTTCATGTTACGGGTGATATCAACTACGCAGCGATTCCTGGTGTTCGACGATCGAGAGTGTTGACAGTTCTTGATCTGGAGGTGCTTTCGAGGTTGAACGGGCTTCGTGCCTGGGTCGTGTATTGGTTGTGGTTTCGACTTCCGATCCTGCGGGTTGCGGTCGTGACTGTGATTTCTGACGAGACTCGGCGTCAACTGCTTGCACGAGTGCCAGTAAACCCTGAACGCGTGGTTGTGATTCCAGTCTCTGTTTCTCCACGATTCCAGTTTTCACCGTCCGGGTTTCGTACGCAGCGTCCCGTGATTCTCCAGGTGGGGACAAAGCACAACAAAAACGTCGCACGGCTGGTTGAGGCGCTGGATGGCTTGTGCTGTGAGTTGGTGATTGTTGGGAGAGTTAATTCGGAACTTGAACGGAAGCTGAATCAGCATCAGGTTGAGCATCGCCTGCTGGGAATTGTCGATGACGAGTCGTTGCTGCGGGCATACGAGAATTGCGACATCGTTTCATTTTGTTCGACTCACGAAGGCTTTGGCATGCCAATCGTGGAGGCTCAGAGTGTCGGACGTGTCTGCGTGACATCGAACTGTTCTTCAATGCCGGAAGTTGCTGGTAATGGGGCATGTTTCGTGGATCCATTTGACGTCTGTTCGATACGTGCCGGATTCGAACGAGTTATTTCCGATGAGTGTTTCCGTGAACAACTGATCCACAACGGTCGCCAAAATGTTTTGCAATTTGGTCCGGAGGAGATTGGAAAAAGGTTTTCTGCGGTGTATCGAGCGATTTCTGAGTCATGGCAGGTTTCCGGCACCGCTGCCGATTGGGAGGGCACGCTGGTCGCAAAGCTTCAGTCCGAGCTGGGGGGCTGCTCCACGCAAAACGGAGCCGGCCTGTGAAACCCTCTTCGAAGACAAGGCGAGTGTTGATCTGCAGCGACTGGTTTTTTCCGGCAGTGCGTGCGGGGGGACCGGTCAGCAGTATTCGGCATTTGACCGATCTGATTGGGGGCGATGTTGAAGTCCGTGTGCTGACTTCAGACCGTGACCTTGGCGAGAACAAGCCGTTCGCAACGGTCACGCTGAATCGCTGGACTAAGGAACTCAACGCTGCTGTTGTTTACTACACATCCGGCTTTGGCAGAATGCTTGAATTTGTGCGGTGTTTGCGCCGCTGGAATCCTGAGGCAGTTTACCTGAACAGCATGTTTTCCTTGTGGGGAACAATTCTGCCTTTGGCGTGGATGAAGTTGACATTTGGGAGACCGAGACGGGTTCTCGCACCTCGTGGCATGTTGCGGCCGACGGCGCTTGCAGTGCGGCCGCTAAAGAAACGGATTTTTCTTTTGTTTGCCAGGGGCCTCGCACTGTTTGAGGGTCTGGAGTTTCACGCGACATCTTCGGCAGAGTGCGAGGAGATTCGCAGGGTATTTCCCAAGGCCTTAATAACGCTGGTGTCAAATGTTCCCTGCCAGCCGATATGTGAGGTGCCCGCCAGGGACGCCGATGTCGGTGTGTTGCGAATCGCGTCAATTGGCAGAATCCATCCAATCAAGAATACGCACCTTGTTTTTGACATTCTCCGGCAGGCGGGCCTTCCGTGCGAACTGAAGGTTGTGGGGCCTGAAGAGGATACCGATTATGGAAAGAAGTGCCGCAGGAGGGCAGCTGGAATCGCTGAATGTGTGACGACGGAATTCTGCGGCGTGAAGTCCGGAGACGAGGTCCGTGGTATTTTACAGTGGGCTGATCTCATGCTGCTCCCGACACAGGGAGAGAATTTTGGCCATGCAATTTTTGAGTCTCTGGCAGTCGGAACGCCTGTACTAATCAGCGATCAAACTATGTGGCGTGAGCTGGCGTCCCAATCGGCAGGTTGGGACTTGAGCCTCGATGACCTGTCCAGTTTCTCCGAGGCCCTTCAGGAGTTTGCCCGCATGGATCCTGCCACTCGTCACACATGGAGGAGAAACGCTCATCGAATCGCCACGGAGTTTTTCGCGAAGTCAAATCTGCGACAGGGTTATCTGGATTTATTCTTCGGGACCACGCCCTTCAGGGCAACGGACAGCAAACCGCACTGAGAGTAGACGATGAAGATTGTTGGCATTAACGCCTATCACGGCGATGCTTCGGCAGCGTTGATTGTTGATGGCAAATTAACAGCGGCAGTGGAGGAGGAACGATTCAATCGAATCAAGCACTGGGCAGGATTTCCGCAGGAATCCATCATGTGGTGCCTGCAGCAGTCCGGGGTGGCACCGGAGGAGGTTGACCACGTTGCGGTGTCGTTTAATCCAATGGCAAATCTGCTGAAGCGCATTGGATTCGTTTGCCGACACCGCCCCTCCTTGAAAGCGATTCGTGACCGTTTAACGCGTCAGCGAAAAACACTTGGGCTCGAAGATCAGTTTGCGTCCGCAGTAGGGCTGAAGAGACATCAACTCAAGGCTCAGTTCCATCGGGTGGAACATCACCAGACACACGTTGCCGCAGGTTTTCTGATATCGCCATTCGAGACTGCCGCCGTGTTGTCTGTGGACGGAATGGGAGACTTTTGCAGCACGATGACGGCGGCTGCAGAGGGCAACAACTGGCGGACACTCAATCGCGTCTGGTTTCCGCACTCAATCGGATTCCTGTACACCGCGATCACGATGTACCTGGGGTTCCCTCATTATGGGGACGAATACAAAGTGATGGGGTTGGCTCCCTACGGCCAGCCGGAGTTTGCGGATGTCATTCGTCAGATGATTCAGCCGCACGGTGATGGGTTTCGACTGAATCTTGACTTCTTCAACCATCACCAGCGCGGCGTTAGGATGACGTGGAACGAGGCCAGTCCATCGCTGGAGCCATTCTTCAGTGAGCGTTTAGTGAAGGTACTGGGCCCCGCTCGTCAACCGGATGAACCGGTCACGCCGCGTCACGAGAACATCGCGAAGTCGCTGCAGGTGGTTACTGAAGAGATTCTGATCCACATGCTGAGGAAACTGCACCAGTCGACCGGGCTCGAGAATTTGTGCCTGACGGGAGGTGTCGCGATGAATTCTGTAGCCAACGGAAAGTTGAGCCGCGAGACGCCGTTTCAGAACATCTACTTGCCTGCTGGCGCTGCCGATAACGGGACTTCCTTTGGTGCCGCGTTCTGGGTGTGGAATCATCTGCTGAACCAACCTCGCACGTTTATTCAGAACCATGCTTATTGGGGATGTGAGTCGAATGACGAGGAAGCGGTGGCTGCCTGCGAGGCAGCAGGACTGCCCTTCGTGCAACTGGACGAATCATCGCTGGTTGACCGGGTGACAGATTTCTTAATTGACGGAAAGGTCGTGGGCTGGTTTCAGGGACGGATGGAGTTCGGAGCACGCGCTCTGGGAAACCGCTCGTTGATTGCCGATCCGCGTCGCACCGACATGAGGGACATCATCAATCTGCGAATCAAGTTCCGCGAAAAGTTCCGTCCCTT
Source organism: Planctomycetota bacterium (assembly GCA_017859815.1). GTDB lineage: Bacteria > Planctomycetota > Planctomycetia > Planctomycetales > Planctomycetaceae > SXXK01. The sequence goes on along the minus strand of JAFMMM010000277.1, from coordinate 1,483 downwards.
TGCCCCCAGTATCCTTGAGGAGCATGTGGCAGACTGGTTTGAAATTGACGAGTCCACGCCCTACATGGAGAAGGTTTTTCCAATTCGGCCGTCGGTTCAGGATCGGATTCCTGCGGTGACGCATGTGGACGGGAGTGGGCGGCTGCAAACGGTTTCCAGTTCGACAAATCCACTCTACCACCGGTTGATTTCTGAGTTTTATCGTAAGACCGATGTGCCGATCATTCTGAATACCAGTTTGAATGAAAATGAGCCAATTGTCAGGACGCCTGAAGAGGCGATTAGTTGCTTCCTGCGGACGGATATGGATGTGCTTGTTCTGGGGGGAGTTGTGCTGGATCGTCATGCCGCGAATTTTCCGGAGCAGGCTCGGAAGAGAATCGCAGGCTCGGACAACGACTGAATTCTTTGTCTCTGTGACAACTGAATCGTCGAGCGGAAATCTCGATCTGCGACCAGCCTTTTGATTTCATTGGGAATGAGGATGGGCAGTGCGATATGGATAATCTTGTTGTCACGGGAGGAGCAGGATTTATCGGAAGTTGTTTCGTTCGCCAATTACTGGCTGCGGAAAAGTTCCGGGTCATCAATTTGGACGCGCTCACCTATGCCGGCAATCGAGATTCGATACCAGTCGACAGCGACCGGCACGTTTTTGTGCATGGTGACATCGGCGATCGGAACCTGGTACGGGATTTACTGGAGAAGTATCAGCCGTTGGGAATTGTGAACTTTGCAGCGGAATCTCACGTGGATCGCAGTATTGACGGTCCGCTGACATTCGTTGAGACCAATGTGCTGGGCACCTGCCGACTGCTGGAGGAGGTTCGCCACTGGTACGGGGCCGTCGACAACTCCATCCACCGACAGTTTCGATTTCTTCACGTGTCCACAGACGAAGTCTTTGGGTCTTTGGGGGAAACGGGACTGTTCACGGAAACCACGCCGTACTCACCGAACAGCCCTTACAGCGCAAGCAAAGCGGCATCAGATCATTTTGTCAGGGCTTATCACCATACCTACGGGCTACCTGTCGTCCTGACGAACTGTTCAAATAACTACGGTCCCTGTCAGTTCCCTGAAAAGCTGATTCCATTGATGATTCTGAATGCTTTCGAAGGGATTCCACTGCCGGTTTACGGTGATGGCAGCAACGTTCGTGACTGGCTGCACGTTGAAGATCACTGCGCGGCAATTGAAGCCGTACTGCAACGTGGGCGTATCGGTGAGAGCTACAATATTGGTGGCCTGAACGAGCACACGAATCTGGAAATTGTCCAGATGATCTGTGCTGCGGTTGAAAGGATACGACCCTCCAGCGATGGGGTGGTGCTGACAGATTTGATCGAGTTTGTCAAAGACCGTCCGGGACACGATCAACGCTATGCGATCGACGCGAGCAGGATTCGCAACGAACTCGGCTGGTCTCCCAGTCACACGTTTGCCGACGGACTGGAATCCACGGTGAGATGGTATGCAGAGA
>JAFMMM010000276.1 GCA_017859815.1 Planctomycetota bacterium | reverse complement strand
AGGCGATTCGCCTGCACCTGGTGTCGGGCGATCCGCCCGACCCTAAGAAACCGCACATCCGGCTCGTTGGCCGAATGAGGGGCCAGCCACCGCAAAGGTGAACACCGGGCTGCCAACGAGCAGGCCCGGCACTCCACCAATCGCCGAAGGCACCAACCGCCGATCCGGCGGGCGGCGATCCGGCGGGCGGCGAAGGCACAGGCCGGCTCTCAGCCGGCTGTCAGCCGGACTGGTAAAGATTGCGGATTATGCGGATTGCGGCAAAGTGCCAGGCCGTGATGGTTCGATAACCGCAAAGCCATCTTGCTGTACCGAGCAGCACCGCTTGCCGGTGAAATTCCCATCCATCTGCCTTCCCGTTAGTGCCCATGCTGTGCTGGATCGCTGAAACTGCTTTCCCGATGAATCGGTCTCAAACTGCCAGAGTAGCGCTCTTGCTGCTGTGCATCTTGTCCGGCTGCGCAGTGAAGGGTCGCACTCCGGCATTTTCCGCCGCTCACCTGCCGGAGTTCTCGCCGGGGGGAGAAGTGGTGGTCCCGGATCGCTGGTGGAGAGAATTCAACGACGACGGGCTGAACCGACAGGTCAATCTGGCCCTTGGTCAGAACTTTGATCTGGCCACAGCGATGCAGCGACTGCGTGCCGCTCGAGCCACGACCCGGCGAGCCGAATCAGATCTCTTCTGGGATGTAAACGGAGTTGGCGGCACTTCACACACATTCCAGCCACAAACGAACCAAACACGAACACGCTGGGGCATGGATGCCGCCTTCCAGGTCGATCTGTGGGGGCGCATCGAATCTCAGATCGAAGCTGAACGTCTGCGTGCCGAGGCGACGCGGGAAGATTATCAAACCGTTGCTTTGACCCTGGCAGCCGAAGTCGCGAGAACCTGGTATGCGTTGATCGAATCACATGCTCAACTGACGCTTCTGGGCGAACAGTTGCAGACAAATCTGGACGGTTTGAAAGCTGTGGAGCTGCGATTTGCAACGGGCGGTGAGGGCGGCAGCCCGAATGTTCTGCGTCAACGCCAACTGGTGGAATCGACACGTGAGCAGGAAACGGTTGTTCGCGCCAGCATCGCGACTCTGGAACACCAGCTTGCCGTGCTGACCGGTCAGCCCGCTCAGACTGCCTCCTACGAACCGGGAAGTACCCTCCCGGGACTCCCTGGGATGCCATTCGTTGGTCTGCCTGCCGATTTGCTGGGACGACGACCGGATGTCAAGTCCGACTACTTCAGCTTTTCGGCCGCTGATCGCGATCTGGAAGTGGCGGTCACTGAGCAGTATCCGCGGCTGGATTTGACTGGTTCCCTGCTGAATTCTGCCGATCGATCAGACGTCCTGTTTCGGGACTGGTTCCTGTCGCTGGGAGGTCAGCTGGTTGGTCCAATTCTGGACGGCGGACAGCGTCGAGCGGAGATTGACCGCAGAAGAGCCATCAGAGATCAGCGTTTTCATCAGTATCGCCAGACCGTCCTGATCGCTCTGCAGGAAGTCGAAGATGGCCTGGCGCTCGAGGGCTATCAACTGCAGCGAATTGAACGGATAAGAGGACAACTGGGACTGGCTCAACAGGCATCGGATCAGCTGCGTCAACGATTTATCACTGGGGACGCGAGCTTCCTGGATATTCTCAGTGCCATCCAGTCCCAGCAGCGGCTGCAGCGGTCCCTGCTGTCTGCAAGTCTGGATCTGATCCTGATCCGCATCGGCCTGTATCTGGCCCTCGCCGGCGACTTCGATACTCTGCCAATGGATCTGGTCGAGCTTCCGGAAGGAACGAGCGCGATTCGGCCGCGTGAAACCGTTCCGCAAGGTGTTGTGGGGCTCAATGACGCAGAGAGACAACCCGCAACGGGTGGGGCGGCGGGGGACGCTCCACCTGTTGGCGGGAATCCACCGCAGGCGTGGCCAACCGCGAATGTGCGTCTGGGGGTGATCGCAGGCCCAAATCCCATCGAACAAACAATTGATGACGCAACCCAGAATGCTGCAAACACCGGGAAAGTGACCGACAGCGTGATTGGACACGCGCATCCTCCCCAAGCGTGGCCAAATGCTGACGTTCAGCTGGGGACTGTGGTCCTCCCTAATCCAGGCGACCAACGACAGTCCACGCCAGCCTCGACAGGATCCGCACGGGCCCAACCGAATGCGAGTCAGCGTTCATCGCATTCAGCAGAACCCATCTTCCTGAATCCGGCAGAGGAATCCGGGAAAACGAGTGTGATTCGCGCCAAGTCGAGCAACGCTGGAGTGGTCAAGTTTCCACCTGACGTTCCCCCCGTCCCCCGGGAATCCACGGAAACTCGTTAAGAAGTCGCTACGATGCACACAGCTGGCACCAGACAATGCCGGCTGCTTGGCGACATTCGAAACTCAGGGGCTGCCAGCAACATCCGGCGGGATTCTGGCCTAGGTTTTCAGTGTAGCAATGTGTGAGGTCATTCCCCGCCCGGCAGGGGGCCGGATGCCGATCGCCATTCCTCCGCGGTGCGGAAGTTGTTTTCATCCCTTGTTGAGTGACAAGAAACAGAACAATGACTGATGTCAGCTCTGAACAGGACCACAGATCAGCTGCTGTGGTCAATTTGGTTGGTGTGGCCATGATGGCGACGGTAACGTACGCCGGAGTCCAGTGGATCTATAACACTCAGCCCACCGCTCAACAGCAGGAGTACAAACGAAAATCCGCTGCACTGGTGGAGACGCTGCAGGTGGAGCGCCGCACCTGGACTCCCACTCTCAGCGTTCTTGGGACAGTGCGTGCCGCTCAGGAAATCCAGATCAGCCCCCGCGTTCGCGGGCAGGTGCTGAGTCTGTCTGAGAGTTTTGCTCCCGGGCAGATGATTCAGCAGGGAGAAGTCCTGCTGCAGATTGATCCTGCAGATTTTGAGAACACTGTGTTCATTCGCCGCAGCGAACTGGAGCAGGTGGAAGCATCATGGCGAATCGAACAGGGGCGACAGAGTCTGGCAGAGCAGGAATTGAAACTGCTGGGAGATTCCATCGATGAGGTCAATCGCGCTCTGGTCCTGCGGGAACCACAGGCAGCATCACTCAAGTCTCAACTGAACGCAGCGAAAGCGGCGCTGGATCGCGCGGAACTGGATTTGTCCCGCACACAGTTAACCGCTCCGTTTTCTGCCCAGGTGCTGCGTCGCAGCGTGAACGTCGGATCACAGGTCCAAACTGGTGACGATCTTGGTCAGCTTGTTGGTGTGGACGAGTACTGGGTGATGGCAGCCGTACCGGTTCGCAATCTGCGCTGGATTCAATTTGCTGATCGTTCCGGTGACGGCTCGTCCGTGCAGTTATCAGACGCCGAGAGCTGGGGTCCCGGCGTCGTCAGAGCGGGGCAGGTCAGCCGCATGATTGGATCCCTGGACGAAGAGACACGACTGGCTCGCGTTCTGATCACCGTACCGGACCCGCTGGGCCTGCAGTCAGATGTCATGCCACTGATTCTGGACACGATCATCGATGTTCGGATTGAATGCAGGCCGATCGACGATGTGGTTCGGTTACCTCGTGATCATATTCACGAAAAAGAAACCGTGTGGGTCATGGCTGGTGACAAACTGGAAATCCGAACGGCAGAGATTGCCTTTCGGGATTCGAAGTATGCGTACATTCGCAATGGTCTGGACGATGGTGACGAAGTGGTGGTGACCACGCTGGCAACGGTCGCAGACGGTGTGCTGCTGCGAAAAGTTGGCTCCGTCAGCCAGGACTCCGAGAGCGAATCTGCGGATCCGGCAGCCGCACAGGCGTTACAGGGATCCCGCAACTCCAAAGAAACCGCTGCCGCGTTTTCGTCCGCAGCCACAACAGCAGCCGCAGGAGACGCAACATGAGCGCAGACAAAAAAACTGCGAGCGACTCCGGCGACGCGATCAGCTGGATGGCCAGGAATTCCGTGGCCGCAAATCTGTTGATGATTCTGCTGCTGGGCGGCGGCATCTGGTCAGCGGCATCGATCCAGAAGGAGGTCTTTCCGGAGTCACAGCTGGACATCGTGGAAGTTTCCGTGGGCTATCCCGGAGCCTCGCCCGCCGAAGTGGAGCAGGGAATTCTGCGTCCGATTGAGGGTGCGGTGCGCGGAGTTGATGGGATTCAACGCATCGACAGCGAAGCTCGCGAAGGCTGGGGTTATGTGAGAATTGAACTGGTTGCCGGCGAAGATCGGATGACCGTATTTCAGGATGTGGATCAGGCGATCAGTCGGATTCGCACCTTTCCGGAACAGATTGAACAGCCGGAAGTGCGGCTGGATACCGAGCAGCGTTCCGTGATGCAGGTGGCGTTGTACGGCCCCATTGACGTCTGGGCACTGCGACAACTGGCGGAGCAGCTGCGAGACACATTACTTTCGCAGGAGCAAATCACACAGGTCTCACTCAGCCGAGTCCCGCAGTATGTCACTCATGTGGAGATTCCACGTCAGCGATTGCGTGAGTACGGTCTGACACTTCCGCAGGTCGCTCGCATTATTCGAAGTTCCAGTCAGGACATCCCGGCCGGTTCGGTTCAGACCAGCGCCGGGGAAATTCTGTTACGTGTCAAAGCCCGCAAACAGTGGGCTGATGAATTTGCCGGCATCGAAGTCGTTGCCGGGGATGACGGCCCGCTGGTCACGCTGGGAGACATCGCTTCAATTCGCGATGGCTTCGAAGACGTCGGATTTCATTCGCAGTTCAGCCAGACACCGTCGGTGGAACTGAACATCTACCGTGTCGGGCAACAATCACCGATCGAGATTGCCGAAGTTGTCGAAGAAACGATGGACGGATTCGAGGCCGTGCTGCCGCCTGGGGTCCAGTGGCGGACAGACAGTAACAACGCGGAGGAATTCCGGCGGCGACTGCAACTGGTCACCGAAAACGCAATCACGGCGGTGATCATCGTGCTGGTCATCCTCGCACTGTTCCTGGAATTCCGGCTGGCATTCTGGGTGATGATGGGGATGGTCGTCTCCTTCATCGGTGGTCTGCTGTTTCTGCCGTGGATTGGCGTCAGCGTCAATATGATTTCCCTGTTCGGCTTCCTGGTGGTGCTGGGCATCGTTGTTGATGATGCGGTCGTCGTGGGAGAGAACGTTTACGAGAAGCGTCTGAATACAGACGACTTTTCGAACGCCGCAATCAACGGAACACGGGAAGTTGCCTCACCTGTTGTCTTCAGCATCCTGACCAACATCGTGGCGTTTGTTCCGCTGATGTTTATCCCCGGCGAAACGGGAAAGTTCTGGGGACCACTGCCGGTCGTGGTCATTCTGGTGTTATCGCTGTCGCTGGTGGAATCACTGTTCATTCTGCCTTCGCACCTGGCTCACGCGCCGCGACGCCCCGGACGGTTCCGAATCACGCGATTCCTGCATTCAGGGCAGCAGTCGTTCGGAAGAAGTTTCAATCGTCTTGTTCGACTGCTGTACGAGCCGTTGCTGCGGTTTTGTCTGCGTTATCGATATTTCACTGCCAGTGCCGCATTTGCCCTGTTCTGGCTGATTGGCGTCTACGCGACCAGCACGCACATGGGGATGATCCTGATGCCCGAAGTGTCTGCAGATGAAATTGAAGCCGGTGTACGGATGCCGGTCGGAACGACTCAGGCACAGTCTGCTGAGATTGCCCGCGTGGTCACGGAAGCCAGCATCCGCATGTTTGAAAAGCACGACCTGTATCGGGTTGCTGAGGGAATCAAAACGAACGTCCGCGGACAAAACTTCATTGATGTTGAAATTGTCATGAAACCGCCGGATGAGCGGGACATGACTGCGAATGAAGTGATTGCATTGTGGCGAGAAGAAATTGGCGATCTTCCGGGTGTTGACCAGGTCACCTTTGAAGCCGAACGCGGGCCTGGTGGGTATCGCCGTGATATCAGTATCGCACTCAGCCATACAGACATTGGGACTCTGGAAAGAGCGTCCGAAGCCTTTATCGCGCGGGTGGAGCAGTATGCCAACGTGCGGGATGTGAGTGACAACTACAACAAGGGCAAGTCGCAGTACGACTTTGAACTGAAACCGGCTGGTCGAGCACTGGGCTTCACGGATGCCTCACTGGGAGAACAGCTGCGAGGGGCATTTTTTGGCTCGCTGGCTCTGCGGTTGCTTCGCGGAACCAATGAAGTGGAAGTCCGTGTGAAGCTTCCCAAAGAGCAACGTGAAGACATTCACAACCTCGAAGATCTGGTTGTTCTGACTCCCGACGGAGCGGAGGTACCACTGCTGGAAGTTGCCGAACTCAAAAAGAACATTTCGTTCTCCCGGATCAACCGCCGCAACGGTCGACGAGCGATACGCGTGTCGATGGATGTGGAACCGAAGCGTGCCGTCAATCAGGTGATCCGGGCCATCAATGAACAAGCACTGCCGGAACTGCGGCGGGATTATCCTGGCATCACCTGGGGCTTTGAGGGCAGTGATGCCGAAATGCGAAGAGCGACCGGAGCGTTGTGGGCTTACTATGGCATGGCGCTGGCAGTGATCTATTCTCTGCTGGCGATTGCGTTCCGAGATTACATTCAGCCGGTCATCGTTCTGGTCGCCATCCCATTTGGAATTGTGGGAGCCGTGCTGGGACATATCTGGCTGGGGTACGACATCTCGCTGGTCAGTTTAATGGGTGTCGTGGCATTGTCCGGTGTTGTGATTAACGACTCTCTGATCATGATCGACTATGCAAATCGTCTCCGCAACGACGGTAAGTCGCCTCGTGCTGCAATCACCCAGGCCTCTGTCCGACGATTCCGCCCAATTCTTTTGACAACTCTCACAACCTTCGGCGGTCTGATGCCATTGATTTTTGAGCGTTCACTGCAGGCTCAATACATCATTCCGATGGCCATCTCTCTTGGGTTTGGAATTCTGTTTTCCACAGCCATCATTCTGGTTCTTGTCCCATGCCTGTATGTCATCGTTGAAGAAGCGTTGGTGTTGCTGGCACGTCGGAAACCGTTGGAGTCTTCTGTGACATCGGCGGCCGCAGAGACCGGGGTATAAGACCACTGTCCTGGGGGCTCGACATCGGCTGCCATCGGTCAAGGCAACAGGACATCAGATTTGAGCAACGGCACCGCTGAAGCTGAGCTGGTTTCAGCCCCGGCTGAAGCGACGGTGGACATTTCACCAGACGCCCTGTCCACCTTGCCCAGCGTTGCGATCTAGCTAAAAAGTGCGTGAATTGGCTCGCCGTGGTAAATCGCGTGCGGACGGTTCAGATCGTCCTGCCAAACCGCCGTGGAGGGAATTCCCAGC
>JAFMMM010000275.1 GCA_017859815.1 Planctomycetota bacterium | reverse complement strand
CAGGGCGGTTATCTTTTGGCGATTGGGCCTGCTGATTACCTTATTCAATTCTGTCATCGCGTACTCCAATGTCCGGCATGTCGGAGATCAATTTGCTGCTACGGGGAAGATCCATGAATTTGATTCGGTTCTTCATTGTTTCGCTTCTGTTGTCGAGCAGCATTCTCGTGGCTGCTGATCCGGTACTGAAAGAGGGGGATCGTCTGGCGATTGTCGGCGACTCCATAACGGAGCAGAAACTTTACAGCAAGTTTATCGAGACTTATCTGCATGCGTGCTACCCGCATCTGCGTGTTCAATGTTTCCAGTTTGGCTGGGGGGGAGAACGTGCCCCGGGATTTGCTGGTCGGATGGAGAATGATCTGATTCCCTGGAAGCCGACTGTTGTCACAACTTGTTACGGAATGAATGACGGTTCTTACCGAGCCTACGAAGAGAACATTGGCCGTGTTTATGAAGAGGGAATGCGACGCATCATCAGCCGTCTTCGATCCGATGACGCAACGATTGTTGTTGGTGGTCCGGGGGTGGTGGACAGTGTCACGTGGAACCGAGGCAATCCGGAATTCGACAAGGTATACAACCACAACCTGAAGACTCTCAGTGGAATCGCATCAGCACTGGCGAACGAACATGGTCAACCTCACGCTGATGTTTTTGGAGCGATGATGAATGCGATGGTCGCAGCCAAGGCTGATCTCGGCGATGAATACCATGTTGCCGGTGGAGACGGCGTTCATCCCAGTGCGAATGGCCAACTGGTCATGGCGTATGCATTCCTGAAAGCACTTGGTTTGGATGGAGATCTCGGGACAATCAATTTTGATGTGGGCAGCAGCAAGGCGGAGGTGACGGCAGGTCATCGCGTGGTGAACGTCACTGGAAGTGTGCTGCAAGTGGAAAGTACTCGATACCCATTCTGCTTCGACGGGAATGCGAATGACCCCAACGGTACCGCAAGTATTCTGCCGTACGTTCCGTTCAACGACGAGTTAAATCGGCTGCATCTGGTTGTTCGCAATCCGGGGGCGGCGACTTGTGAAGTCAGATTTGGCGATCAGACGAGAGTATTCACCCGCGAGCAGTTGCAGGCCGGTATTAATCTGGCAGCGGAATTTCCTGTGAACCCCTTTGTGGAACCATTTCGGGCTGTCATGGCCGAAGTTGGCCGCAAGCAGAGTCTTGAAACGATGATGATCAAGAGCATCGTCACCAACTTTCGCAATCTTGGCGGCGACTTTTCAGACGACCACGAATTGCAGCAGGCTCTTGCGACGGTGCGAAGTCGTCTCATGTCACGCAATGCTGACGATCATCAGCGGGTTGTGGCTCAAGTACGTCCTGTTCGGTATGAGATTGCAGTAACACCCGCGAGGTGAGTGTGTTGTTGAATCGACACCGTTGGTTGCGTGAAGACTCCCGCGAAAAGCCGATCGAAAGGATGCGCCAGCTTGAAGACGTTATTGCTTGCGTCAATGGCCTGCGGATTTTTCCACGCTGCTGCCTGCGGGCGAGCCGCTGCGTTATGTGGTGGCCGTCGGTGTGCCCTGGGTTGATTCGAACGGCTTGATGGTTGAGACACCACACGCAGGAGGAGACGCTGGTGGGGCAGGTCATCTATCAGCGCAGGGACGCGTTGGGCGGGGATTCGGCTGCAGTATCGGGCTGGTTTGGTACGGACCAGCAAATCAAAGAGGCGGTCAGAAAATCCATTTTCAATGAGATTTGCACTGGTGCCAGCAGCGAATCCCTGCGGGAACGCAGCCCGTTGTTTGGAGGTCTGCAACATTCCAGCACAGAGATCCCTTTGGAGGAACGAGGTCAAGGCCTGTCGGTGAGGGGGCAACCCACTTGCCCCTTCTGGCGGGAAACCTGTCGGCTTTGGTGTTTGAAACACGTCCTGAGGAGCAGGCGGAGGAGTGGCGCGTCAATAGGGGGCGTCTTGTTGCTTAGCACACTGAAGGCACGGGGCGTTTCCAGTTTTTGAGTCTGTTCAAGCAGGAAGCGACAGAAGATGACTTCAAGCAGACTTCGGGTGTCAACTGGTCAGCTATCAACTGACCAAATCATGCCGTCACCGTTTGGCATTTGCTCGCGAGCCCTGCATGAACGTCGGCAACTGGTTCCGACGAAAGTGCGAAATTCCGTACGTGGAAGGACAGCACCGGGACATTTTCGATTGCAGCACTGCCTGTGTCAGTACCAGAAGACGGAGTGCAGCTGACGCATGGAGACGGTCAGCTGCTGACAATTCCGATCGAGTGCCTGTCGGACGCTGGTTGAGAGTTTGCAGAGAAGCTGAACGAAAAAACAAATCCGTTCGAGCCCTGACTTACGGCGAATCTGCATCTGGACTTTGGCTTGTCGTCTTCGTGATGGAATAAAGTTGCGAGGCAGTTCGAATCAACAGGCGTTTTCCGACGACAGCGGGTGACGCGAGACAGAGTTCATTGAGTTCGCTGGTATGAACGATGCTGAATTCCGGCCCTGCAGGGACGGCATAAGTTCGCCCTTCTTCGCTGAGGCAGAACAGGTGGTCGTTGTAGCTCCAGGGGGATGCCGTAAATGCTCCCTGTGGAGCGAATCTCTTCTTCCCGTAGATCTCTTCCCCCGTGATTGCATTGTGACAGGTCAGGAAACCGCGGTCATATAAAGTGTAAAGATACTCACCACAAACAATTTGTGACGGGTTGTAGGACGAAGCGGTTGGTTGATACCAGGCGATGTGTTCATTCATGCTGTAATCATCCTTGTGCTGATCAAGGAGATCGCCACTGCCGCCGGGGCGAACGGCAAAGACGGGGCGATGGCTGTCACCAACATAGCCGGATGCGATGTAACAAAGTCCATGGGCCACAAAGGGCGAAGGAATGACGAGGCTGGACATGCGTCCGTCGAACTCCCAAAGCAATTCGCCGTTCAGAGAGTAACTGCGGTTGCGGATCCGCCCAGGGACGACAAGTTCAGTGCGCTGCTCATGTTGCCAAACCAGCGGAGTTGCCCATGAATGAGATTCATTGCGTTCCTGCCGCCAGTTTTCTTTGCCGGTCTCGGCGTCGAAAGCTGCGATCCATGACTTCACGAGATTGTCGTAAACGACGAAGACCTGCCCGTCATGGACAACTGGTGAAGCAGCGGCCCCGTAGTCAAAGAACGTCTTCATCGGTTCAATGTCGTGCTGCCACAACAGTTCACCGTCAAGGCTGTAGCAAAACAGCCCCAGATCACCAAAGAGAACATAGATCCGTTCGCCGTCACTTGCGGTTGTTTCCGCAGCGTACGTGCTTTTGGGATGTCTTGGGACAGTGGGCCGACCGCGGTGGGCTTCATGCTGCCAGCGAACCCTTCCGGTGTTCAAATCGAAACAGAGAACCAGCCAGTGATGCTCACCGCTGGCTGGTTCCCGGACTCCCTGTCCGAGGTAAAGACCGCTCCTGGGTGATTCATTTTCCAGATCTGCCACGACGGTCGTCAGATAGACCGATTCACCAACGACAACCGGACCTGACCATCCCCAACCGGAAACCGGTGTCTGCCATTCGACGTTTTCGGTGGCAGACCACCTGAGAGGCAGTTGCGGATGGTCGTTGCCGACACCAGTGCCGTCGTTACCTCGAAATCGAGTCCAGTCATCATCTCCATGAACAGTTGCGGCAACCAGCAGCGGGAGAATCAGAAGTAGTCGCATGGAAGTGAGCCCTTAAAGTCGTCGAGTGCCAAAGTCGAAATCCGGATCTCGCACAGTCGTCTCATGCGGGACATGTGCAGCGTTGTGGCGCAGTCCTGCAATTTGGAATTCAAGTGGACGCTGCGGCAACGGACTGGCATGGTGGAAGATTGCGGGACAGTTTGCCAACCCGGGCAGGGTCACAGAGTTTCGCATGAACATCAGCGTAACGAGAAAAAGGCGAAGAGACAGCAGACCGGTCTGAGCGCAGAAAAAGGGCTGCAGATTTTCGCTGCAGCCCTTGTTGATTTTCGCGAGAGCAGAGCGTGACCTGCATGAGACCCGCGTTCCGGCGCTACCACATCTGCCGGAGTCAGGATTCTTCCGCTGGCTGTTCCGAAGAGTCAGCGGCCGTCTCAGAGGCACCTTCACTGCCCTCAATAAACCCCTCCAATTGATTCTTGACGTGTTCCAGATTACGCAGGGAATTGAGGTGCATGTAGATCAGTTCCAGTTCATTACTAGCGACCATCGCCGAGAGAGTTTCTCCTGTGAGCTTCTTCATTTTTTCACGCGAGACAACGTGGAACCCTGCCAGTTTGAATTTGCTTCCCGACGGAAACGCAACTTCGACCTGCGTTGGCTCAAGCAAATCATGCTCCTGCAGGTGTTTTCCAAGCACTTTTGTTCGTTCATATTCCTTCTGATAGTTCTCCAGGAACTTCAGAACATTTTGGGTGAACTCTGTCGGTTTTTCATCTTCAAATAATCGTTGTCCACGTCCTTCGGCGTTTACGCCAGCGTGTTTTTCGTCCACGCAAAGTGTCAAAGTTTTCTTGTCCTCTGCCGCTGCGAAAACGAACGGGTATCGTCGAATGAAGGCGGGGATATACTGGGACTTCCACTGGCCGTTCTCGCCCAGAAACAGGTTCTGTTCGTTCTGGATTCCCAGGATAACGACGGGAATGACTTCCTGCTCATTGACAGAGAAGACGATGGCAAATTCGCCTGCAGCCTGTGGGATTTCCACCGCCATCAGCGGAACAGCATTCGTTCCTGAGGTGAATTCATAGTTGTTTGTGGGCTCAATGCAGGTGTCTGCATGCAGCTTTGAATTCAGAGGGACAACAGATTCGTACATCAGCATTTGACGTGCCATTGCCTGCTTCTTCCTAAGTGAGACCATTGAGTATTTCAACTTCGCTGACCTGATGTGGCGACCAGAAACAGCCTCTTCTGCCGTCATTTTACCGAGCATCGCCATCTGCAAAAAGACCACTTTGGGGGTTGAGCGAGTCGGGTTTGCACCGCACGGCTGGAAATGCGATGACTCGAACTGACGATTTGCCCCAGATTAGCCAGAGATTCATGTATCAGGGGATTTCTCGTGTCAGTTGCATCACTTCGATTATCAGTTGTCTTCGCGGAGCTTGCCGGAACCGGAGTTGATTCGGCCTGCGGGCAGGATCGTCATGCCCTCGCGGCTGGTGGTGAGAAAGTCGGCTTCGATGTCAGCGATCTTATGGAAGAATTTCGACGGCAGCTCATTGGTACCGGCGATGGACCTCAGGTAAGGCTGGGCCAAACGGTTCCCAGCAGCAGTTCTACTTTCACCTCAAGGCGGCAGGGCAACGGCTTTTCGGGGGTGGGTAAATATTCATGGCAAGGAGTATCGCACCAGCAGTCCGGCGTAGTGCTCCCGACTTCCTCGACTAAAAGATTTGCCACGCCTGCTCTTCAAAGTCCTGCTGCAGATCGGGGTCCTGTGCGTGCTCCAGCAATTCGTAATAGGCTGCAGGGTATTTGAAGACGTGTCCGAGACCGAGTGTCCGTTCGCCGCGGTTCTTCCAGTAGACAGGCTGATTCGGGCGAAGAACAGATGGCTTATGGTCGGCGATTTTTCGATCTGTTTTTGCAGGTCCCTGCCTGGTGACCGTGACATATTTGCAGAAAGCCGTTCGGCAGGCTTCGGCCCACTCTTCACCTCCGGTCGCAGCCATTTCGATGAGTGCCTGTCCAAACGTAAGCATATGACCAGCGAAGCCCTGCCCGAACCCGGAGAACCGCGGGACCGCCTGAAGTGCTTCACGAAGCACGAAGCGTGAGGCAAGACGTGCATCAGAGAAAGGCGGTGGCTGGACTGTCGGATCTGCCGGATTGTCACGCCAGGGTTTGATGGATTTGAGCAGACGACAGACACCTTCAACGCGTTGCGGAGTGGCAAGGTGGGGGTGCGTCCGAAACACATGCATGGCATGCATTGCAAAAATGACGTCATGGCCCACTTCGCGGAGATTGCTGCCTCCTTCTGCGAGGGTCAAGCCAACGACGCGGCAGGGATCGGTCACCGGATCCTCAACCGGGAAATCTTTGCAGAGTTCTGTGGCTGCCCAATTCTGCTCCAGCAGGTGGCGAATCCGTGCGGAGCCTTCGTCGGAAAGATTTGTCTGTGTGATCAGTACATCCGCTGCGACCAATGCGGCGCCGCGATGCCCATCCGCAAAGTAGCTGCGATCTGCGGCGCGTGCCAGTGCATTGGCACCCAGATGTGGCAGAGAAGGAGCTTGTATCGATTCTTCAGCGGAGGTTGCTTTCGCCCGCGATCCAATCAATGTCAGTCCACCCAGGCCGAGGCGGGCGAGCGTTCTGCGGTGCATCTGGCGAGTCGTCATTCGTGGTTCCTGAGGAAAGGATTTCTGGCGAAGTCGCGCCAGACTTGTCGATCAGACCGTAGGGGCTGGGAGGGAGTTATTCCCTCGTCTGTCTTTTGCTCATTGAAAAGTCGCAGAATCGCTCGCGGGAATCGAGCCGTTTTGGGATGATTTGGGCAGGAATTCGAGTATTGAACAGACTGCGGAATTTCACCCTCACTCTGAATTGCGGCCAGCCCCTGGGGCTGCCAGAGTGCTGTCTCACGAGTGCAAAACATGATTGGTCGTCTCGCATTTGTCATTTGTATCGAGACCGTACCGGAGTGGTTGGGATGAAAATCTGCCAGATCCCATCTTCAGTTGGTGATGGAACGCCTCGGCAGAATCTTTTGTCATGGCTGGTGAATGACTCGATTGCTGTTGATGCCGGCAGCCTGGGGCTGCTGACGCCTCTGGAGTTGCAAAAGCAGGTTCGCCATATTTTCCTGACGCACTCTCACATCGACCATGTTGCCACATTGCCGATTTTTCTGGACAACGTATTCACGCCGGACGAACAGTGTCCAACGATTTACGGAAGCCGAGAAACGCTGCACAGCCTCCGGAAGCACCTGTTCAACGATGAGATCTGGCCTGACTTTGTGGCACTCTCGGAAAAGGGTCGGCCATTCCTGCGTTTGCAGGTCATTGAACCTGAAGAACCTCTGCTGGTTAACGGTCTGCACATTACTCCGGTCGAAGTGAGTCATACCGTTCGCACATTTTCCTATCTGATCAATGATCAGGCAGCGACAGTGGCATTGATTGCAGACACTGGGCATCCAGAGAAGATTATTGACTCGGTGGGGCAACTGGCGAAGTTGAAGGCCGTGTTTCTGGAGTGCAGCTTTCCCGATGAATTGCAGTGGCTCGCGGAAGATTCCCAGCACCAAACGCCGCGACTGTTTTCAGAGCAGG
>JAFMMM010000274.1 GCA_017859815.1 Planctomycetota bacterium | reverse complement strand
CACCAAATAAAATCATTTGGGGCGTCCAACGGCATCGACACTGAACGGCATCGACACAGTACGGCATCGACACTGTTGTTGACGGTCTATCGCACCAGCGCTTCAAACGTAATCTCGCCGTGTGCGTGACCGGGCAGGGCACCGGAGATTTGAAATTTCAGCACGACACTTCCTTCGCCATTAGGCTCCGCCGTGACGAATCCGTCGATGTCGCCCTCGATCTCAGCAGAACCATCAACGTATTCCAGTCGCGGTGTCAGATTGTCCACGATCACCACGTTGCGAAGTTCGGTATCACCGGTGTTCTCAAACCGGATTGTGAACTGAACAATTTCGCCCTGCTGAGCGTCACCGACGTCAGCGAGTTTCACCAGTTTCAGCACACCCTCCAGATTTTTATCCTCCAGCCCCACACTCTGCTGCAGTTTCTGAACATCTCGCAACTGTGAAACGGAATCTGTGGCTGCAGAGACCATTGGAAATCGCCCGTCGCTCCAAACGCCGGCATTACGAATACCCTCGGCCAGTACGAACCCATCCTGACGAACAAAGCTGCTGGTTCTGGAGGAATTGCGACCCTCGATCCCCTGATCCACTTTTGTCGCCCCCTCCAGCCGAATCCGTCCGTTGGAACCAACAGAGGACGCGGCAGCCATCATCCCATCCGTGCGATTCCGAAATTCCAATCCCACAAGAGCAGTCCGGGCGACATGCTCGTTCAGACCAGTACCTGTTTTCAGACGAGCGACCGATGAGGAATCCCGGGCCCCGACAGCAGAGTGGACCTGCGTATCGGCATACAGGCCTTCCAGACGGCGAACCGATCCGAATCGCGGAGCATAAACGGCGACACGATTGGCGACGGTCTTCTTCTTCTGTCCCGACGACGACACCCATGCAGCAACGGTATCTTCCGTTTCCAGCCCGCTGTGCGCGACACTTCCGATGAGGGCAGTATCTTCCCGATCACCACCGTCAAACAAATACTCATCGGGATAAACGTCCGCCAGGGGAGATGCCGCTACAGTTTCCATAGCCGGCAACAGTGCGGCGTTCAGGCGTGGTGCCGGAGCGTGCGTCGCGGGCAGGCTGGCCGGTCGCCATGCAACTGGCTGGATTGGTGTCTCCATCGTTTCAGGACCGGCCGTCATTGAAGCCTGATCCGGATAGCTGGCCAGAGGTGCGCGAGCACTTGCTTCGGCAGCCGCCTGACGCTCAATGGCCATCGGTGTCGATGTGGAAAAGACATGATCCGGCTCAGTCTTCACGAATGCCGAGAGTCCGCATCCAGGCAGCACGGAAAGCCCCAGGCCCAGCAGACTGGACACCACCAGATCGCGACTCTTTTTCCTGCCCGATTGCATGGTATTTTTCCTCAGCAACATTGTTACCGCTCTTGCATTCTTTCGCCCCGCGACCAAATTCAGCGTCGCGCAGAGACTTGTTGAATTCGACGGGGGAATCCCATTCTGGCAACACCAGTATCCGGCCCTGCAGCACTGCTGGGACCAATCTGCCCACCGTTGCCGAAGAAACCAGAGACTGCAGCACCGCTGCCCGGAGTTCTGCCGCCCAAACGAATAATCAACATCGGACGTCCCTGCCGACCAGCAGCCGCCAGTGCGTTCATCTGAGCGTCCCCGGACAGAGCTCGATCCCGCAGCAGCGGATCATTCGATGCAGCCACCCTCGGATTTTCCAGATAAACCACGCGAGTCACCAGCAGACCTTCGGAGGCCGCTTTGAAATCTGCCATTGTGAAAACAATCGGAACCGGAAAGCGGTGCTCCAGCCCGGCAGGAGGATGCAGCCGATCCAGCAGTTCAACGGACGGATAGAATGTCTGTTCCGGAAACTCCGGCATTTCACTGACCTGCAGTCGATAGACAAACCCCGGGGTTGCCGCGAATTGTGCGGGAGCCATTCCCGTCGCAGCCGCTTCAGATGCCCCGGCATGAACCGACACGCGTCCTGCGGACGGAAGATGCACACTGACAGGCTGCAGCCAGTTTGAATCACTCGCTGCGATCCGTCGCAGGACATCTGCGTTATACCCCGGAGGAAGGCGGTCGTTCAGAGGCTGAAATCCATCTCCAGTTCCCTGGGCAGCCGCGGGATTCACAGCCAGCATCAGCAGACTCAGGATCATCAACTGTTTCATCTGGGACTTCCCTTTCCACCGGAGCCGAACAACGCGCTCGTGAACAACACTCGCTGTCCAGCTGTGCCGCTGTCAGCATCATGGCTGACAAGCAAACAGGGCGAAGGAAGCATTCGCTTCGATCGCCCTGTCAGATTCAGCATTCGTTCCTGATCATGTTCCGGTTCGATCCGGATACCCAGGGCATCCCTCTGCGGACGAACCTGAAGCTGTCAGCGTCCGGATGGGACAGACACTTCGCCCGGAGCATAGACCGGATGTTTTTCAGAGTATTGAATGTGACGAACAGGTTCCGGCATGCTGTACCCCGGATCATGCTGAACATCGATCAGCAGGTGATCCACAGGCTCCGGCATCTTGTTCTGTGTCAGATTCCGGACAGTGTGCGACTTCAGTCCGGCAGGCCCGCCGAGTGGCAGGTGCGGTGGACCGGGCAGGCCAATTGGAGTTCCGCTGGTGGGCGAGCCCCAGACCGGGGTTGGACCGACACCAGAAATCGGCAGAGGAGCACCGGGGGCACCCATTCCGGCCACCATCGCTCCTGGGACGCCGCCCATGAAGGCTGGCAGCAGTCCAACCGGAGTTGGCGGAACATGTTCACCGTTGAATCCATCGAGGATCATTGACACCGGCTGAACGCTTCCATCCGGCTGTGGAACCATCTGAGCATCTTCAAAGTGCATCTCCTTGTTGCCAAGTCGCAGCACGAGCATGATTGTTCCAAGTCGTTCGGCCTGCTGAATCGGGTCAACACCCGGGTCCAGTGTGGTGGAAACAAGAGTCTCTACACCGGCAATCGCTCGAGCCTGATGCTCCGGATCCGGCAGGTAGATCACTTTCGTGACCATATTGTTGCTGCTGACGTGCAGCAAATCGTCTTCGGTCAGTTCCAGCGGCACAACGTTGTGCTGCAGGTAAGACATGGTGTTCGGATCAGCTCCTCGGACTTCCAGCGTTGGATACAGGCTCACGCCCTCCCAACCTTCTCCGGGAATGTCAGAGAAAACCAGCTGATAGACAGCCCCCTGTCCGAAGTCGGCACGACCGGGGACGAACTTTTGGTTGCGTGCCAGCATCCCGTCGGAAAGCCAGCCCACTGACATGCCGTCCTGCCCCAGAAATGTCACCTGAGTGGCCATTCCAGCGACTGCGTGAGCCGCTGCGGCGGAGTGGGCTGCCGGCTGAGCCAGAATTCCCAGCACACCGGGTCCAGGACCGTCAACCATTGGACCGGGATGTTGCAACATGGCCGCCGGCGGTGCGACGTGCTGCGTCGACTTGAGAGCGGTTGTGCCGGACGTCCCGGAGACTCCGGCACAGCCCGTGCAGACTACCGCGAGGGCGCCAAGGGCCAAAAAACAGTATCTCATCGCAACCCCTTCCTTGAGATGCATCCTGAACCGAAGTGTTCCGAACTTCGCTCCAACGGCAACCGGCTGAAAGCCGTATTCCATGACAGAAGTCACTGACTTCCGCGACTGAACCAAATGGGAAATTGAACGCCTCTCGGTTCTGGATTCGGGCCGGACGGCCTGAATTTCAGTCGGAAACGACCACAGAGGATTGAGGCAGACTGATTTCGATCTGACTCGACCCCACAACGATTCAACCGCTACACTGCGAGAACAGTTGGAAGTGATCGCCCTTTGAACACTGAACCCCGGAATGCACTGCCTCTTCCGGCAGCAATTCCGCTTCCCTGCCCGACACAAACTGATCCTGACAGAGAAGTCCAAAGACGCTCCACTTCTCTATTCGGGCAGTCGAACAGCATAACTTTTGACAAATCCAGCAGATTCCGAACATGAATCACAAACATCAGAACCGTTTCAACCTGTCACTCGCTCTGCGGAGAGTTTCGCGGCCTGTGATGCTCTTCCTGACACTCCCGGGGCTGCTGGCCGCCATTCCGGTGGACGAAGAGACAGCCACTACCGCTGCTCCGGCAGAAACTGCCGCTGAAACGGTCTCTGCTGCTGACTTGCCGGCAGCCGAGGATGTGCTCACAAAGCTTCGAGACCGTTTAGAGAACCTGGGGAGCTTGCAGTGTGATCTGCACCAAACAGCGGTCATCAGCGCGATACGAGTGGTCTCTGCGGGACGATATGCGGAAGCTTCCGGAAACAGAGTCCGCCTGCAGATGATGATGTTCCCCATGAACACGTTCGGTGCCGCTGACGGCGATGCCCTCAAAGTGGAGAATGACCCTGAGATCCCCGACGCCGAGACTGCTCGCGGCAGTCTGCTACAGGTGTCTGATGGTTCGGTCGTTTACACCGAATGGAAAAACGGTGAAGAGCCGGCGAGTGTCACACGTCGAACTCTGGCCGATGTTGTTACAGCGGCCGAAAAGGTCGAGAACTACGCCGCATCTGCTGTGCTTGCCGACATGGGAGTCGGGGGATTGCGATCGCTGATCGCTCGGCTCCAGGACACCATGGCATTTGCTCCAGTCTCTGAATTGACCGTCAATGACCGCAAAGTACTGCAGATCACGGGGCGCTGGAATGATCGCGTTCGTCGAGAGATTTTCCAATTGCCGGAAGATGTGTTCGTCGATGCTCGCCCATGGGTGCCCGAATATGTGCGCATCTACGTTGATGCAGAATCCAGCCTGCCGCGACGTATTCAGTTTCTGAAACATAGCCTCGACGCGACTCAGAAACTCGCGCGACCATTGCTGACACTGGATCTGCGAAACATCAGGGTGAACGAACAGGTCGCAGACGATCTGTTCAGCTACCGTGCACCAGAGGGAGCGCGGGAGGAAGACGTCACGGAAGCGTTGATCCGATCGATTGAGGCGGCATCACAGCGGCCCGCCCCGCCGAACACTCCGCAGTGACCCGGTCACGGAGCAGCTTTCTCACGGGCTGTTCAGGGCCCACCATCACGACAACACGCTCGCCAGGTCGGGATCGGGCGGAGAATTGCCGGGACAATGCCATCCGGACGCAGGAGATATCAACCCGGCACAGTCGATGCAGGCTGGCCCCGCCCAGTTCGCACGGCCATGCCCAATTTCATTTTGCGGTTACAGCGGAAGCAAATAACTTTCCGCAAGCAGTAGCAGGGCTGCCGCATAAACTGCAGCAATCTGGTCGTCCGCCATGACACCCAGCCCCCCCGGGAGTCGTTCAAAGCTCTTCACTGGTGCCGGCTTGGCAATATCGAACAACCGAAACAGCAGAAAACCAATCACCAGCGAGGTCCACGTTCTGTCCGAATAACAGAAGACAAGAGGAAACGCAGTGATCTCGTCCCACACCACACTACCTGGATCTTTACGGCCCCGCAGGCTGGCCGCACGCTGACAAATCGGAATTCCCACGACCATCATCGCAGCCCAGATAACAATGCAGGTCAATGGCGCGGCCTGAGACTCGCGCAGCAAACAGCCAATCGGAAATGCCCACAGACTGCCGAATGTCCCCGGAGCCACGGGAATCATTCCGAGGCCAAATCCTTCGGCAGTCAGCAGGACCAGACGATCTGCTGCTGTGATGTGTTTGAGCCCGGACTCCGGCATTCAATCTTCCCGTTGCGTTGATTGGTGTTGACCCATTTCAGGTGCACTGATTTCAAGTGCACTGAAAATCCAGCTTCAGGGAGCCTTCCGAAAACTCCAGCGAAACGGTCTGTTCGCCGACACGACATTGTGAGTGCCGGGCCAATTCCTCGGCAAGATCACCGGAAACGTACATTTGATCCAGGTGCAGCGTGTTGGGAATGAACATCCAGCGCTGATCGCCGTAACGATCACGGATCGTTTGAATCAGTTCCTCATCGTTTCCGACAGTCGCGGGAATCTTCGCCCGATCCATGTCCCCGGTGGTCAGTGTATTGATCAGCGTCTTGCGTTCGTCAATTGCATCGCGCAACCGCTGTGTAATGAAATCGGCATTGCCAACTCCCAGTGCATTTCCCTGCGAGGCGTTAACCAGTGACAGTGCGCCGATAACACGAATTCGCGGTGATTCCAGATCTTCAAAGCCCTGAATTCCGCGACGACCAATGACATTCGTGTCCATTCCGGTACCGCTGTAGGTCTTGCCAATCGCCCCCACGATCAGCACATTCAGATCATCAACGGGTAAGCGGGGAAAATAGCTGCGATGGTGTTCCAGTAACTCGGCTTCTCTTTGCAAAATCTGCGCAGCTGGAATGGCGTGCAGTTCCGCAGTCTGATCATAACCATCCTCAAGGATTGCCAGCCCCCCCAGAATGCGACCGCTGTCCAGAACAAACTGGCCCATCTCCAGCAGCATTTGCTTCATTCCTGCAGCACCGGCCGAGTGAAAGGTCTGTGCCGAGCGGATCTTGCCCATACCCACCACCATCATTTTGGTCAGGCCGCTTTGAATCGGCCCGGCAAAACAGGTGTGCAGTTTCACTCGATTAATCACCAGCACACCTGCGGATTCATAGCAGTGCCGGTCCATAAAGACAGGGCCCGTGGAGACCTCACCAATCTGGACGACTTCCATACTGGCACGTATTGGCATCTCCATTTCCGACTCGGTGATCCCCAGCGATTCGATCATCGCTCGCTGGCCCTCTGCGGTGGCTCCGTTGTGCGAACCCATGGCCGGAACCAGAAAAGGGGAGGCCCCCTGTTCCTTCAACCAGTCTCCACAGGATCGCAGGATTTCGGGGATCGACGCAATTCCTCGACTACCGGCAGTCAAGGCAACATCTCCCTGAGGCACCTGTAATCCCGCACCTTCCAGCTGTCGAAACACTTCCTCCCGTATCTGTTTCAGCGGGCGAGATACCAGTTTCTGTGTGACGTGACGCAACAGCATAAAGCACCGTTAATCCAGATCGCAGTTTCTAAAAAAACCCGCTGAATGTCGGACACTCAGCGGGCATTCAGATTGGCTTACCTGATATGGAAATCAGGATCGGCGACAGAATGTGTCAGCAGCCTATTCCCCGGCGGGTTTTTCAGTTGCTGGCTCTTCAGTCGCCGGTTCTTCAGTTGCCGGCTCTTCAGTTGCTGGTTCTTCAGTTGCCGGTTCTTCAGCATCATGTGGAGACGCAGGGGCATCGTCTTCCAATGCGGGGCGTTGTCCCCGTCTGCGACCGCCGCCACCGGGACCACCTTCACCCGGAGGTCCACCAAATCCACCGCGACCACCTTCACCCGGAGG
>JAFMMM010000273.1 GCA_017859815.1 Planctomycetota bacterium | reverse complement strand
CCCAGAAGTCCGGTGTTTGACCGACACCACCACCACCATGCCGCATCACCTCAGTAAAGCCGCGATCTTCAGGTCGACAGGGGTAGTTGTCTCCCAGGTGCCACTTCCCAAACATTCCTGTGGCATAGCCGGCCGCGCGAAACATCTCAGCCACCACCACTTCGTTTTCGCGAATCATCGAACGTCCCATGATGGTGTGCCAGACCCCAGTTCGATTGGTCCAGTGTCCGGTCAGCAGAGCTGCACGAGTGGGGGAGCAGGTGGGGGAGACGTGGTAGTCCGTCAGCCGTACGGATTCTGCATGGAGCCGGTCGATGTTGGGCGTCTTCAGAATCGGATTTCCATGGCAGCTGAGATCTCCGTAACCCTGGTCGTCGGTAATGACAATCACCACGTTGGGGTGATCCGCCGCGTTCACAAGACCGCCCTTGCTGACAGGGCTGGCCGCAACCATCATGCTGACCAGTAACAGAAAAAAATGACGCATTGAATGACTCCCGGACTCAGGGGGTGGGTTGCAGGGGAGCGGGTAGTGTGCAGGCAGTTGTGCTGCGTTGCAAGCAGGGGCAACATTGGGTGACAGCCGAAACGTTCAAAAGATCACTGACGGCGTCCTGGCTCGGTCAGGAGAAGGACTTTTCAGACGCTCCCCAGCTCTGTTAGTCCTTCGGCCACCGGAAGAGAAAAACTGACAGATTTGGATTCGTCGGATTGAGAGATGGTCAGATTCCCGCCGTGCTCTTCGATGATTTTGCATGCAATCATCAGTCCAACGCCAAGCCCGTTTGGCTTTGTTGACAGTATCGTTTGACCAGCTTGGGCGAGATGCTCCTCAGCAAATGGAATCCCGCTGTCGGACACGGTGACGACAACAGTCCAGCGTTCGTTCTCTTCAGCGTCCACTCGTGCTTCGATCGAAATGAAATCCCGTCTGTTGCCTGCGGAATGTTGATTTTCTGCGATCGCCTCAACTGCATTGTTGAGCAGATTGACCAACACTTGCTGAATCAGTATCTCATCCGCGGTAACAAGCGGAAGTGTGGGGGGGACTTGCAGGGAAATGGTTGGTTCTCTGACCTCCACGCCACGGAAGCATGCACTGAGGGCCGGGGCGATCAACGTTGTGAAATCTACGGTCTTCAGATTGAGTGGTTGCTTTTTAGCCAGGCCGCGAAGACTGGCCATGAGATTGCAGATGCGAGAATGATCCTGGTGAAGGCAGTCGATGATTTCGCGAGCAAAGTCAATGCTAACTTTTCCTTCACTGCGCTGTCGTTCTAAAAATGCGTCAATGTTGTTGTGCATTGCCCCCAGCGGCTGACTCAGTTGGTGGGCGACTGCTGCGTTGTAATAGCCGAGATCTGTAATTCGGGAAGTCCTCAAAAGAGTCTCACGCAGTTTGGACTCGCGATCCGCAGATTGAACTCGCTGATAGATCTGATACATCATTGTGCACAGGACGAGGACTTGAAAGAACGCCAGTGTTTCGAGAGTCGTGTCATTCACGACTGTGTCTGCTGCCTCGTCCCCTATGGTTGGGTTGATCAACGATCCGTGGTAGTTGGTCTGCGATGAATTTCCCCCAACGTGCAGTTGTCCCAGCACCGTCCATGGCTGAGTTATTGCTTCGAAAACTGGCGTCTGAAGAATCTCTTCAAAGGTGGCGGCCAGCTCCTGACTCTCCGTATGAATCGCTCCGGCCGCTCCTGAGTAGAGAGCGTCGTCACTGATGAAAAATAATGGGGCCAGGGTCACCTGCTGCAAGTCCCGCAATCGCTCGGCTGGGATATCGCCAATGATGTCGTACTGATCGTTAATCAGAACTGCTGTCGATCCGAGAGATTGGACCGACCTGGACAGTAGCTGCTCACGCAACTCTTCGAATGTGGTGGCATTGACTACTTCGAGAGAGATTGGTTCTTTCTTTGCGTCGTGATGCATTTGAAGAACGGATCGGTATTCATCAACTTCACCCTGTTGATGAAATGTCACATAAATCAGCTTTTCCAGGCCGGGTAAGAGGCGTCTGATATTTGCCAGATCATGAGCAGGCTCATTTCTGCACAGCACTGGAATCATGTTTCCAGAGTAATTTCTAATCCTGTCGAGCGATTCGTCAGTCTTCGTGCAACAGATGACGTGGGTGTCACGACTGTTGAGTTCTGCAAAACCGTCATACACGGATATTGCTGATTCTGAGGGCAGAATTACTGCGTCGTACTCTTCAGCTTCCAATAACTCCAGTGAACGGCGTGTTGAGGGGGCAAAGACGGAAATGCGATATCGCGGCTGAGCTGATCCACTCTCTCCTTGAAGACACACCTGTTTTTGCAACTCTGCAATTGAGTCCCGCAGGTAAGCCGGAACATCGTCGGTGTCGATGAACAGGACATCAACAGGTCGATCCTGTATCGGCAGTGCGAACCGAACCCGCGTTGATCGAATCCAGAGAGGAGAGTACAGAGTGACAGAATGCTGCGACAGGTTCAGGAAGAAGAACATTACCAGTAACAGAAACAGCGGCCCGATCAGAATCTTAAGGTGTTGCGACTTAATGATTTCTTACTCCTTTTGTATCGCGATTCGTTCTTTGAGTTCGCATCCGCTGGATGCACACTTATGTGTCGGGAAACTGCTGCCGCCCGTATGCCATTACCCGAGAAATGCTATGCGGTCACAGAATCCCCTCACGCTGATAAGAACGTCGATATTCCCCTGGGAATCACCGTGGAAAGGTCGATGTCTTCGTTGAATTCGTGTATCGCCCCCCGGTCGGCAGTGCAGCTTCTGCCGACGAACACTGCGATGTGTTACTGCCCGCCAGGCAGAACGCGCCCCCACGCTGCCAGTTGATGATCTGCTGAGCGTGACGCCCGGATGACCCTCATGGCTGAAGACATCGGCACACAGGTCATCAATCAGGATTATGCGCAATACTCACTGGCTGATAGCGAGTCCCTAACCAAGCCACTCGATCGTCGCAGAAGCCTGGTCAAAAAAGGGGGACTTGATGTCTCACTACAGTTGCAAATTAAATCCGCAGGAGTTGGCTTACAGCAGATGCAGGCACTAACACAACATGTTTCTACTGTTCAGGATCCCTGTTGCTGTCGTAATTGGAAATCCACTCTTCGAGGTCACTCTCTGAGAGTTCGGCTTCCATCATGATCTTCATCATCTCTACCGGGGAGTTGAGATCGTATCTGCGGCTGAGCATTGTGCGGTGATACTTTACAGTTCGCTCGGCAAGTTGAATGTGCTCGGCGATTTGGCGGTTGGACCACCCTTTCAGAAGAGCAGCGAAGACCTGCAATTCTCTGAGACTTAATTGCAGAATCTGCTCACGCTTCTTCGTCAGTTCCCGCTGTTCCGTGCGATTCTTTCTGCATCGCAGCAATGCTTTGTTGATTGCCTCGAGCAGTGTGCGGGTGTCGATCACCTTCGTCAGAACAGACTCCGCCCCATTTTTCATGGCCTTGACAGTTGTTGGAATGTCTCCCTTGCCCGAGATAAAGATAATAGGCAAACAACTGTCAGCTGCGTTCAGGTGGTCCTGCAAATCAAACCCAGTCATCACCGGCATCTGGATGTCCAGAAGGATACAGCCCTCGCAGTCAAGCGGGACTTGACTGAGGAATTCTTGCGCAGAGCGAAAGCTCTGTACCTGCAGACCATAAGCGAAGAGCCGGCGTTGCATGCTTCGCAAAAATGATTCGTCGTCATCGATCAGAAAAACTTGATCAATCATTCGATTCACCTTTCCACATGGGGATCGTGATCGTCGTGCAGAGACCGCCCTCTTGTCCGGATTGGATTTTAAGCTGCCCATTTTGTTGTTCGCAGACTTCCCTCACAATCGCAAGTCCCATCCCAAGCCCATCGGGCCGAGTCGTGAAAAACGGCTGCATTGCCTGCTGTGCCTCTAAGCTGCCCAGACCGGGGCCTGTATCAGATATTTCGATCTCAACACGATCAGGATGCGCTGCGGAAACTCCCGCACGGATTGTAATTCGGTCGATGCCGGAAGAACCGTTTGGATGATGTTCGTTTGAATGATGTTCGGCAATCGCCTGGATGGAATTGGTGACCACGTTCACAAGGACAATCTGGGTCATCTCGAAGTCCGCCGCCACTCTGGAAAGTGATCGTGGAATAGCTGACGTGATCACGATGCCTGAATCTGCCGCTTGGGTCGTCATTAACTGGACTACTGAATTAATCAGTTGAGTGACATTGCATTCAGAAATCGTCAATTCGCCCATCAGAATGTACTTTCGGATGCGCTTCAGTACCCTGTACGCCCTGGAGTTGTCGTTTGCAATGTCGCTTAAGATTTCGCGTATCTGCAGAGAAGCGGCAGATGAGGCCTTGTCAATAAGTCTGATCCCAGCATCTGAATTGTTGGCGACGGCGGCCAGTGGCTGGCTGAGTTCATGACTGAGTGCAGCACTGAATTGCCCGAGCGTTGTCATTCGAGACACTTTAGCGGCTTGTTGTTTCTGGACTGCCAGCAACTGTTCAGCACGGTGGCGTCTGCGAAACTCGAAGACAACGACGACCAGCGAAGCTGCCAGAATTATGATCACTGATACCGATGCAAAGAAGCTTCGTTGCTGCTGGAGAATTGTTTTTACGTCCTTGTGGACAGGCACGCTGTTGAAGCCTAATTGGGCCCGCAAGCGACCGCCAAAGCGGATGAGCTGCTTCCAGTTGTGGTAAGCACTGTTTTTACGTTCTGGTTTGTCTCCGTCGGGGTTCCAGATCTCGTTCAACCACCAATTTGCGTAATCACCTTCAGAGCTGTCGATTGCAACAGCCGCACCGCAGCGATACACGTGAGTGGCGTGTGATGAGAACAACGGAATCTCAAAAGTCTTTGAAATCAGTTCGCAGAATTCAAAAGGATTTAGGCTAACTTCATCTCCGTTATACAGGCAGTTGGTATAGTAAAACGCCGTATTGCGCCCGTAGAGCTTATCAAGTAATTCCGCAGACACGAACTTTCCGACGTTCTTTTTCTGCAACGCTGCCCTGGCCAGTTCACTGATTTCAGCATCATCGAGATCTATCAATTCCACTGGACGGGGATAACTCTTGACGGCTGCCCTGACCTGAGAAAGCGCGTGGTTTCGATCCGCAGTATATGGCCCTTGTTCTGAGCCGAGGAAAACAATCCTGTCGACGTCAGAGAAACAGTCAAGTCCGAATTTCGTGGTTTCTCTGTGAAGACTTTGTTCGTTTTGCCTGATTAATCTTCCTCGCCCATGGAGAGGGCTGGATTCACTGTTGGGGTTGCAATCGTTGGGCAAGTTGTCGATTGGGCCTCTGGAGAGAATCCCAAAGTAGGCGTCAGCACTGAACAGCTGCTGATCCGCGTTAAGAGACGGATCCTTGAGGCACTGGGTCACGTAGATCGCGGCCTCTTCTCCGTGTAGCAGGATATAGTCGAATTCGCGGTACGTGTTGCGGTCAATGGTGTGTTTAAACAAATAGTCGGCCGTACGAGGGGCTTCTTTGGTTCCTGTCTGCAGCAGATCAGCCCTGTTTGTGAGGCTGACTGACTCGACCACAATTCTCAACTTTAAAGTCAAGCCCTCATTCTGATCGCTGCCCAGTTTCTGTTTGCTCGCAAGCTGCAGACCTGCTGCGAAATCGAAGAGAACGCGGCGAAAAGGATCGCCCAGGTCAATGATCAGGACGTTCCTTGTGATCTGCTGTTCAGATGACTTGATTGCGTTGGCTGTACCCGGATCAAACAGTAACGCCAGTAGCAGCAGTGCAATGCGTTGGGGTGCGTCTGACTTCAAAGTTGTCCGCAAACAACCCTGGCGGGGATCTGTCAATTTCACTGCTGCACAAGACGGAAACAATGTCATTGCGTTGTTGTTGATATGCAGTGGCTGGATTGAAGAACTGAATTCCAAGCACTCGCGTCAGTCGACAGGAGTATCGGATTAACGGCGGTTGTCACTCTACTGCGTGGTTGGCCTCGTCCGCAGTTTGCTCAGATCTGCGAAGGCTATCAACTATGAAGCAAGGGAATTGCCTCAGATATTGCCCATTCGGGCGGATTGTCTGCCGGCATCGGGGCCATGGTAAGCTATTCATTATGTGGGGATAAGCTATTCGTTATTTTACGAAGCGCGATGCGATAGATGAGTCAACAACAGCGGCCTTGCCGACGAGGCTTGAACAGACCGCCGGATGCTGCCATGGCTGCTCAAGGCAGGTGACTGAGGGCGCTGGTGTCAAGCTTGTCACATCCGTTCCGCTTCCCATTTTCCGCAGTTCATGCAGTCGCTGATCTCACCGTCAGTTGCGAGTCTGCTGGGGAGCGGACTAGACGATTGACGATTTGTTGTTTTGGCAAACGATCCAGCGGTGGCCCCGGAACTTGCCAGTGGTGGCCCGGTAGTACTGTCGGGCACCACCAGTTGTGTGAGCCAGGCTTTCCTGGCGTCAACGCAGACGGCCTGCTCAGCAAGTCCGCAGCGTTTTGCCCCCGTCGAGCTACGGTTGCCGGGGGGGCATTGGCGGGGCATGGTAGTGAGCACGCAGGCGATGAAATTCAGCGGTCATCTCGGCCAGTACGTCGCGATAGGCGGGGGAATCATGGACGCTTTTCAGTTCCTGGGGATCTTCCTGCAGATCAAACAAATTCCACTCCCCGCTGACCGGAAAGTGAATCAGCTTGTAGCGGTCTGTACGTGCGCCGAAGTGCTGTGGTACCGCATGCTCACCCAGTTCGTAGTAGGCATAGTACAGTGATTTTCTCCAGACTGCCTGGGGATTCTGCAGCAGTGGCATCAGTGAACGCCCCTGCAATTCTGCCGGTGCGTCGAGGCCAGCCATCTGCAAAAACGTTGGAGCATAATCGATGTTCTGAATCAACTGCTCGGGGCGACTGCCTGGGGGCACAACGCCTGGCCAGCGGATCACGAATGGCATCCGGAAAGACTCTTCAAACATCCAGCGTTTGTCGTACCAGCCGTGTTCCCCGAGATAGAACCCCTGGTCCGATGAATAGATGACAACCGTGTTTTTTGTCAGATCGTTTTCGTCAAGGTATTTCAGCAGGCGTCCAACGCTCTCGTCGACCGCTCGAACCGTGCTGAGATAATTTCTCATGTAGCGTCGGTACTTCCAGCTGACAAGCTGGCGATGAGTCATTTTCTCGGCGGCGAAGTCACTGAGAAACGCCTGATTGAGTGGTCCGAAGTAAGCGTCCCATCGTTGTTTTTGTGCGGGTGTCATGCGATTGTATTCAGGCGTTCCGTAGCGGTCCGGAGCGGGCAGGACGACGTCCCCTCGTTCGTCTTTGCGAACCTTGGCGTCGTATGCCCAGTCGAAGTGAC
>JAFMMM010000272.1 GCA_017859815.1 Planctomycetota bacterium | reverse complement strand
GTAGTCTGGTTCGCGCGTCTCTGCCATCTCTCAGATCAACGCCCCATTGAGTTCGGCTGCAGGCTGCGATGTGCTGCTTAGTGGCCTTTTCCGGACTAGCGTGTGTTTCTGCTGACGGAGATGACGGAATGAGTTTGCGGCAGTCCAGCCTTCAGCTCCACCACTGCAGCCTGCTGCTCGCGGCTTTGTTTGGCGTGGTCGGAATCACAGTGGGCGGCCCTGTTGAAGACGCGAAAAAATCTGATCATGGAACGGTGACATTTGCCGACCACGTTCTGCCCATTTTTCGCAGCAAATGCCTGCGTTGCCACGCGGGAGTGGAACCCAAAGGCGGGCTCAACCTGGCCAGCCCGAACGCCCTGCTGAGCGGTGGTGATTCCGGTCCGGCAATCCGTGTTGCAGCGGCGGAATTCAGTTTGCTCTACGAAAGGGTTGCGGCCGACGAAATGCCGGCCGTTGGACAGAAACTGACGGCAGAGGAAAAAGGACTGATTCGAAAATGGATCAATGACGGCGCTGCCGGTGTCGACCCCAGCACCGCAGTCGGCAGCAGCAATCCTGACGAGCCCGTGGAATTCTGGTCGTTTAACCCTCCCCGGCGGCCCGACTTGCCCACCGTGCACCAGTCCAGCAAGGTTCGCAATCCGCTTGACACTTTTGTCCTTCAGCAACTGGAGGAACATGATCTGACGCTGGCAGCGGAAGCCTCGAAGGAAGTCCTGTTGCGACGGGCAAGCTTTGATCTGACTGGGATCCCTCCAACTCCGCAGGAACTGCAGGATTTTCTTGCGGATCAGCGACCTGATGCCTGGGAACGCCTGCTCGACCGACTCCTGGACAGCCCGCACTACGGCGAACGCTGGGGCAGACACTGGCTGGATGTTGCCGGCTATGCTGATTCAGCGGGAATCCTGAACGAGGATCGCCAACTGCCGCTGATGTGGAAGTATCGTGATTATGTCATCCGCTCCTTCAACAGCGACAAGCCCTATGACCAGTTTCTGCGGGAGCAGATCGCCGGCGATGAACTGGCTGATTACTGGTCAGTCCATGCTACGCAGGAAGAAATGCCGGACAGCGTGATTGAGTCAATCACGGCAACGGGTTTTCTGCGAACCGCAGCAGACGCCAGTCGTCCGGACTTTTCCACGATCAAAAATGCACACTCCCAGTACTACTTTCCGACCATGTTCGACACCCTGCAAATCATCAGTTCTTCCACCATGGGACTGACAATTCAGTGTGCTCGCTGCCACAGTCACAAGTTTGATCCCATCCCTCAAACAGACTACTTCCGCATGCAGGCTGTTTTGATGGGGGCATATCGTCCTGACAACTGGGTGCCGCAGATGGAGCGACGGTTGAAGACTGCGACCGCTGCGCAACAACGAACAGCAACTGACCGGAACAAACAGATTGACGAAGCTGTCAAAATGCTGGAGAGCGATCAGGCTGATTTGCTGCAAACCGCTGCAGCGAAGCTGTTCGCAGCCAGGCTGGCTGAACTTCCACAGGCAGATCGGGAGGCGGTCGAGACGGCCTTTGCAGTCGCCGAAGACCAGCGATCGGACGCACAGAAGGCACTGGTGGAACACCACCAAAAACAGCTTCAACCTGACGGCGAGGAACTCAAAACGGCACTTGCGGAAACGAATGCAGAATGGAAGCAGCGGTCCGACGACATCGCCGCTCAGATCGCCGCGCAAAACGGACAGCGCATTGTGATTGATGAAGTCCGCGCACTCTACGATCTGGAAGGCAATACAACCGCTCGACTATTGCTGCGTGGCGATCCTCTGACACCGGGCCCCGAGGTTCAGCCGGGGGTACTTTCTGCGGTCAATGCTCCGGAGGATTTCCAATGGACCGCCCCGGACGACGGGGCACGCAGCAGCGGGCGACGACTGGCGTTCGCAAAATGGCTGACTCAGCCTCAGCATCCTCTGACCGCCAGAGTCATGGTCAATCGAATCTGGATGCATCACTTTGGACGCGGTCTTGTTGGCACGCCGGAAGACTTTGGAATTGCCGGTGAACCCCCGACACATCCGGAACTGCTCGACTGGCTGGCAACAGAGTTTGTTCGCAGTGGCTGGAGCGTGAAACACATTCACCGCCTGATCCTGAATTCCAGCGTTTGGCGGCAGGCCTCGCAACTTCCCGCCGCAGAATATGAGCGCTGTCAAACTGTCGACCCGGAGAATTCGCTTTACTGGCGACAGAACATTCGGCGGCTTGATGCAGAACCAATGCGGGACGCCTTTCTGTTTGTTTCCGGCAGTGCCGACCCAACCCTTTACGGTCCGCCCGTCCCCGTCAATCGCGCGGGCAACGGAGAAGTCAGCGTTCCGGCCGGGCATGGTGAAAATCGTCGATCGATCTACGTGCTGGTGATGCGGTTGAAGCATGAGACCATGCTGGACCTGTTTGATCAGCCGAAGATCTCCGTGAACTGCACGCATCGCAGTATCTCCACGGTGTCGACTCAGGCACTCACTCTGCTCAACAGCGACTTTCTGGTACGAGCAGCAAAGAACTTTGCTGCGCGAGTGAAGGCCGAAGGTGACGAGGATCCACTGGATTATGCAGTGCAGGCGGCATTTTCCAGATCCAGTGACAAAGCCGAGCATCACTTCCTGACCGAATTTCTGGCTGACCAGACGGCACGCCATCTCGCCCTCATGGACGAAAACCAACGTGCTGATCAGCAGAGCCTCGATCAAGCCCGCCATGCGGCATTGACAGATCTGTGTCACATGCTGCTGAGTTCAAACGAGTTCGCCTACGTGGATTGATTCCAACGGAGCATCAGAATGACTCTCATGTTCACCCGTCGTGACGCAGTCAGCAGCCTTGGCAGTGGCTTTGGCGGCATGGCTTTGGGAGCAATGCTGCAGGAAACAGCTGCGGCAAAGTCCGCGCACAGCTCGCGGCTGCCCCATTCAGCCGGCAAAGCAAGAGCAGTGATTCAGCTGTATATGCACGGCGGTCCCAGCCATGTGGATTTGCTGGATCCCAAACCGCTGTTGAATCGATTGGACGGCACAGCCCCGCCGGACGAAGTTGCCGATGATGAAAACCGAACCAAAAATTTGATGGGCAGCCCGTTCCGCTTTCGAAAGCACGGGCAGAGTGGGCTTGAGTTCTCGGAGCTGCAGCCACACGTTTCTCAGCATGCAGATGACATCGCCGTTGTGCGTTCAATGTTCACCGAACATCGCAATCATGAACAGGCGATCTGGATGGCACAGACCGGCATGACGGTCGCGGGTCGCCCCACACTGGGATCGTGGCTGGCCTACGGACTCGGCTCCGAGACTCGCAACCTTCCCGCCTATGTGGCACTGCCGGATCCGAAGGGACAGTCCGTCGACGGAACGAGGAACTGGTCCAGCGGCTGGCTGCCGCCGCAGTATCAGGGGACAATGTTTCGGGAACAGGGTGATCCTGTCCTGCATCTGCAGCCGGCTCAGGGACGCCCGGCGTCCATTGAACAGGGGCGGGCCGCTCTCCTCGACAAGCTCAACAGGCGACACCTGAAGCTGCGTCCCGGGGAACTGGAGCTGGAGGCTCGCATCGAAGCCTTTGAGCTGGCTGCACGCATGCAGCTCGCTGCCACCGATGCACTGGACCTTTCCGAGGAGACGGCCACGACTCGGCAACTGTATGGACTCGATAACGACGTGACCAAATCCTACGGAACCCGTTGCCTGATGGCGCGCAGACTGGTCGAGCGTGGGGTCCGTTTCGTCAGTCTGTTCATGGCGGGACAACCGTGGGATACCCACACCAATAACAACAGTGGAACACAAAGCTGCTGTCAGCAGACAGATGGCCCTGTCGGAGGCCTGCTGACAGACCTGAAACAACGCGGCCTGCTGGACTCCACGCTGGTTCTGTGGGGCGGAGAATTCGGTCGCACACCTGCGGCGGAAGCGCGCGATAACAAAGCCGCTTTTGGCCGGGACCATCACCCGTATGGTTTCAGTGTTTGGATGGCAGGCGGTGGAATCCGGGGCGGTCAGGCTTATGGTGCAACGGACGATTTTGGCTATCGCGCGGTCGAAAACCGAACGCAAACCGCCAGTTTGCATGCGACAATCCTGCGTCTGCTCGGCCTGAACCACGAAGAGCTGACCTATCACCATAACGGCCGTGATGAGCGTCTGACCGATGTGTACCCGGCAAAAGTCATTGACCAATTGATTGCCTGAGACCAACCCCTCCGGAAAGCTCACGCCACCGGTGCCGGGCCGCACGCTGCCATTCACGGTCAAACACCGATCTCTGGATCGTCAAACAGGGATTCCTTGCCACTCCCGGCTGTCATCATAATTCAGCAAATTCTCCCGCTGGCCTGAATGGGATTCCCGCCTAACATCATCCAGAACGTTCATGACATCAACTGGTTGGAGGCGACAGGATGAGGCAACGCATGATTTATACGGTGGGTCTGTTCGCGTTGATTGCGATTGGCGCGTTCGGCCTGAACAAGACGGCCAGAGCCGGTTATGAATCCGCTCCGTATGAAGTTGTCGAAAAGGACGGGGCCATTGAGATCCGCGAATACCCGGATCTGGTGATGGCCTCAACAGCGGCCAACATCGATGCCCGCGGAAACGACGGCAGCTTTATGAGGCTATTCCGCTACATCAGCGGCGACAACAAGGGCCGGACGAAGATTGCAATGACAACGCCCGTTTTTATGGAAGCGGAGTCTGAGGGCTCGCAGGGAAAAATGGGGTTTGTCATGCCCGCGAAGGTCGCCGTCACCGGTGCCCCCACCCCGGGAAGTTCCGGCGTACAGATTAAGGTTCGCGAGGGTGGGCGGTTTGCAGTGATTCGTTTTTCGGGAGTCATGAACTCCACGAAAGCCAAAGCGAATGAAAAGACGCTACGCGACTGGATGAAGCAGCGAGGTTTCACTGCTGCTGGTGCTGCAGAGCGTGCAGGGTACGACGCCCCATTCACTCCCGGCATCTTTCGCCGCAACGAGGTTTTGATCCGTCTGCAGACGCCGAAGCCCGGATCAGAACAGCAGGAAACAGATTTGGCAGGGAACTAGTTGCGTCTTTCGGCCGCTGGCAATCGGGAGTTCGAGGGGTGTTCCTGTTATTCTGCGGGAGTACTCCTGCAGCCACCGTAGAGAGCCACGGCTGGATGGCTCACCCCTGCCGCAGCAGTGACGTCGGCAAATTGAGCGTCGCAGCACTGCCACCGTCCCAGCTGCCCCCGGCGAAAAACGACTTAGGAACTGTGTGCAGCAACATGCCATCCTCGGCTCGTCAACTTGATCAGCATGATCCGCTGTCGCGGTTTCGAAGTGAATTCCATCTGCCTCCGGGAAAAATCTACTTCGACGGGAATTCGCTTGGTCTGCTCTGCAGGCAGGCAGAGGATGCTGTGCTGAAAGCACTGCAGCAATGGAAATCACTCGCTATCGAAGGCTGGACAGACGAAGAGGCCGACTGGTTCCACCTCGTCGAACGAATCGCGGATCAACTTTGTCGCATCGTTCAGGCACCGGCCAACTCCATCACTCTTGCCGGCTCAACGACCCTGCACCTGCATCAGATGCTGGC
Organism: Planctomycetota bacterium; assembly: GCA_017859815.1. Classification (GTDB taxonomy): domain Bacteria; phylum Planctomycetota; class Planctomycetia; order Planctomycetales; family Planctomycetaceae; genus SXXK01. The sequence goes on along the minus strand of JAFMMM010000272.1, from coordinate 1,786 downwards.
AACACTGTATCGCCGCGAGGATCAACGTTGCGGGATTCTGATCGACGGCAGCGCGTTCCCGACCGATCGTTATGCCGCTGTCAGTTTCCTGCAAAGTCTTGGCCGAGACCCGGCTCAATGCCTGATCGAGGTCCCGCGTGATTCCTCAGGATATCTGCAGGAGCAGGACGTGATCAGGGCGCTGCAAACCAAAGTTCAGATGGCTGTGCTGCCCTCAGTCGTATTTACCAGTGGCCAGTTACTCAACCTGCAGCAGATCACCACAGCGGCCCGCGACAACGACGTGCGAATCTGCTGGGACTGTTCCCACTCAGTCGGCGTCGTCCCGCTGGACCTGACGGAATTACAACCTGATGCCGCAATCTGGTGCACCTATAAGTACCTGAATGGTGGTCCCGGAGCAGTCGCCGCCATGTTCCTGCACCCGCGCTGGCATGATCTGTCGCCAGGGCTGGCAGGCTGGTTTGGCTGCGAAAAATCGCGGCAGTTTCAGATGGAGGAACAGCTGGTGCCCGCTGAAGGTGCCGGTCGTCTGCAACTGGGAACGCCGCATATTCTCAGTCTTGCTGCCCTGTCCGGATCCCTGCGTACGATCGAGGATGCCGGAATTCCGGAATTACGTCGCAAGTCACTGCAGCTGACAGCCTTTCTTAGAGAGCTGATCCAGCAGCAGTTTGGGACAACAGGATTCCAAATCGCGACACCTGACGAAGACGAACGCAGGGGCGGGCATCTTGCCATTCGGCATCCGCGTGCCAGAGCCATCTCGTCCATTCTGCGGCAGCGTGGTTTTGTTCCGGATTTTCGAGAACCTGATCTGATACGACTGGCTCCCGCTCCGCTGTATACGCAATTCGCCGACTGTGAGTTGATCATTGCGGCCATTCGTGAGATCCTCGATTCAGATCTGGATCTCACGCAGTCACCTGCTCAGCAAGTGACCTGACTTCCTCCCTCTCAACAGCACAAAGAGCATGACCATGACATGGATTGATGTGACACGTCCGTTGCAGCATGATCTGGCTGGTTGGCCCGGTGACACACCCGTACTTCTGGAACAAAAGTGGAGCCGTGCTCGCGGAGATTCCGTGACGGTGGGCAGGCTTCAACAAAGTCTGCACACGGGTACCCACTGCGATGCTCCGTTCCATTTTCTCGATCACGGTGAAACCGCAGAAGCGCTCGATCCACTCCTGCTGTGTGGCCCGACAATGGTCATTGACGCCGGAAACACGAATATCATCGGTCCGGATCGAATCCCCACGACGAAACTTCCACAAAGAGTTCTGCTGCGTACGGACGGCTGGCCGGATTCGCTGAAATTTCCCGACAGCATTCCGGTCATGGCCCCGGACACAATCTGTGCTCTTGCGGATGCCGGCGTGAAAGTCATTGGTGTGGACCTGCCCAGCGTGGATCCGCTCGACAGTCCTTTACTCGCGAATCATCATGACTTGTACGAAGCAGGGATCATGATTCTGGAAGGACTGAATCTCAGCCGCGTCACTGCGGGGCTGTACGAAATGCTCGCACTGCCACTGCTGATTCCTGGTGCCGATGGAACTCCCGTGCGTGCCCTGCTGAGAAGACAACCTCACGCAAAATGACTTCCGGATCGGTCTCTGAACACTGCAGGTGCTGGATCACTGACCGCCCGATTTTCTACCGGAATCCAGCCGGCCTGCAGCATCATGCAGCCACGTCTTCGGGATTGTCACAGCACGGAGATCGATCGCGTTGCGGTTCCACGCCGGTCTGGCGTACAGAAATGTCACAATCGCGTCAC
>JAFMMM010000271.1 GCA_017859815.1 Planctomycetota bacterium | reverse complement strand
GATTTTTCGTTTACTTAGGATTGCATCGGCAGCGCATTCCAAATCGACATCAGATACACCGCAAATTCCCCATTCTGCCGCTTCTTCCATTTGCCTTGGAATCCCAAATGGCCGAATAAATGGTAAGGTTTGACAAAGATGGGGGACCGACTCCGGGCAAACGGACTTCGCTTTGGGCTCCTCATCAGACGTTTCGGATTCTCAACACCCTCGGCCGCCGCGATGCCGTGTTGGCAACGCTGCCTCGGAAGTCTCTGACATGCGCCTCCAGAGATTCATTCGTAACCTGACAAATCTGCTGCGACTCAGCCCGCAACGGTCCGCACCTGCCCGACTTCGCCTGCGGCAACTTGAAGACCGCAGATTGTTGAATGCGACACTCGGTCTTGACGGTATCGTACTGGACAATGCAGCCAGCCTGACGGTCAGTGAGGGACCGGATGTTGATTTTGGCAGCGGCACCGTTTCCACCGTCAGTCTCAGCATTGGCCAGGGTTCATGGAGCGTCAACGACATCACCAATGCAGATTTTCAAGTCGTTGATTCCGGGCGTTCCCTGCAAATCGAAGCGTCTGCCTTCGCGAATGGTGGACAGCCGCTGAATGACCAAAACGAACTCCTGATTCGCGGTACTGCGGAAGCGTCAGATCATCTGATCATTGACCTCACCACAAGCATGCTTCCTTCCGGTGGACTCACCTTCAACGCCGGAGAAGCGGCGGACAATTCCGATCTCGATCAACTCACCGTGAGGAATTACGACATCGATGTGGATGATGACTCATCCACCCCGGATGTTCTGGTGACGCACACCGGTCCGGAATCCGGCACACTGATATTCGCTGGCATCGGGAACATTCGCTTCGCGGATACAGAGCCCCTTGCATTGCTGGGTGATGCAGCAGATTTGTCAATTACGCTCCCCAATGCTGCTGATGCCTCGGTGGTACTCAGTGACGATGCAACAGCCAACGATGGCATTTCTGTCATCGATGGTGACTCCTTTGAACGAACGATCTTCTCAAACCCAACATCATCACTCACCATCAGCGATGCCGGCGGGGTGAAGACGTTGACGGTTTCGGGGGTTGACTCCGGCGGACCAGGCTTCGGGGCGGACCTCGTCATCCGTGACGATGCGACTTCCGACAACGCCATTGAATTCGCAGGCACAACAACCGACCTCGCCGGTGGCAGCCTGACAGTGACTGCCGGGACGATCAATATTGGTGCCACAATCAGCACCATGGGTGGCGATGTCACGCTGATTGCAGACAGCAGCCTGTCCGGAACCAACTCTGCAGAAATCATCTCAACCGCAGAAATCAACACGGGAACGGCATCCGGCAGCATCAGTCTGACAGTGACCGCCGGAGACCTGCAGCTTCAGGGAACTCTCGATGCCTCCGGAAGCTCGAACGCCGGCGGTAGCGGAGGTGATGGTGGTCATGTCCAGCTGACAACACTGACCGGGTCAATTGGAATTGCCAGCATCCTGACCAGTGGCGGCGAAGATACGGGGCTCTCAGCGACAGGCGGTAGCGGAGGCAACATTCATCTGCAAGCCGGCGGAGGAACAATCACCAGCAACGGACCAGCAATTCAATCCGCAGGTGGAAGCGGGGGCGTTCAGGGAACAAGTGGTACGATGACCTTCGACTCAAGACTCCTGCTGAACGCAGATCTTCAGCTCGATTCCGGATCAGCCGCAATTGTGTTCAACGATACGACCGATGGCGCGTTCGATCTGACGGTTCTGTCCACGGGTGCAACGACCTTCAGTGCTGCCGTCGGAGCAACAAACGCACTCGATTCACTGACAACAAACGCTGGTGGCACCACCGCGATGAAAGACGTCAACACAACCGGGAACCAGACTTACGGAAATGCAGCCACACTCGGAGGAACGCTCACCACAACAAATAACAAAGTGCAGTTTGAACAAGCCGTTCTTCTCGTTGACGATTCCACCATCTCCACCGGTAACGGTCTGATTCTCTTCAACAGCACCGTCGATGGACCACACGCGCTAACACTGAACTCAACCTTGTTCACCGTCTTCCAGGACAATGTCGGCAACACGACGGCACTGGCGTCGCTGACGACAAACGCCGGTGGCAACGCGATCATCGAAAACGTCAACACAACCGGCTCGCAGAACTACGGCAGCGTCACCAACGTCGGTGGAAACCTCGCCACGGTCGACAGTAATGTCCAATTTGACGAAGCAGTCACACTTGCGAACGACGTCACCATCTCCGCAGGAACTGGCTCTGTCACTTTTGCAGACACAGTCAACGGCGCGTTCGATCTGACGGTTCTGTCCACGGGTGCCACGACCTTCAATGCTGCGGTCGGAGCTACAACCGCACTTGATTCACTGACAACAAACGCTGGTGGCACCCTGCAAGTCGGAGACGTCACAACCACAGGTGCGCAGCGTTATTTCGATGCTGTGACACTTGGCGGCGAACTGGCAACTGCCGGCGGCGAAATCTCATTCAATGAATCGGTGCGGCTGATCGATCACAGTTCTCTCAGCAGCAACGGTGGACATATCAGCTTTCACGGGCCTGTTGACGGTTCTACGGCAGGGTCGAAAAACCTCACGGTGAGTGCCGGTACCGGAAACATTACGTTCGTCGCCGCCTCAGGACAGCTGACCGAACTTGGCAAGGTCCAGATCAGCGATGCGGCCAGCGTCAGTCTTGCTCAGCTGGATGCACATTCTCTCACGCAGGTCGCCGGAACCGGCACAACAACACTCAATGGTCCGGTGACCACTTCGAGTGCAGACGGAGTGTCCCTCAGTGGCAACTCACTGCAGATCAACAGCACTGTCACCACCAGCGGCGGCGGTGGTGTCGCCATCAATCAGGCCGGGACCACAACCGTCGCAGCGTCCGCCGACATCATCGCTGACGGAAGTGTCTCGATCACATCCATCGCTGGAATCGCGACCGCAGCTGACATCACGACCACTAACGACAGCATCGCAATCAACTCCGCAATCACGCTGACCGGAAGTATTACTCTCGACACCGGAAACAATGCGGGAGACATTATCTTCAGCGATACTGTGGATGCGAAAAATGCAGAATCCGAATCACTCACACTCAATGCTGGCACAGGCAGTATCACGTTCGCAAGTGCGGTCGGATCAACAACCCGACTGGGTCTGCTGGACATTACGAGTAATCACGATCTGCAGGCGGCACAACTTCGCGTCACTGCACTGAATCAATCGGCGGGAACCGGTTCCACCACACTCAGCGGAGCGGTTGACGCGACAACCAACGCGGCGAACGGTGGACGTGATGCAATCAAGATTAACGCTGCGGGGATCATTTCGCTTGATGGAGCTGTCACTGCGACAGCAAACACCAATCTCAACATCAACATCGACCCGACAGATGTCACCATCACAGCCAATATCGTGGCCACTGGCGACATCAGTATTGCGGCAACCAACAACATCACCGTCGATGCTGTCACAGTACAGGCTGATTCAGACGGGATCGGTGGTGGAACCCTCACCATCACAGCAGATCAGGACTCCAATAATGCGGGCAATTTGGGGTCGGTCAGTGGCTCTGAACTGCGTGGGCACACCGTGTCCCTGTCCGGTCACAATGTTTCCACCCATCGGATTACAAGCGACGTTGGCATTCTGAGTATTGCTGCGTTCGAGGATGTCGCCCTGAACGATACGACCACAGCCCTGGTATCTAACATGCAGGTCAGTGCGGGCCGGGACATTTTGTTATTCGCCGATGCCACAGCAGCAGTCAATGCCACGTTCCTGGCCGACAGCGATGTCAACGCCAGCGGTGAGATCATCCGCACCGCTGGAACGATCACAGCGACTCGCGCGGACTTCTCAGCAGCTGAGGGGATCGGAAGTGCCGCTGCTGTGCTGACAAATGTGCAGCAACTTTCCGCAGACAATTCGTCAACCGGCAATGTCCGGTTCAATGAGACAGATGATTTGCTGTTCGTCAATGTTGCCCGCAATCAGGCTGTGAGCGGTGAATTGACAGTCACCACGGCTGGCTCTCTGCAGACATCCTCTGCGATCACCTCCACCAACAATGGAAATCTCGCGCTTCGCGCCACAAACGTGAATTCCGACATCACAGTTGGTTCAGGAGGGATCAGTTCTTCCGGGGGGCAGATCGAGATTGTTGCTGATCGACACGCAGAAATCGGCGGACATGTCGATGCAGGATCGGGAAACGTTCTGATTGCCGCAGATGCTGATGCTGACGGCACCGGCGGGATCACGCGTGTTGCCGGGACCGTCACGGCCAGCATCGCATCGTTCCAGGCGGCCGAGGGGATCGGCAGCAGTGGCGCGATCTTGACTGCCGTGAACGGGCTGACCGCGAGGAATTCATCTTCCGGTGCCATTCGAATCGAAGAAACAGACAACGTGACTTTTGTCACTGAGGTTCGTAACGATGCGGCAGCCGCAGTTCTCCACATCATCGCCGGTGGCTCAATTGATACTGCAACTGCAGTCACGTCAACTGACGCCGGTCCTCTTTTTCTGGACGCACGCGGTGCGAGTGCTGACACAATCATCGGCTCAGCCGGTGTGCATTCTTCCGGCGGGCAGATTCAGATCCGCGCAGATCGCAACATCGACCTTAACGGAGACATTCAGGCTGCCGGCGGAAACATCGTGCTGGCGGCGGATGCCGATACGGACAACACGGGAGCGATCACGCGTTCTGCCGGGACTCTGGTTTCCAATGCAGCGATTCTCAACGCGGCCGAGGGCATCGGGAGTGCTGCGGCGATCGTCACGGACATCAGCACTCTGACCGCCACGAATACATTCTCAGGAAGAATCCAGGTCACACAGAATATCGCCGGCGGAAATCTTGAGATTGATGTTGTCTCCAACCTGTCGCGGGACGTTTCCGTCAAGGCACTCAATGGTTCACTCACAGACGCAAATGGCGCGGCGACAAATCTCTTCGCAGCAAACGCAATTCTCTCTGCGATCGACGGCAGCATCGGTGGAATTTCCGGAGATGTTTTCAAAGGTTCTTTTGATCCGCTGGAACTGCAACTCACCGGCAATCTGACAGCCAGTGCGCCAGCCGGCACGATCGCCGTTACAGGCAGCTTTGGTGGCTCGTTCCTGATCACCGCACAGGCGGCATCCATCGTCTCTTCCGGCAACCTGAACCTGGCGACATCCACCTTCACTTCTCCGAATCTCGCGATCATCTCAGCCGGCCTCATTACCCTGCCTGATACCGGACTCCTGATCAGCGATGCGTTACGGATTGAAGCGCTGGACGTTGATGCCGCCACCGCCGGAAACGATGTCATCCTCGGAAGCAATGGCACCCGTACCGACCGGATCCTTTACAAGGTTGACGGCGCTGCAGATGAAACAGTTCAGCTGTGGGTAGAAAATCTCCCGGGAGTTCCGAGTACTCCGGCTCAGGTCGACATCCGTACCAACAGTAACGTGCAACTGGTACTGCACGGCGACACGCAATTTACGGACCTTGATTGCGATCTCAGTAGTCTGAACACCAGCAATCAGACCGCGACGATCCAGGCTGACTCTGCTGAGATTACTCAGGGAGCGGCGACGGGAACAATTCCCACGACCCAAACGAACGACCTGATCTCCAGCCAGAAGGTCCTGTTCACCGGCAGCGGCTCTGTCAGCCTGCAGCACCTTCAGAACAACGTTCAGGTGATTGCCGCCGATTTTGACGGGCCCCTGGCGTACCGTGATTCCGACGGCCTGACCGTTGGAACAATCTCTGCCGTCTCCGGGATCACAACCAGCAATGACAATTTGCAACTCATTGTCGATGCAGGCCATTTGGCCATCGTGAACCAGGTCAACCTTGGAACCGGTTCGGCTTCGCTGGCTGCCAACAGCGGAAACATCTCGCTTGCTGCAGTCGTCGCGGTTGGCAGCCTGAACGCTGCAGCCACCGGTGAAATCACAGATGTTGCCGGCGGTGCTGTCAGCAGCTCCAATCTTGCGCAGTTTCAGGCAACAACAATCGCGCTTGATAATGCCGCCGCGCACAATTTCGGACAGTTGCGATTCAACGCTGCGGGTGCTGTTCAGATCATCGAAAACAGCAACACTCAGCTCGCCGGAAGCAACTCGGCGGACACTCTTGACCTGGATTCGGCTGGGCAGATTTCAGACGCTGCGGCTGCAACGATCAACGTCACCGGGCTGGCCGACTTCGACGGCAAGGAAATTACACTCGACAACCTGGCGGCACATAACTTCGGCAGCCTGACTGCCCTTGCTTCGGGAACAGTGACTATTCGCGAAGTTTCGACGATCAACCTTAACACTGCCTCGGGAACAACGATCCAGTTGATTTCTGCGTCCGGTGCAATACTCGACAATAATGGCGTCGCGACCAACCTGAAGGGAACCGATGCTGTTCTTCGCGCGGTTCTTGGCATCGGCGACGGTGATGCCCTCGAAACCGAACTCTCCTCAATCGACGCTGCGAACACGGGTCTGTCGGGCGATCTTTCGATTCGACAGATTTCCACCGGGGGTCATCTCGACGTGACCCGTCTTGAACAGAACAGTGCAGCAGGGACTGGCAACATTCTGTTGCAAACGGAAAATGGTACCATCACGGTACTCAGCGCAGGCCGCGGAATCAGCGTGGCCGGAAGCGGTGGTGTTGCGCTGGAAGCCAGAGGACTGAACTCCGATCTGCATGTTCAAAATACTGTGCGGACCGATCACGACGGAAACGTATTGCTGACGGCCGACGACAGTGTCTTCCAGTCGGTCACGGGAGACATCACTGCCAGTGGATCAGGAAGCGTCACCATCACCTCTGATGCCGACGGCGACAACGCAGGCGACAGCGGTCGCACCATCTCCATGCAGGATAACAGTGCATCGGATGCGGCAATTGTTGATGCAGGTTCCGGAACAATCACACTCACCGCAGATGGCGAGGTCGTCCTCGGCGGGTTAACAACAACGAACAACTCCAGCAACGCAATCGCGATTACAACTCAATCGGAAATCAAAGACGGTGGAGATTTCGCAGTGGATATGACTGCGGAAGGTGTTGGAGCAATCGTAACCCTGACAGCGCAAGACGGAATCGGCAGCAGCAACGAACTGGAAATCTCCGTACATGCTGTGGAGGCCGTCAATCAAAGTTCTGGCGACATCAATTTACAGGAAACAAACTCGCTGCAGATCACTGGGACCGGTGTTCGCACACTGGCCGGCGACGGAAACATCAGCATCGATGTGGATGCCGGTGACTTGCTTGTTGATCGTGTCGTCACGGCTCATGGCAACGGCAACGTTCTGCTCAATACCGATGCCGGATCCGCTACGTTCAATCAGAACGTCTCGTCCACTGCGGGT
>JAFMMM010000023.1 GCA_017859815.1 Planctomycetota bacterium | reverse complement strand
TTTCGGGGAGAGATTCGCTTTATCGATCCGGTAATCGACACGCTGGCGAGCACCCAGTATGTGAAGGTGAGCGTTCTTGTTCAGAACCGTCAGGACGAACATGGTCGCTATCTGCTTTATCAGGGGCTGGAGGTTCGGGCGAAGATTTATCCACGAACTCCATGATCTCTGCTGTGGCACTGCGGGGTGTTTTTGCAGTACAGCGGAAAGATGACGGCTTCAACGGAGAGCGTGCAGGGCGATGAGTGCTGGCGGAATGATGTCATCAAATCAGCGTCCGATTCCGCTTCGTCGGCGGCCGGACCTGGTTGTTGCGGGAATTGATTACCTGGGTGTTGGCTATCAGGTGATCAAGGACCCGATTGCCCTGAAGTATCACAGACTTCAGATCGAGCAGTACCGCATTCTCGAACTGCTTGACGGAGAACGCAGTCTGGAGGATGTCCGAGACCAGCTGCGGCTGGAATTCCCGGCGCTGCAGATCACCCTGAATGATATTCAGCAGCTGATCTCCGACCTGCACCGCAAGGGACTGACATCCAGCAGTCGACCGGGGCAGGGAGCCACGGTGATCCGCGACCGCCGCAAGTCTCGGAAACAGAAGATCAAGCAGGCTGCGATGAGTCTGCTTTCCATGCGTCTGCCGGGCTGGGATCCGGAACGTACACTGCGATTTCTGCACCCCTTCTGTGCATGGTTGTTCCATCGCTGGGTCGTCACCATCACACTGGTGTTTGTGGTTTCATCATGGTTGGTGCTGGGGGCCAATGTTGAGGAGTTTCGTGGCAGGCTGCCGGAATTCCAGAGTTTCTTTGGCTGGCCAAACCTGATTTATCTGTGGGTCACACTCGGAATCGCCAAAATCATTCACGAGTTCGGTCACGGACTCAGTTGTGTTCATTACGGCAGCGAATGTCACGAGATGGGCGTCATGCTGCTGGTCTTCAGTCCCTGCCTTTACTGCGACGTCACTGACTCGTGGATGATGAAGAACAAGTGGCATCGAATCATTATCGGTGGCGCCGGGATGTATATTGAGATCGTACTGAGCGCGATTGCCATTTACGTGTGGTGGCTTACCAGGCCGGGGCTGCTGCACATGCTGGCGCTGAATACGTTTTTTGTTACGACGATTACGACAGTGATCTTCAATGCAAATCCACTGATGAGGTTTGACGGCTACTATATGCTGGCCGACTTTCTTGAGATTCCCAACATGCGGCAGAAGTCAGAGAAGCTGCTGCGGGAGTCGTTTGCGTGGTATTGCCTTGGAATTGAGTCTCGCCCCGATCCGTTCATGCCTGAGACCGGCAAAGTCTGGTTTATTACGTATGCGATCGCTGCGTGGCTGTATCGCTGGGTCATTCTGTTTTCAATCAGCATGTTCCTGTATACCGTGCTGAAGCCTTACGATCTGCAGAGTATCGGTGTCACGGTGCTGATCTTCTCAATGAGCGGGATCTTCTTTGCACTGTTTCGCAGCATCTGGCAGATTGTTGCTGCACCTCGGATGGAGCCCATGAGCAAGCCAAAAATTGCCGTTACGCTGACCACAGCGGGACTGTTTCTGTGGTTCGTCGCTTCCATTCAGGTGCCGTGGTATCACGAGGCTCCGTGTGTGATTGAACCTGAGGGAGTGGTTCAGGTTTCCGCACCGGTTGCCGGACGGATTTTAAATCCGGATGAACACGCTTCGTGGTATCGCGAGATGGAGCGGTTTCAGCAGGAAGTAAGACGCAGTCTGATTCCTGTTCGTGAACCGGGTAACCCACAGCAGTTACTGATTGATCCGGCGGAGATCAGTTTGCTGAATGACATGCCGTCACCCGACGAATACTCGCGTATTCCGGAAAATGGCGAATCCGTCCTGCAGGGCAGTGTGATCGCTGTTCTTGAAAAGCCTGAGGACCTGTTGCGAGATGATGAACTGCGACGTCGGGCTGCGGAGCTTGTTCTTCGGACCGGAGAGTACGACAGCTATCTCAGAAACAGTGACCTGCGAGCAGCAAGCGATACACTGGCTGAAGCGCTGGAACTCAGGGACGTCATCCGTGAGTTGGTGCGGCTGAATGTCCAGCGGGTGCTGCGGGCAACAACAGCCGGTCGCCTTGTGGCTGCTCGCCGAGTGCCGCTGCCGCCGCGTTCAGAGGTTGAAAAGATGAAGCTGGCAGTCTGGCACGGCACGCCGCTGGATGAACGTAATGCGGGCTGTCGGGTTGAAGCGGGGCAGGAAATCGTCAGCATCGCTCCCTCCGAAAAAATTCAGGTGGTGCTCTATATTGATCAGTCGGATCGGGAAGCAATTCCGGACACCGGCGAGATCGAAGTCAAGTTCGACCATCTGGCGGACATTACATGGACAACGCAGATTACTGAGGTTTCGTTGAAGGGCGAGCTGACGGCTCCAGATGCTCTGACCACCGAATTGGGAGGGAGCCTGACAACTCGTCCCGGTGCATCCGGTCAGAAAGAACTGGCCAGCACAACGTACCGGGCCATTGCAGCCATGAATTTTGCATGGCCGGAAAGCGAAGCTGATCCCGTGCTGATGCGGTCCGGAATGAGAGGGAAGGCAAGATTCATTGTCTCCGATCGCACACTTTTCGACTGGGCCAGCCTGTGGTTCTACGAGACGTTCCGATTCCGCATCTGAGTTGTTCCGCTGTGGATTTTTGAACGCAGTTGTGCAGTCTGCCGGATGCGGTGACCGAAATTGTGCGGGGATGGCCGGCCGATGAATAAGGCTTTTGTTCGCGAACCCGATTCGGAGCAGGCACTGCGATGTCCAGGCTGTCGTGGTCTGGGTGTGGAGGGGGCCGGTGCGGCCGCTGTGAATCATTTGGCTCCCGGTGATCGTGCACATCTTGCAGACGCCGTCTGGTTTTGCGGGAATCCGTCCTGCGAGGTTGTCTACTTCGACATCTTTGAACAGTCCGTTTCTGTGGATCGACTGGTGCACCCTGCGTGGCCATGGAATTCTGCCGCGCCATTGTGTGCCTGTTTCGGACTGACCATGGACGATGTGGAACGGGATGCAGAAGATCCCGAGCCTCTGCGTATACGGGAACTGCTGCGAAAGTCACGCTCCGACGAAGCACGCTGCAGTGTTCTGGCAGTGAGTGGTCAGTGCTGCATGGCTGAGGTGCAGAAGCAGTACCTGCGATTACGGCATCAGAACTGAGATTGCCTGTTACCGCCTGCGACCGGAGGGAATGGGAATCAGCTGCGGTCGGGATTGCTGCTTTTCGCCGTCGCTGGATACCGGAGGTGCGTCCTCACCAAACAGGCGACTGGTCCATGCCGTGGACAAAAGCAAATCAAAGCCGGGATTCTGTTCCTTAACCTGACATGAACAGGCTCCGCAAAGAAACTCTGCCAACTCTTTCACCAGTTGAGGATTGACTTCAGAAGCGGGGATGACTTCAAGCACGCGGCCGCGTCCGAAGATCGGGACGACCAGAGCTTCCCCCTGCTGCCACTCTTCCTGACGAAAACCGGTAAGCTGTTCAATCAGATACTGCTCTCGACGATCACTGCCGTCGATTTCAAGAACAGAGAACTGAAGCAGCAGGGGAACATCTGAATACAATTCTGAACCGGGGAGACCGATTCCGTCCGGAAGCTGCAGTTGCCGGGGCAGCAACTGGCACTGCTCCTTCAACATTTCTGTGCAGCTGTCGGCTGCATTCTTCGACGCAGTACTGGTATCCGGCCGCAGCACCAACCAGACGACAGCATCACCACGCAGCAGCCGATTAACAATTTCGGTGCGTGCCGGGGAATCCTGCAGCGGTCCCTGAGCAATTGTCTGGTCAAGCGATGCTTTCCAGTGATTCATGATCCTGCCCCGCCCACTGCGGGATCTGGCAACGACAAATGGAAGCTTGACGGTCTCGCCAGCCTGTCGGAGTGAGTGCCACAGGGTTTGTTCGGAATCGGTTTCGCCATCATGAACCATCACGGGGGCCACGCGACAGTTGACAGGCCCTCCGGCTGTGACTGACTGCTGCTGCAGCTTCTCAATATAGTCAGACTGCTCTTTCGTCAGACGCTGATCCATAAAGACAACGATTTCCACCTCGTCCGCATTCCAGCGTTCGAGTGCATACCGAAAGACCGGAATGTTGCAGGCCTGCGCGCCGGCTGATGCTGTCAGCCAGAGCAGTGTGACCAGCAGCAGCCGGCCAGTGTGGGCGTGATGTTGTGCGGAGCAAAGTGCAGAATTCAAGTCGCGTGTCATCTCGATCCGTTTCCTTTCCCGTCTGCTGCTCATTTGCCGAAACAGAGGACTTGTCCATCGAGTGTGGTCAGGAACAGTTGTCCGCGAGCCGCTGCCATCCCATCCCATGCCGGAAGCGTCGGCAGGGAAATGGTGTTCTCAACTGCCCCGGTATCAGCGTTGACGGTCAGCAACTGGCCCCCCTGGCTGCCCTGCAGCGCGCTGTCCTGAGTTTCCAGTAATTGATGAACCTGCTGTTCCTTTTTCGAAAGCTGCTCGAAGGTTTCTTCTTCGTCGATCAGATCAGGTGGCCCGGCGACGAACAGATGGAAACCGGACAGCACCATTGCTCGAGCATAAATTGGGATATCGGTATTCCAGCGAGGTTCAACAAGGCTGTTGCGAGCAATTGCTTCCGCCACAGCCGGATCTGTCTTGTCTCCCGCAGCGTTGTTTTGCTTTCGTCCGCTGAACTTCATTCCCTGTCCGGAGTGTCCCCGGGCAGGTTGGCCACCGGCAAGAGTCCCATTGTTTCGACCGGTGGAAAGATCACGAGCAGTTCCGTCATCAAACGGGACAACCAGTACCGGGTCCGGTGATAACTCAGCGTCGGAGGCAAAGCGTTCGGCAACGGCTTCGTCCGTTGTTTCTGAATAGTACAGGCGCACTTCGTCGATAATTCCGGTGAACTGCCCCGGCGACTTGTAGTTGCCCACGGCACTGCCATTGTCTGCGCCGATTTCCATTCCCTGAGCCGGGTCCGAGGTGAGCAGGGTGGTCGTTTTTGCGCTGCCAGCGGGTTTGCCGTCGACATACAGAGTGACCGTCAGATCACGATTCAGCGTTCCAACCAGATGGTGCCAGCCACCAACGATGCGATTGGGACCAACAACGCTGGTAAGTTGATCACCGGCACGAATATGGAAGACGGGCCGGCCATTTTCGACGGCCAGGGAAAACCCCTGAGCCGGTCCACCGCGAGCGATCACTACGCCATTGGCAGCAGTGGTGGTCATCCACGCCTCCACCGTCACTGGCTTTCCGGTGGGATCCAGTTTGGGAGATTTGCCAAAGCCGACGAACTGTCCTGCTGACGCATTATTGTTGCGGGTATTTCGTTTCCTGACGAATCCTTCGGGGACTTCTGGTGGATCCGGTGCAGCGGAAAACAGCTGCCGTTCCATCGTGGTTGTCCAGCGGAAGTACTCCGGCTTCCTGCCATATCCGAAGACATAGCCGCCGCCGTGGACCATAATGTCGCCGGAAGGAGCAAATCGTCCTGCCTGGAAGTAGCCACCGTGACCGCCGGCAAAATTTCGGCCGAACACCCAGTAAGATCGATGAAACCAGCTGTCATCCAGAAAACCCATTGGCGCGAACAAGTGGACGCCCTCGCCCTGCTGTGCTCCGCCCTGACCGACAAAGTCTCCTGACACAGGCCCGATTTCAAGGCGGTTTCCTGCGAAGTCAAACTTCTGAGATTTCATGTAAACAAACTGGTCATCGGCAACAAGGATATCCGGAAGCCCGACCGGCATCTGCAGGATCTGAAGTTTCTCCTGCAGGTTGTTTCCGGTTTCAGGATTTGTTTCATCCATGATTGTTTCGGAAAGCTGAATTCCGTCAGCAAGGTTCAGCCGGAGCAGTCGCAGTCCACCATCGAGGAAGTTGGATCGTCCGGCAACTGCCCAGACAACGTTTTCGCGAATCAGAACGCTGCCGTGGACCGGCCACAGTGATTCCAGCTGTTCAAACGCCATCGCTCGACGATCCAGTGGTGCCGCTCGATACTTCCAGACCAGCTGTCCGTCTGCGGCCCTGAGGCAGTAGATCCAGCCGTCGGTGCAGCCGAAAACTGCTCGTCCCTGACTGATCGTGGGAGGGCTGTCAATTCTGGCAGTGGCTGTCCATGTCCACGCTTCAGATCCGTCCTTTTGATTCAGTGCGTACAGCGTGTGTTCGTCAGTCCTGGCAACATATACCAGACCGTCAGCAATTACCGGCGAAGTCAGTCGTCCACCGAGTCGGGCGGACCACTGTTCCTGAGGGTCTGCCGGGACATCCTGTCGGGTGGTTCCGCTGCGTCCGGAGTCATGTCGGAACGTTGGCCAGTCGTCAGCACCACCGGCTGCGGTCCGGGACAGCAGTGGAGTGTTCCAGGCTGGTCCTCGAACCAGACGCCCGGCTTCATCGACCGTCGTGGGAATCGGACGAGTTGGAGCGGCCGGAGCCAGTGCGTTAAACCCGTACAGCTTCGCCTCCGGATAGCAGGCACAGTTGTGCGGGGGTGTATAAGTCAGGCCGTTACACGGCATAATTCCGTACAGACAACCACCGCGGACCCAGTGATGGATATCCCAGTGTTCTTTTTCGAAGTCAACGAATTCAATGCCGGTCCGCGACGGCAACAGGAAATTATCGGTCGCTTTGGAGATGTAGCAACGATGATGGAACCAGTAGGTATCAACATCAGGGGCAAATTCCTTGCGAACATCTCCGGTGCGCGGGTCTCTTCCGGTAAAGACGCCACTATCCCCACCTGAGGTTGTCGGAGCACACCAGACAAGACCGTCAACGACCATCAGGTCCTGGGGAGACTGGTAGCCTGAGCGGGGGTGTTCGGATTCCCACAGGCGTTTGCCGGTCGCTGCATCCACGCTGACCATTCTGCCGTCACCGCCGGCATAGAGAACAACATCCTGATAGATCACGAGTCGCGGACCAAAATTGAAGGTGAACTGCTGTCGTCGGGTCACCGGTTCGGTTTGCCACAGCAATTCACCGGATTGCTGATTCAACGCCTGCAGGGTTTCGCCGTCATGGAAGCAGAGATAATCCCCGCTGGCAGCGAGAGTCAGCGGTGAGATCCGGGTTTGCTTTGCCCAAAGCCGTTCACCCGTGGCGGCATGAAATGCCATGATGACTCGAGGTTCTTCATTCCAAAAGAATTCACGAGCAACGAGGCCCTGATCGCCAACCCGTCCGTTTGCCGGAGCGTACTGTTCACGTTCGCCCGCTCCTTTGCGGACCACGACAAACAGCAGGCCGTTCAGATGCAGGACTTCTTCTGTGGAATCGGTATCGGCATAGGTACGAATTGTTTCTCCTGTTGCGGCGTCCATTGCTGTGAGCGGGCCGTCGTCTGCCAGTGGCGAGTACACTTCGGTTTCGGTGGAGACGAGTCTGCGGGAAAGCTGCGATGGTCCGCTTTTGAGCGGCCAGAGTTGATCCTGCCATGAAGCGATGTCCCGCTTCCAGAGGATGGTTCCGTTGAAGGCATCACGGGCGACCAGTTTCCAGCGGGAGGGCAGCTGGATGGAAATTCGGCTGCCTTCGTCCATGATGTAGAACATGCGGCCCCCGGTTGAAACCAGTGCACTCATACTGGCCATCCGGTCGTGGTGTCTGGACCACCGCGGGCTGCCGACCCACTGGAGATGTCGGGGCTGACCGACCACATCGTCATGAGCCACAGCATTTCCGCTGGGATCATGCAGATAGTGGGACCAGTCATCGATATTGTCGGGTCGCGGCTTGCGGATCGTCTGCCACGAGCCGTCATCCTGTCTCAGCATCAGGGTTCCCCCCGGTGTGACAACGCGAAGCATTTCCTGCTGCTGAACTTCGCCAGGCTGATCAGCGATCAGCAGGTTGACCATATTGTCGACGTAGGGAAGATCAGCGCCGGAGAACTGCATGAGTGACACGTTGCCGTACTGACCGTCGGCGGCAATTCGTTTGCGGGCTTCCCGGACAAGCTCAGCAGATTGTTCCAGACCGTGCACCTGAAAACTGTCTGACTGATGCAGCGCGGCGGTCACTTCACCATTTCCGCAACCCAGATGAACCACGAAGCCGCCCCGGACGCCGGAACCTTTCAGCAGTTCATCCGCCTGTTGTTGGGCATCGGCAGCAAAAGCGGATGAAATCAGTAGCAGCGGGGCCCAGATGTGGTATCGCATGGTGAGGGGGTCTTCCATCGGAAGGAAACTCAATTCCGACCGGTCGAAGTGTCCCGGCGGACAGAATAGAATTCCTCGCAATGTAACTCCTGACGCATCAGAATTGAACAGACCGGAGACCTGAACGCTGGTGAGATTTTCATCACATCTGCAGACACGGCCTGTTCGGTCAAGCTGGCAGTAAGCTGGGTGCGAAAGTCACGATTCAATGCCGTCAGAGGCGGCATGGCAGACGGATGCCCCTGGACGAACCCGGGAAATCCGTCAGTACTGCAATCGGGCAGCATTGATGCGGCCGCAGGAGCAATTTTCCGCAGCAGGAAGCAGGAGACAGGCATGATTGTGGAGCAACTTCCGGAGGCGGTTCGAAGTCACGTGCGGGAAGCGAAGCGGCAGGGCAGAATCGTTGGTTGTGTCCCCACCATGGGAGCTCTCCACGACGGGCACTGCAGTTTGATCGAACAGGCCCGGCGGGACTGCGACTTTGTGGTGGGAACGATCTTTGTGAATCCCACGCAGTTCGGTCCAGGTGAGGACTTTTCACGATATCCTCGAACGCTCGAGGCAGATCTGGATCGGTGTCGCGCTGCCGGTGCTGATCTGGTGTTTACGCCTGCAGCATCGGTCATGTATCAGGACGATGCCGACACCGTTGTCGTCCCGGGACAGCTCGCCACGGTGCTTGAAGGAGCAATTCGTCCTGGGCATTTCTCGGGAGTGACGACGGTTGTGACCAAGTTGTTTGGGATCACAGAGCCGGACGTGGCGTTCTTTGGTCAAAAGGACTTCCAGCAGCAGTTGATTATCCGACGAATGGTTCGCGATCTGAATCTGGCTGTGCGCATCGTCACCTGCCCCATCATTCGGGAGTCTGACGGTTTGGCAATGAGCAGCCGAAATCGATACCTGACGGAAACAGAGCGGGCGGTGGCTGGTGATATCCATCAGGCGTTGCGGGAAGCGATTCGTCTTGCAGATTGCGGCGAGTGCTCTGCGGCTGAAGTCGCATTACAGATGCGTCGGCGGCTGGAACGCAGTGGACAGTTACAGGTGCAGTATGCCGTTGTCGCAAACCCCGAGACACTGGAAGAATACCAGACAGAAGAACGCGGCATTGAGGCTGTTGCGCTGATTGCTGTGCAGTTGGGTTCAACGCGTCTGATTGACAATGCTTTGCTGCGGTTTGGCTGATCTGTCATTCCGGCGATTGATCGGGTGGGCTGCAGGAAGGGTGTGGTCTGTCAGCAAGCGGGCATTCCGCATAGAATCGACAGCGGAAAATCACAAGTGACACAGAAAGGCAACCATGCGAACGCATTTGCTGCGATTCATCTTCGATTCTGCGTGGAGATTTGAATCCGTTGGGAATGATCTGCTGGTGGGGGTCGGCTGGCTGATTTTGGCGTGGCTGCTGGCCCTGCTGGTTGCATTCCTGGTGGTCTTGAAGAAGAGCGACGGTGTTGCGGAGGCGGCAGTGACCGTTGGGTTCTGGCTGCTGGTTCCGCTTGCGCTTTTGGCACTTCTGCTGTTGCAGCCGAATCTCGGGATTGTGCAGAACGGAATTCCGGTCTACGGATACGGCTTCATGATGTTCATTGGATTTTCTTCTGCAAGCTGGGTGGCATCTCGCCGGATACGCACAATTGGTCAGTCACCGGAAGTCATCTGGGATATGATGATGTGGGCCCTGCTGCCGGGACTTGCCGGTGCACGCGCTTACTATCTGATTCGACACGGTAGTCCGCAGTTTTCCAATTCGACTGGCGTGCAAAAGCTGATTGCTGCCGTGGCACTTTGGGATGGCGGAATTGTTTTCTACGGCAGCGTGATCGGTGGATTGCTGGGGGTTCTGGTGTTTTGCCACCGTCGTCGGATCGCGTGCCTGCCAATGCTGGATGTCCTCGCACCATCGCTGCTGCTGGGGGGAGCATTTGGCCGCATCGGCTGCTTTCTTTACGGTTGCTGTTACGGAAAAGCGTGTGAACTTGCCCTGGCTGTGCGGTTTCCTCCGGACAGCCTGACATTCGGTCAAATGGTTCAGAAGGGACAGCTGGATCCGCTTGCCGCTGCAACTCCTGCGCTGCACCCCGTGCAGCTGTACAGTGCGGCCAGTGCCTTCCTGCTGTTTTCTATTCTGTCATGGTTTTTCTACCGCCGCACTTTTGACGGTGCTGTTGTCTGTCTTGCAGCCGTGCTTTATCCCATCGCCCGCTTTGCGCTCGAATCGTTGCGGGCCGATATTGATCCATTTCAGATCGGCTTGAAGGATGCAGAGATCTTCAGCCTGGCGTTGATTGGGGCAGGGCTTGGCGGCTTATGGTGGTTCAGTCGCAACGGCAAGCTGACGCGGATCAATGTGCCTCGATCGAACTGAATGCAAACGGCTGGATTTTGGGTTGCAGCAGCAGGGCCAGTTTGTGAGTGATTCAACAGACAATCAGTTGATTCAGCAGGCCGTTTCCGGAAGAACCGAGGCCTACGAAGAGCTTGTGCTGCGATATCAGGACCGACTTGTTCACAGCCTGACGCACAGCCTGTGCAGTTACGAGGACGCGCTGGAGATTACCCAGCAAACCTTCCTGCAGGCGTGGCAGCACCTTGACACGTTTCGAGGCGAGGCTGGATTCTATTCCTGGCTCTATCGCATTGCTCGCAACACCCTGGTCAGTCGTCGTCGCAGGGAACGATTGCCGCAGACCAGCTGGCCTTCTGATGACCGTGGCCGTCCGGTGGAAATACCGGCCGCAGAAACGTCGGCATCCGGACCAATGGAAGCTGCGGAGCAGGTTGCGCTGGTCCGGGAAGCATTAGGTCGGGTTTCGGAAGATTTTCGGCAGCCCCTGGTGATGAAGGAACTGGACGGGTTTTCCTACGAAGACATTGCCACGATTCTTGAGATCCCGACAGGAACAGTTCGCAGCCGAATTTTTCGCGGTCGGGCAGAACTTGCGGAGATCCTGCAGCGGTATCGTGCCAGCGAAGAATAATTCGACGCTGGCACGCAGCTAAGCCATCGTGACTGACGGGTGTTGCAGGGAATGCGGGAACGGGAAGTCAACACTGTGCTGCTGAAGAATTCCAGCTCCATCACGTGCTTTGGTCCTGGTGAAAATCAGTATCGGCGATGCAGTGCGAGTGGGTTCCATGATGCAAAGTACATAGGAGCCGGAACTGTGGACTGCAGAAACTGTTCGGCCAGTGAGGGTGGTTCACTGCGAACGCCAACCAGCGAGTCCAGCAGGCCAACTGCAACGGGATACTCGAATGCTTCCCATTCTGTGAGTTGCAGTTGACTGGCAAGTGCCTGCAGAACGTCCTCCAGATAGCCAATCTCATCAACAAGTCCGTTCTCAAGTGCCTGTGTGGCTGTATAGATCTGACCGGTTGCTAATTCTCGAACAGCAGCCTCGTCGAGGTTGGATCGACCCTCATCGATCACGCCAACGAAGCGATCGAACGAATCAGCGAGAATGGCGTCCCAAACGGCAGATTCCTGTTCAGTCATATCGCGAAACGGGTTGAGAGTATCCTTGAGCGGTCCTGTGACCAGAGGTTCAACTTTCACTCCGATCTTTTCTGCCAGTTCCGCCGCATTATAGCGGGCGATGATCACACCGATGGAGCCTGTCCAGGAGGTGGGCTCTGCGAAGATACGGCTGTTTGTGCCCGGAGCCACGGCGATGTAATAGCCGCCGGATGCAGCCAGTCGTTTCATGGATACAAAGACGGTTTTCTCTTCAGCGAGCTTCCTGATTTCATGATACAGCTGATGGCTGTCAGCAACGAAACCGCCCGGGCTGTCAATTTCCAGCACGACGCCCTGCACCGTCTCGTCTTCGGCTGCCTGCTGAATTCGTGCAATCCAGCGCTCCGTAAACGGGGGACTGATCATTCCACTGACTCGTATGACTGCAATCCGAGACGCGGCCCCTTCCGTGCCGTCCACAAATTCTTCCGGCAGGGAGTCGGTACTGATGCCGCTCACGGTGCTGAAGGCCAGCAGCAGCCAGAAATTCAGCAGGATGGAGATGCTCAACAGTGAGTTCACAATTCGACGCGGGAAGGATCGTTTGTCGGCACCCTCCACGCGTACCACGACTGTGGACTGGGGGATTTGAACCTCTTTCCCGGGGCTGACGGAGATTTCTTCGGGCATGACTTCTTTAATCCATGTTGGATGGGTCGCGAATAACAGTCTTGTGCACAGTGTTGGCCGAGAAGGCTGGTCTGTCCAATCAGCAGGAAGTGTTGAGCCGGGTTATCAACTGCAGGAAGTCGAACTGGTGCCGGGATCGGAATTGTTTGCGGACCAATGGATTTGTTGTCGCTGCAGACCTGGGAAGAACCGGCAGATTGTGCCGCAGCGCCGCCGA
Organism: Planctomycetota bacterium; assembly: GCA_017859815.1. Lineage (GTDB taxonomy): Bacteria > Planctomycetota > Planctomycetia > Planctomycetales > Planctomycetaceae > SXXK01. The sequence continues at coordinate 15,047 of JAFMMM010000023.1, read as the reverse complement.
TCGTGTCGCGAGCAGCGGAAACAAAGCCTCTATTCGTCGCTTTTGCCGATTATACACCGGATCTCAAATCGTCTTATCCCGGGCAGGTCAATCCAGTGCATTCTGCGAACCCATCTGGAACGGGAACAGTCGATATCCCAACTGGCCGGATTGGGGTGCGCCCTGATCTTTTGGGGGAGTGAATCCGTCTCCGGGTAACAGCGGCGACTTGCAGATGCACCCGCTTCAGTGGGTGCTGGCGGAACAGGAAACGAAGAGAATGAGTCGGGCAAAACTACTGCTGCGAAGCGTTGCATTGTCTGTGCTGCTGACTGGGGTTTGTGGCCCTGCAGGAATGCGGGCACTCGGCGACGAAGATGATTCCGGATTTGCAGTTCCCGCGCTGGATCGTCTTTTTGGCCAGAACGGGAAGCCCGTCATTGAGCCAATACGGGAAGACCGGACGAGCGTTATTCGGCAGATATCAGTTGGTCCGATGGACGGCCTGCTGCAGCGATTCTTCAAGGGCAAACGCAAGCCGCAGGGAAGGCCCTCAGCAACGAAGCCATCGCCGATTCCCCCGGTACCGCCGGATTACAGGCCTCCGCGTGGCCCCCGTGCGGAGCGCATTGCAGCCCCCGGCAGCCGTCCGAACTCCGCGCCACAGGCCGTCCCGAAGCAGATTATACAGCCACGACCTGTGCCACCAGCGGACAGCACAATGCAGATCGCTCCTTCGCGTTCTCCCGATGAGGTGTTTACGGCTGATGAGACGGGCGAGGCGGAAAACACAGTCGAACCGAAATCTCAGCAGCCTGGAACTGCGCCTTCATTCCTGAAGAGCGAAGCGAACGAAGATCAGCCGGAACGCGACCCGCTTGACCTGGATGTCATTGCAGAACGCATGAAAGATCAGGCAGAAGCCGGCAGGCAACCGGAAAGAGAAACTGAAACTGCGGCAGATTTGGAAGCGACTGAAAACGTTTCCGAAGAGTTGCCGCGAATTCCCGAACCGGGATTGAGCAGGCCGCCTGGCCAAACGCCGCCTGCGGTCAGGATGTCTTCACAGCCTGACTTGCTGGAAGGACGTGAGCCGGCCAATACGTTGCCCCCGACCAGTATGCCCTCGGTAATTCGTGGGACATCGGCGCACTTCAATGCACAACGGGACCAGATTCAGAGAGAACAGCAGCGACGCAGGCGGCAACTTGATCAACTCCTCGAACGCGATGACCAGAATGGATTCAAGGGATTCTGTCCTGTGGCTTTAAGAGACCAGCGCAAGCTGGTTGACAGTAACACGGAGTTCAGTTTCGAGTTTGATGGCAACAAATACAGTTTCTCTTCAGAACAGGCTCGGCAGCAATTCCAGAACGATCCGCTGCGGTATGCACCCGTGTTTGGTGGACATGATGTTGTCGCGATGTCCGAAGGGCGCCAGGTCGAGGGCCGTCTTGAATTTGCAGTCTGGTTTCGCGATCGTCTGTACCTGTTCAGCACACGGTCAACGATGGCTCGGTTTCACAGTCAGCCACGTGAGTTTGCTGTCAACAGAAGCCAATAGGAAACGTTGTGAAAAGACTGATGGACGAGACTTTCGATCCATCTTTTCCTCTGAGATTCAGGGGCCGATTCGGAAACGGATCGGCCCTTTTTTTGCGGCACCTGACAGCACTCGCAAAGGGCGACTATGAGGCTGCTTCTTCCGGTGATCTGAAAACGCAGAGCATCTCGCATCAATTCTGGAATACTGCTCGAAATTTGGATGTACCGGGTTACCCAAATTAACCCGGACTGCGGTCGTTCGGCAGAATGTGCCGCCCCGCAGGGGCTTGATTACGTGTCTTCCAGGAATTCAATCGAAATCCGGAGGATCGGGGAAAGTTTTGTGCAGAATCCTGGAGAACACGTGTTGACACTCCAGGCCGATCACAGCTATCAATCGGCCTCTCAATTCGGATTCAGTTCCTGAGTCCAAAACTCCTTTCTTGTTCTCTCCCATCTTTTGTTTCGGGCTCTGACCGAAACATTCTGCCGCACCTTCCCCGGTGTCGGACAACGTCTCTCAAACTGTTGTCTCCATCCGGTGGGTCTGGTCTTCAGATCTCTTCTCGTCTCTCCTCTTAGTCTCTCCCTCAGCTCTCAGATCGAGGACATCATGAACGAGTACCCTCAAGGCGCTCATCATGAGCCGCAGATACTGCGGTTCCCGCAACCAGCGTCACCAGCGCCGTCCGACAGTTCGGATATGTCTCCTGAAGAAGGAGCACCCGGGCGCAGCGTATTGGTTTTTTCTCCCCGGCCCGGTGCCCGTCAATTGCTTGCCGACGATGTCCGCAAGCGAGGACTTCAGGTCTGTGAGACCGACAGTCCGGATGCGTTGCTGTTTCACCTGTCTCGACAGGAATTCAGTTGCTGCATCATTGATGACGCGGACACGGTATCGCGGATTCAGGAAATCAGCTCTGCAATTCGCAGTCATTCCCGCGCAGCCCAGATGATCTGCATCGTCGCGGAAGACTCACGCTGGGGACGGGAAACTGTTCCGGCGTTTGAATGCGATGTTATTGAGCGACCATATACAGCCTCCCGCTTCGGAGCAGCTCTGCTGAACGCTCTTCGCCGTGGAGAGCTGGTGCAGGAAAATGAAAAGCTTCGCCGTCAGTTGCTGAATCGCAATTTGATGGATCTTGTTGGCAGCACACCTGCAATGCAGTCGCTGCGAGAGAGTATCCGTATTGCTGCCGACGATGATCGCACCGTTCTGGTTCGCGGCGAATCGGGCAGCGGGACGACATTAATTGCCGAGGGTCTGCATCGCTGCAGCCGCCGGGCCGCTCGACCGTTCCTGCGGATCGACTGCAGTCTGCATTCGGTCGAAACACTGGAGCACCAGCTATTTGGTGACGGTGCCGAAGATGGTTTCCCGGGGTATCTGAACCTTGGTGACGGCGGATCAATTCTGCTGGACAACGTGGATACAGTAGCGTTGCCGTTTCAGAAGCGTCTGGCAAATCTGCTGGAACAGCGGGCCGCCGCAGTTTTCAGCGGTAGTTCTGATGGACCGAATATTCGCTTCATTGCGGCGACTCATGTCGACCTGAACCGACTTGCGGTTGAGGGGCGATTCCGGGACGATCTGCTGCAGCATCTTAGTGGCATCACACTGCAGTCGCCGCCACTGCGTGTTCGTACCAACGATATCCCGCTGCTGGTGGAGCACTTTGTCAGCCAGATTTCGCTGAAGGAGGGACGACCTCCGCGTCAGATCACAGCGGAAGCCCTGCGGTTGCTGGAAACACACTCGTGGCCCGGAAACGTTCGCGAACTACAGAACGTGATCGAACGCTGCTGCACCATTGACGTGACCGAGTGTATTTCTGTGGATGATCTGCGTCCGTGGCTGAATCAGGAAAGCGTCGAGGGACTGGAAACAGTTGGAATGACGCTGGCTGAAATGGAACGCAAGCTGATCGAATCAACGTTTGCTCGCTGCAACGGCAATCGAGAGAAGACGGCACAGATCCTGCAGATTGGTCTGCGAACGCTGTCAGGCAAGCTCAGAGAATACGGCTATCCTCCACGAGGAGGCCCGGGATCCAATATTCGTCGGCCGAAGGTTGTTGCTTCTGAAAGCAGCGAACGTCGCGCCGCATGACTGATCGGTAATGCCGATCCTCGAGTGCACGAGCAGTGCACGGTGTATACGACTGGGGTCTGCTCTCCCCCCGGGAGTAGTCCCTTTTTGCCTCGGAGGTTTTCCTCCGAGGTTTTTTTTTCGCTGATCTGAGTGGTGACCACTGTTCTGAAGAACGAACTGAACCGTTGCGGTCAGGCCACACCGGAAACCGGAACTGCAACAGTGCAGCGGCGGTGCAGGTCAGATGCAACGGCACTCTGTACTGGTCCCGCAGTCTGCATTTGGTTTGGCTGTTTCCGACCAGCAGCTGAGACACACGATCGAATCGAATGACAGAACTGCATCTGCTGATTTGACGGACCAGGAAAGAAAACCCTGCCCGGGTGGTGATTCGGACTCGCCGCGCATTTTGAGAAACGCCAGGATATCCTCGGCGGTGCGGATTCTGACCGCCGGATCGATCTGTGCATTCTTCGGAGCCATCCAATGACCATTCTGCATCTGCAATCCGTATCGCCTGTTCGGTGGCTGGAGCAGGTGCAGGATTCGCTGACCGAAATCCTGATTGATCACGCACACTGCGAGCAGAAGGCGGCATCCACTGCGATGGATCTGATGTTTGACTATGTGCAGCACGAAGAAATCTGTGATGCGATGTCAGCGATTGTTCAGGAAGAGCTGGAGCATTTTCAGATGGTGCGGCGGCTGCTGAAGGAACGAGGAATTCGATTCCGTGGTCTCAAGCCCGGCAGCTACGGGCGTTTGCTGAAACAGCAGGTGCGGCGTCAGGAACCGCACCGCGGGGTTGACCGCATGCTGATTGCCGGACTCATTGAAGCGCGCAGTTGCGAGCGATTTCAGTTACTTCAGCAGCATCTGCGGGATACGGAGTTGCAGGATTTCTACGGCGGGTTGTATGAGTCAGAGGCAAGACATCACGCCACCTATGTGAGGCTTGCGGAACTGTTCGCAGAACGGGAAACAGTGCAGCACCGACTGCAGGAGCTGGCTGCGGCCGAGGCTGAGATTATTGCGGAAGGATGTGAGTTGCCGCGAGTACACAGCTGACTGTTGCTGGTATCGGGTCGGGCTACTCTGAAGTACCGTCGACGGATTCGTCGTCAAGGTCTTCCCATCGGGACTGCAACAGGTCTGCATTTCCCCCCTCAGTGGTCATCGACGAAACAGCAGTGCCGGCGAATCCGCCTCCCAGAACACTGGCGATAATCACCCAGAGAAATGGTACACCAACGGATCCACCGATGATCCATGCCACTGAAGCCAGGCCGGCCATGCTGCCAGACACAGCTGCCGAGATGATGGCACGCTTCCTCGACAGTCTTGACCCATAAATCGTTCCGGCGATGGCAAAGACGGCCAGGTGAGACGGGATTGCCCCGCAAGCTGCAATGAAGAAACCGACAATTGCCCCGAAAAAGAGGCCCCCGCCCAGCCCAAAAAATCCACCTGCTGCACCACCGGAAGCTGACAGCAGAACGCCCATGCCAAACACGCTGCCGGCCAGCAGGGTCCCGGCCAGTGATTTCGCGGCTGCCGGATATATGGAGACACCTGACTGAGGATGCGTGTTGGTATGAACAGGTGTTTCGTGATTATCCGAGACACCCATTCGAAATGGATTGTCCTGCTTCGAATCGGTCACCGACCTTCTCCCTATGGTGCGCTGCCAGCAGTTGGATCCGGCAGCATGTTGTGTTGGTCCTGCTGAGATTGGATACCGCTGGGGTCTGCAGAGAATTGCCACGATCAGTGGCTCTCTCTCTGGAAGATAAGCTCCGGCTGGCGGTACTGTAAATTCGACAGCAGTGTCTGGTTTATATCCCCGTCTGACTGCGACTGGATTCGACACTGCTGATTTCATCCCGCGGCATGCTGACAAGAATGACCGTGTTCTTTCCATTCTCGACGCGGATCGGACAGCTTACTGAGTCATCTGTGCCGGCAGTCAGAGTAATTGTGCAGTCTCCGGAAGGAAGCTCCGCGGTGGCGGTAAGGACCTGCGCCGGTAGTGTGCTCCATCTTCTGGTGTCCGCCTTCTCCGAGGCTTCCCATAAGACTCCGAGGATGTTGAACCCGATATCCGCGACGGCATTTTTTTCAACGTCAGCAAATTCTTTGGCCGCAACGATCGCGGTTTTTTTTACAACTCTGCGGCAAATTGCCCTGGCAATCTCACGATCGCGATTTGCCGCCGCGTCGCTGCATGCTGCCGGGTACAGGTCTGCAAACAGGTGAAATCGAAATTGAGCGGAAGTACTGGTGTTGGCGGTTGCACTCAGCGAGCAGGGTGACGTCAGCCACGCAGGTGGCAACTCCGGCTCTGCAATTTTCACTGCGGAAATGCTGGGCGGCAGGGAGTGTTTTCCGGTAGCGGACAGGATGCGATCTGCAATCAGCAGAGCTTCCGAAGTGGGATGCACGCTGACTTCTTGCCAGCGTGGAGCCGTGCCGCGGTACACGATGATATGCACTGCGCCGTGCCCCGGGGAACACGAAAGTCCCGCCGGCAGAGCTTCAGATTCGGAATCAGACGATACGGCCTCGTTCCAGTGTGCAGCAAGCTGCACGGCCTGAGTTCCTTCTTCCCTGCGGGACACAAACTCCGACTGAACCAGGCCGGACAAATAGCTGCTGAGAGCCAGCGGATGGCGGGGAGTTGATCGCATCCGGTTGTGTCGGGGGGATGCCCCATCAGCAGCCGTTGGCACCACATCCTCTTCTGATTCGGTCGACGGATCGCCTTCCGGATCGGTCAGTGAGCGGTGCAAATGTTCCTGCAGTTGCAGGGACCACGCAAATGTATCGAAGCCGTCGTTCATCATGCTGGCCAGCAGCACATTGTTCAGCAACATGGTGTATTCGTAGTCATGTGCCTGCCACGCCTTCGCCTCGGCGTCCGTCAGCAGGGACTGCGCCTCTTCGGACAGATCTGTTTGCTTCAGATAGTCCAGGTGATCGCGGATGCTGCGAAGTGAGTCCTCTGCCGACTTGGCGTCACCGGCCTGCAGTTCGATCATAGCCTGATCAAGCTGCAGCAGGTGGCGGTTGTCCCGATCTGCATACTCAACGGCATCGCGAATCTGTGCAGACGCCGTTCCCACTGCGCCCTCCCTCCAACTGCTCAGGGCCGCTGTGTGCAGATCCGCATGACGTGCACATCCGCTGATCAGCATCGGTGTGATGGTCAGCAGAGTGGCCATTGCCGTTGAATTCAGCACTGCCTGAAACACTGTTGAATCCGGCGGGGCGACGGTCCGGGACACATTGGCATCCTTTTGCGAGGCTCACGAAATCAGCGGGATCGTTCCCGGCCGCACACTGAAATGTGGAATTCCTAGTAGTGTCGCAGGCTGCCGAGAGCGGATTTGTGGTAGCCCTTGCGAATGGTGGCTTCTTCAAGCAGCGATTCACCGGTATGGATATTCAACAGCTCCAGCGTAAGGTTATAGTTGCGCTGGTAATCACCGTTGCTGTTGGTGGTTCCGCTGGTGATTTTGGCAAACAGCAGGTAGTCGACCAGCTGCGCATCCCGCTCCAGTACTTGCTGTAGCTGACGCTGCTTTTCCGGCAGAACGAGTGACTCGGGTGAGCATCGCAGTTCAGCCATCGCTGCTTCGATATAACGTCTGCTGATCATATTGAAGTGCTCGTCTCGGTTCACCATCGTGACGATGTGGTCGTAGATCTGCTCTTTGAAATCGCCAATGGGTTCACTGCTGCGATTTTCAACACCGGCGAAACAGACGGATCGCTGCAGCATTTGTCCGTTCACCGCGGTTGCATGCGAGGCCTGCTGAATCGTCGCGCAGGATTGTCCCAGCAGCCTGACGACAGCCTCTTCGATCAGGGGATCCCAGGTTTCAGCTCCGGCGGTATGGCTGCCGACCATATTCTGATCATCGTTGTCGAGGACATGGGCGTACTGTCGATTACGGCATCCTGGGCTGAGGCAAAGTAGGGCAATCAGACAGCAGATCGTTCGTAAAGAGTGCAGGGGTAGTTGGGCTGACATCTTCCGTGGACTCCATTCCCGTTGTGATCTTTCAGATGATCCGATTCGCAAAGCGAGCTTTGACAATTCGCAAAGCCGCCAGCGACGCGAAATTCTACCCTGAAAGTGTTCAATCGGTGATTTGGAAATCCTGTCAGCCAGTAACCATTGGTAGGACGAAGTCTTCAGGACTCAATAAGACCGGCTGATTCTGCCGACGGTGCTCATCGCTGCAGTGCGGCTGAGAATTCCACGCCAGTGCTGGTTTGCTGCAGTACCGGGCGCTGGTCGAATTCAGTATTTCCAGCCAGTTTACTGGCCAGCTCAGCGAGGTCGTGGCTGCCCACCTGCAGGTAGGCGGATTCCAGTTCCTTCCATGCGCAACAACGAGCGGACGGAGGAAGCAGGCGAGCGGCTTTTTCCAGGTGCTTGATGGCGGCTTCCGGCTGAGAATTCTGATTCAGCGCAATTCCCCACAGCAGTTGTCGAGGGCCTTCGAGAGGACCTGCTTCCCCGGTTTTCTGCAATTCGGTGATCGCGCGGCCGGGAAGGTTGAATTCCAGATAGCCGTCGGCAGCAAGGAGTCTGCGGAGGGTACGTCCGGTGAGTTGAGATCTCATAACTCTGCTCCGAAATCAATCCGAGTACGTTCGTGTTGACTTGTTGTCTTCAGTCTGAAAACAGAAGGGAGCAATTGTCGCGCCAAATGTACGGTTATTCCGAATGTGATTTCTAAGTATGATTCCTCAAACGAGTTATGGCCACTGACTGGAGGATGTGAATTCGTTCAGAAATCTGCCATTTTTGCAATTTGCAGCGTCTGAGGAGGGCAGTTGCGGGCGTTTCGGAACAGATGTTCAAATCTTGCGTGTGTAAGAACTGCATTTTGGAGGCCCGTTGATCGTCAGCATCGGAGTCCGGTTGTTAGCACAACTCAGTGCGGCCCGACTGATTCCGTCTGCTTTGCCTCGGAAGGCGGAATTCTTTCGACAGATTCCGTCGAATGATCGTAGGGAGAGAAAGAGCGTAAGAATTGTTTTCAGACCGAGTGAAGTTGCGATGAATCCGCTGCTGACAGGTGGTTTTTTTTGTTCTCTGGCCGGGTGTCTGCTGCTGACACCGTTGGTCCGCAGATATTCTGCATCGCTTGGATTGATGGACGATCCAGGGGAGCGCAAGGTGCATATGACGCCGACGCCGCGTGGCGGCGGTATAGCGATTTTTCTATCGGTGATGCTGCCGGGCATTGTCCTGGTACCGATGTTAATTTCTGCGAATCCTTCGGTGTCGTCGGGGACCGGAAGTTCGTTGTTGGCAATTGCGGCGGGGGCCTGCGTGCTGTTTCTCACGGGACTGGCTGACGATCGCTGGAGTCTTTCCTGGAAACTGCGATTAGGGATTCAATTACTGACTGCTGCGGGGGTTGTTGCGGCTGGGGTTCGGGCAACCGTGTTTGTCTCTCAGCCTTGGTTTGGTTTCGTGCTGACCGTGTTCTGGATTTTAGTTCTGACGAACGCCCTGAATTTTCTCGACAACATGGATGGTTTGTCAGCCGGTATTGGAATGATTTCCTCCGCTCTGTTTGCAGTGATTCTGCTGCAAATGGTTCGACAACCGAATCCAGCCGTGGCCTGCCCGCTGTTACTGTTGTCCGGGGCCTTACTGGGTTTTCTGTTCTGGAATCGCTCGCCGGCGTCGATTTTCATGGGGGACTGCGGCAGCAATCTGATTGGCTTTCTGCTGGCGACTCTGACGGTGGCCGGAACGTTCTACGATGAGGCTGGGGGGCGGCATGTCATGCTCGCGCCTCTTTGTGTGATGGCCGTACCGCTGTATGACTTCTGCACGGTCATTTCAATTCGTTTGTTGCAGGGACGCAGCCCGTTTCACGGAGACAAGAGTCATTTTTCACATCGTCTTGTCGAGCTTGGTTTGCGGCCCGCGATGGCGGTGCTGACGATTCATCTGACCACTGCGATGACCGGTCTGGGAGCCCTCCTGCTGTACGAGGTCGAGGGCTGGACCGGTGCGTGGATTGTGTTGTTGTTGATTTTGCTCGTACTGGCGGTGGTGGGGATTCTTGAATTCGTTGGCCGTGGTTCGGTTCGGGAAGTTCAGGGAGAGTTAAGTCAGATCCGTTCTTTACGAGCGGATGCTGCGGCAGAGGAATCTGAGGCTGTTTGATGCGGATTCCATGGAAATCAACAACATTGGTTCTGCTGGTTGCTGTCTGGTGTGGAACCGTGGAGGCTGCAGATCGGGGAGACTCACTCTACCTTGCCGCAGTCTGGCTGCTGGCGGCAGCCTGCAGTCTGGTCGTGTCGCGGAACGGGATTGTTGACAGTGGGCGGGCAGGCAAATTCGCCGGCGGGGGTCTGCTGTTGCTGACTGCTGGTCACTTATTTTCGACCTTGGTTGTGTTTCAAAACGGCGGCGATCGGCGAGCGGCGGTCACGCTGTCTCTCGAATGGATCGGTTTATGCGCTGCCTGGGTCTTGCTGCGACAGTATGTCTCGTCGGGCAGAGGACGGATGCTGCTCACGGAAACGTTGATCGCAGTGACCGCAGGACTTGCCTGTTCCGGCTGCTGGCAGTTTTTCGTCCAGCAGCCTGCGGCCGTTGAATGGTACACGTCGCTGCGGAGCGAGCTCGATGAACTGAACGAGAGCGGGGGATTTGCCCAAAACCTGCGTGCGCAGGAGATCCGTGAGGAGTTTCAGCGTCAGGGAGTGCCCCTGGAAGGAACCGGTCGGGCGATGTGGGAGAATCGGCTGCTTTACAGTTCGGAGCCGACAGGCCCGTTTGCCCTTGCCAACACGCTCGCCGGATTCCTCGCTGTCGGATTGGTTCTTGGTATTGGGTGTTTGCGATTCACGGGAACCGGAACAACGTGGCGTCTGCTGCCCGGCTTGCTGCTGGTACTGAGTTGTTTGGTGTTGACCAAGAGTCGTTCCGCCTGGCTGGGCACGGTGAGCGGGTTGATCCTGTTGTTTGTTATCCGTCATCGTGGCCAGGCAGGTCAGCAGTTCCGCGGATTGTTGCCGGTTGGGTTAGTGATTTCACTGCTCGTCATTGTCCTGGCTGTAAGCGGAGGTGTACTGGATCCGGAAGTGGTTCTGGAAACGCCTCGTTCACTGCAATTCCGACTGATGTACTGGGCTGGTACTCTGGAGATGTTGCGTGCGTCGCCGCTTGCGGGGGTCGGCCCGGGGAATTTTCGTGAACACTACTTGCCGTATCGCTGGCCGCAGTCCAGTGAGGAGATCCGGGATCCACACAATTTACTGCTGGATGCATGGTCAGCGGCAGGAATTGTTGGTGTGATCGGGTTGTTGTTGTTGCTGTGCGGTTTTGTCTGCGGTGGATTTGAGCGAGCGAACAGGCAGGGCCTTGAGAAGACCGAGTGGACATCTCGCCGCCCGGGTTTTCATGTGCTGATGGTTTCATGTGTGGGCTTGTTGATTCAGCTCAGCAGCCAGTGGCTTCAGGGGGGGGAATTCGCGGGTGACTACGGACGATTGCTCGTGGCTGCTGGTGGTCTTCTGGCAGTCATTCGAGGCGGTGGCCGGATTTCAGCCGACCGTGCAACCGCCCTGGCCGCGGGCAGTGCACTGGTGATTCACCTGCTTGCCGCCGGCGGATTTGAGGTGCCGGCCGTTGTGCTGTTGTTGTTGTGCAGCGTGGTTCTGGCCGTTGTTCCCGACCGTGTTGATCAGCAGGCTGTTCGGACGCATCTGTTGTGGTGGCAGCGATCACTGGCAGTTGGTTTTCTGGCGACAGCGGTATTTACGATGACATCCGGCCTGGTGCCACTGATTCAATCCGGGCTTGCGATCAGCAGGGCACTTGTAAGGATTCCGACTGAACGGTCTGCCAGCGAGGCGGAGGCGAGCGAGATTCGCGAGTATCTTGAGACCGCCGCTGCCGCAGATCCATGGTCACTGGCAGCTGTTCGGCGGCAGTGTTTGTTTGAGCTTCAACAGCTCAAAGGCGTCTGTGATCAGCTGGCACAGACGGACGTTAATTCGGAGCGTATCTCGCATTTTTCTCGGGCTGTGACGGAGCAACTGGATCGGGGATTATCGGCAGGCACTCGGCTGATTCAGCGTCATCCCCAGTCCGCAGAGGGGTATCGTTTGCGCGGCAGCTGTCTGTCCACAGCCGCCGCCGCGCTGGATTCGCCGGGACTTCTGCGCGATGCAATTTCGGATTTCGAAATGGTGGTTCGGCGAAATCCTGTGGATGTATCGGGCTGGGTCCAGCTGGCTCTCGTGCAGGCAGGGGCGGGTGATGGCGATTCTGCGACGGTTTCTGCAAACCGTGCTCTGGAACTGAATCGCATTAACACAGACTGGGGACATCGGGATCGGGTGTTGAATGAGTCAGAATTGAACGACCTGCGTGAGATTGTCGTTTTCGAGTGAGCTGGAATTCCGTGTGCTCAGATGAAAACTGATCGGGGAAATACGACGAAAAGAGTGAAGCTGGATATGATGTACAACGGTTGTCCATCAAAGAACGCTTCAGCAGCGTCGCGAGTAATCATGCCGCCGATTGCGGCCGGAACGGATGAACGGAGAGACTGATGCCAAAAAGCCTTATCATGGCGTGTCTTGCGGCAATTCTACTTGCGTTGTTCATGACATCGTCAGAGCCGAAAGAGCAGGATTACGCCACAAGACTGCAGCAACTGGACACGAAGAAGAACGAAGCGCTGGTCATTGCAAAAGAAACGAAAGCGACGACCCAGCGTCCCGCAGTCAGTGAAACGGGGCCTCATCCAACCGCTTCGGTCAAAAACACAACATTCCTCTTCGGGACGATGGCCGTCAGTACGAAGAACTCACATCGGTTTGTCCTTGCCAACACGGGTGAGGCTGTGCTGAAGATGCAGGCGGGGGATACCACCTGTAAATGCACCACATTCGGGTTTGTTGTGGAGGGTGAAGAGACTCAGCTGTATACCGAAATTGCTCCTGGCGAGGAGGCTGTTTTGCTGGTGAACTGGAAGTCCGGAGACAGTCCTGACCGGGCATTTCGTCATGGGGGAGCGGTCTACACTAACGATCCGGACAACACTGAAATCCGGCTGTCGGTCGAGGGGGCTGTTGTCGCCGCTTACGAGCTGCTTCCTCAGTCCCTGTGGGAGCTTGGCGAGATTGAGGAAGGCAAGAATACACTGGAAGCGGCCCTCGGATCCAAGCTTTATGATGATCTGAAGATTGTGGAGATTTCGTGCGACTCAGAATTCGTCCAGGTGACTCACGTTCCGATGACTGTAGAAAAGCTGATCCAGGGTCGGTTTGCGAGCGGGCATGTTTTGACAGTGAGCGTTTCGGAGGAGATCCCTGCGGGGATTTTTGAGGCGGATGTTCGCATCTTCAGCTCGGTTTCTGAGGAGCCGATCTTCGCCACCGTTCGTGCCCGCCGAACCGGGGCAATTCAACTTCTTCCACAACGCGGGACCCGAGTGAACAAGGACACGATGACACTGGAAATGGGGGCCTTCAGTGCTGCTGAAGGAAAGAAAGTTGAGTTTCTGGTCATTGTTGATGAACAAGGGATGGAAGAGCCCTTTGCCATCACAGCGCAGAAAACAGATCCCCCATTTCTGAAAGCAGCGCTGGAGCCGGTTGGAGAGCCCAGCGGAACGGTTCATCGTTATCGCCTGGTGCTGGACTGTCCCGCGGGAAGACCAAATGCGCAGCGAACGGTCACGAGTCCGGGCCGGATAGAGCTGTCGACCAATCATCCTTCGGGTGATTCAATTTCCCTGCAGCTGCATATGTATTCCCACTGATGTTTTAATCGCATCTCAGTTGGGGGATGCATTCGGGGAGCACCTGTGCCATGAACAAGCTTTCTCTGTTCAGTCTGTTCGCATTCATTGGGTTGGTATGTCTGGCTTTGTTTGGGGTCTTTGTCAGACCGGTTCCGCAGCTGGACCAGCAGAACGTGTCAGCAGTCGCGGACAGTTCAGGGATTCCAGGTGAGGTGCCGGCAACTGTTGTTGATTCGGGTCATCCACGATCGGAAACGGAAGAGTTGGCGGCGCTGTCTCTTGCTTCATGGCCGGAGCCTGCACTGGCGATTATCGCAACCGGTGAGCAGCGTGGTTATCTGGAACCGTGTGGCTGTACCGGTGGTCAACTGGGGGGCATGACTCGCCGTGCCGGTCTGTTCGATCAGCTGGAAAGTCGGGGCTGGACCGTGCGTGGCATTGATCTGGGAAGTTCGGTGCGACGACTTGGAGATCAGGCTCGGATCAAATTTGAAACCACGCTCGAGGCGATGCGGCAAATGAGCTATGTCTCGCTTGGGCTGGGGACCGAAGAGATTCGTCTGCGCGCCGACTACCTGCTTTCGCAGCACCTGACAGACGGTGATGTGTCGTTGGATTTTGTGAGTGCCAATCTGGTTTTTTTTGGCACGCGCGAGCTGGGGACTCCGATTTCATATCGTGTCATGGAGGCTGAGGGCCTGCGTGTGGGCATCACCAGTGTGCTTGGCAGGACGCTGCGTGACGAGGTGTTCGGCGACGGTAATTCCAGCGGGGATATTGAATGGGAAGATCCCGGGCAGTCACTGCAACAGGTCCTCCGACAAATGCAAGAGGACGGTGTGGACTTCCCAATTCTTCTGAGTCAGGCAACTGTGGAGGAATCTCGCGAGCTGGCTCGGCAGTTTCCCGCTTTTCGCGTCATTGTGACGGCGCAGGGATTCGGCGAAGGCGAGGTTGCCTCTGAAACGATTGGACCAGTGCAGCTGCTTCAGGTTGGGGCAAAGGGACGTACTGCGGGGGTCATCGGAATCTATCCGGAAGATCAGCAACAGCCGATCAGATTTGAGCTGGTAGAACTTTCCGGCGACAGGTTTGGCGATGATTCACAGATGATTGCCTTGCTGCAGGAGTACCAGCGAAGACTGCGAGATGAAGGATTGACTGGAGATAAGCTGACAGTAGGTCATCCATCCGGTGCGTCATTTGTTGGCGTTCAGAAGTGTGGCGAGTGCCACACTCAGGCTCTGAAAGTCTGGGAGTCAACTGCGCACGCGCATGCTCTGGAAAGCCTGGATCCCTCCTCCGGTCGCCCCGGCTCCGAGCGACTTCATGGGATTTTACGAGACCGCGATCCGGAGTGCATTTCGTGTCACGTCACGGGGTGGGATCCGCTCAACGGTATTCGATATCGATCCGGCTTTATGCATGCTGATCTGGCAGAATCTTCTGATCAGCAGGTGCTGCAGGAACTGCTTGCGGGAAGTCAGTGTGAGAACTGCCACGGACCCGGCAGCAGGCATGTCGAACTCATTGAACAGGGGAATGTGACGGCGGCTGCGAGCGAGGTTCGAGTGACGATGGACGAAGCCCGCGAGAGAACGTGTATCCGCTGCCATGATGGTGACAACAGCCCG
>JAFMMM010000270.1 GCA_017859815.1 Planctomycetota bacterium | reverse complement strand
TATCTTGCCCACGCCATCGACAGTGGTCTGCTCTGCCACCAGCGACGCAGCAGAAATCCTCCCACCGGCAGTGTCAGCGCCAGCGGCGCAAACAACGCGGCGCGATTCATCTGGCCGACCACACCCAGCAGAAGTGTCCACGACGACAGCAAACTCAGCCCGGTTCCGGCCACAATCACCAGGTATTCCAGTGGCCTTAGCACACAACCTGACAGCAGCGGGCCGGCGAAGCACATGCCCATACTCGCGGCCAGAACCAGCAGAGCGCCAGCCTGCGCAACCGGGGCAATTCTCTGGCTCAAAAATTCCGGGCCGGCGGCAAGGCCACCCCCGCTCGCTTCCCCTGGATCAATCCCCAGCAGTTGATCCAGCAGCATTCCCATCACATCCAGGCGACTCAAATCAGCGGTGACCGGCTGCTGTAGAAAACCGACAAGACAGGAAGCCATCCAGATGGCGCAGGCGAGGGAAAGCAGAGTCCCTGAGGAACCTTTCACGGTGTTCATGCTTCGCCCAGTTTATGCTTCAATCATGGCATCACAATCGCGGCAGCACAGCCACGGCAGCACAGCCACGGCATCACAGCCACGGCATCACGGTGGAGCAGACGAGTGGGAACGCAAAACACCTTCCGCAACCTTCCGCGACGGTCCGCAACCACTCCGCCTGTTGAAAACCAGCTGAGCGGTCGATGAAAACAGACGCCAGCGAACTGCTGCCGATACGCCCAAACTCAAGACCGCTTCCTCTTCAGCATTGGGGTATGCTTAGTGCTGAAACAGGAATTCCTTGCTGTTAATAATTGCCCAGGCGACGTCTTCCACAGATCGCACACGGTCCTCGCCAGCTTTGATATGGGCGAGAGCTGTCTCTTTCTCACCGGGTAAGACCGGCCGACTGAGAGCCGCCAGGTAAAGGGAATCAATGATCTGCTCGTCACTGCGCCCTTCCTGAATCCAGCGGTGAATGTTCCCGGCGTCTGATCGCAACTTGTCATGGACCGTGGGCCCGTTGATCAGCTGCAGCGCCTGAGAAAGGTTACTGTCTGTCGAACGCTCACACTCACACGGAAGTTCTCGCTGGGGCTGACCGAACACCTGCAGGAATTTATGTCCCTCTGGCGGATCGACCAGAGCGACCGCGCGAGTCCCGCCGGGCATCCCCGCAAACTGCTCCGGAAGTCCCGTTACCGAACAGATCGCATCCAGTAACTGCTCGGCTGTCAGCATCCGCGTTGTGGCATGGCTGAAATAAATCTCGTCGTCGTTGTTGAACTGGTTTCGGCGGGAACTCAGCTGATACACACGGCTGGCCATAATCGTGCGCAGCAAATGGCGGCTGGAATATCCGCTGCCGGTGAGTTCCTCGGCAAGGTAGTTCAGCAGTTCCGGATTCGAGGGAGGATTGGAATCCCGGAAGTCATCAACCGGATCAACGATGCCACGCCCAACAACATGTCCCCAGATACGATTGGCAACCGAACGTGCAAAGAACGGATTCTCCGGCTTGACCAGCCAGTCGGCAAAGATAACTCGACGGTCATCGCCGGCGGCAACATCGACATCACCCTCCAGCAGTAACCTGACCTTCATGGTTTGACCGGTTCGTGGCTGAGTGACTTCACCGGAAGATTGCACAAAAATAAACTCGTCCTCAGGCAGTCCGGTCGGCTTGCGGCCAACCCGTTTAAATGCAGCAGCCATCCCGTAGTAATCGTCCTGTGTCCACTTCTCGAAGGGATGATTGTGACACTTGGCACATTGAATTCGCACTCCCAGAAACAGCTGAGCGGTGGTCTCCACGGCATCGATCTCGTCGCGACTGCTCTTCCAGTATGCCGCTGCAGGATTCAACTGCGTGTTTCCGGTCGCTGTCAGCAGTCTGTGTACGAACTGATCCAGAGGCATATCGTCCCGAACAACCTCAAACAGCCAGCGTCGGAACTTGTGCACACCGGTACTGCTGAGCCGCTTGCTGTTCACACGCAACAGGTCCGACCATTTCATCGACCAGTACACCGCATGATCATCAGAATCCAGCAGACGATCAACAAGTTGTGCTCGCTTCTGAGCGGAATCGGTCTGTTCTGCTGCGAAGGCTGCAGCTTCCTCCGGCGTGGGCAGCCGGCCGGTCAGGTCCAGCGTTGCCCGACGCAGGAAATCCGTGTCGCTGCATAATTCTGACGGCTGAATCTGCAACTGCCGCAGTTTGGCAAACACCAGCTTGTCAATCTGTGTTTCTTCTGCAGGATTGGTCCACTCAAATTCCTTCCGCTCGGTCAGGTAACTGATCTGCGTCGTCGACATGCGATCCAGATATCGCGCCAGAATCGTCGCTTCGCCACGCCCTTCACGAGTGACGACACCCGACGGTGTTATCGCCGCAATACTCTCATCGGAGGTATCAAATGCTGTCAGTGCCGTGACGTCTCGCACGGCACCGTCACTGAAAGTCCCCAGCACGACCAGTTGTTGTCGATCCGCTCCGTCCCGCAGGACACGCGGAGATGGAAACAGCTTAATACTCTGCAGTTCGGGAGTTCCTTCCGGTTCCACCTTCATACCTTCGGCAATCCACTGCCGCAGGACCATGTGACTGGGATCGTTGTAGTCCAGCCGTCGTCCGCCACCATGTGCCACTTCCATCAGCGGTTTCCGCAGCAGCAGACTTTCGTCCGGCTTCAGCACGTTTACTCGCCGGTTGAAGAATTCACCACGAAGGGTCACCAGGTCCAGCGGCGGGTCATAACCCCGCAGCGACAGCCGAAAGCCCCCCTTGCCGGAAGGACTGCCATGACACGCCCCCATGTTACATCCGGACTTTGTCAGGGCTGCGAGGACTTCCGTATGGAACACAACCGGTGCAGCCTGATCGAAGCCGGAAACTGTCACCGGTACGCTGATCTGTTGTTCTCCAAGGCGAATGGAAATCGTGGCAGACCCGTTCCCTCGAGCACGAATAACGCCATCGCTGATTTCCGCAACGGCCGCGTCTGATGTGGCATACTCGGCCAGAACTGTCGCGTCATGAATGTCAGCCGCATCGGCATTCGCTGTGACCAGCAGTTGCTGGATGCCTCGCGGTCCGTCCAGCTGCACATTGGCAGGAAAAACGGTAAGCTCGCGCACGGGCAGATCTGCGTAGACAGAACCCAGAACAATGAACCCGGCCGACAAGAGCCGCAGCATGGATGAAGTCTTCATCGTGATCCGTTCCTTTGAACTCTGTCTTCGGGATCGTCCCCGAAGCCCAACGACACCCCCGCCGACACAGCTGCCGGCGGAGATCACTATTGTTGTGCAGGTTGCTCCTGTGCAGCGGCCTCCGCTGCAGCCTTCTCTGTCACCTCGATCTGAATTGGCGGGACAGGAAGGGTTCGTTCTGTCTTGTCTTTCTTCGACTTGCCCTGCAGGAACACCACGCAGGGACCAGGCCCCGCGTCTGCCGCAGCCGCAATCTTTACTTCCAGTTCATTTTCTGCCATGGAACCAGCGGTCACGGTCACACCAGGATTCAACTGATCGGCAGGAGCAGCCAGGCTGACCTCCACCGGGACAGTCCAGCCCTCCGAACGAGTCGCCAGAACCTTGATACTGACCGTTTCACCCTGGGCTACCTTAAGGACTGTTGGTTCGGTACGCAAAGAGAATTCCAGTCCTGGAGCGGCCCCCGCAAAAAAGTCACCCCGCGTGCGACGACTGCGAAATGGTTCATCCGCATTCTTCGGAGGTGGCGGAGGCACCAGTTGCAGGGTCTGTTGCACGGCGTCATTGTCAGGAGCAGAAATCCGAACGCGGAATGTTCCCCAGTCTGCATCGGTCACGTCACCGGAACCAGCAGCGGTGAGAGTAAGCGGCACCGTACTTTGACGACTGCCCACCACGATGGGCTGCATGGTTAAGCCGGCGGGCAGTTGCACTGCTTCCAGCTTCAGCGGTCCGCCATAACCCACTCGACGGACCGTCAGAACTCCGGAACTGCTTCCGCCACGCGGAATGTTCAGACGGTCCGCCGGCGTCGTCACAACAACGGTTCCTCGATCGAGTGTCAGGTCGACCGCGTAGGTCCACGCAGCACCCCCTCGACCCGCAAGCTCACGCACGCGAACCAGGTAGTCGCCGGCAGCAGGCACGGCAAACTCAATCTCCGCATCCCGCGGCCCGGTATCATCAGATTCCGCCAGCTGTTTTCCGGCCGCATCAAACAGCGTCACGACCAGGTCCACCGGACTGCCTGCGTCGCGAGTTCGCGCAGTCAGCAGCAGCTTTCCCGCACCCGCCGCACTCAGTCGAAACCAGTCTTCGTCGCCAGCTTCCGAAAATCCTCCGGCAAGAGCCACCGCATCTGCAGAAATCGGCGTTGCGGTTTCCGCGGTCTGATTCGGTTCCTGCTCGGCAGCGACAATTCCGTCAACGACAACAACCGCTGTGATGCGACTCCCCTGAGCGTCCGGAATCGGCGATGAAACCGGCACCAGTTCGTGGCCGGCTGAGGCTGCAACGACGGCGTCCCCCGCAGCAGCGCCGTTCTGCAGGACAACTGCGGCCGACTGACCAGTGCCAATCACAGGATGAACTGCATTGATCTCCAGAGCCGCATGCGCCAGCCGCAGATGAAAATGATGCCGCTCCCCGCCCGAATACCGGACGTCGCGCAGTTCCAGCAAATGACTGCCGGTCTGCTTTGCGATCCACAAAAATCCGGAATCACCTTCTGCGCCAGGCTGATCATCACTGTAGAGAACTTCTCCTCCATCCGGGCCGAGCAATCGCAGCACCGGGTCCAGGCTGGAACCGAGACGGCGCGCGTAGACCTCACCGCTTAATGTCTGCCCAGCCTCCAGTTGCACGCGAAAAAATCGCGATGTCACTGCTGTCAGATGCCCCGAAACAGCACAGGGCAATGTGAGTTCCTGCCCCGGATCGCGGGCATCTGCGGCTGCGGTTAGTGCCACGACAGGAAGATCTTCGGCCACAATCCATGAGGATTCCGAAACGCCGTGGCTGGTTACCATTCGGGCCGGATAGATGCCGGGGACCGCATCAGCACTCAGAGCACCCGAGAATGAAACCGGCTGATCTTTGGATAAGTCGCTGCCCTCGACCGGCCGCAACACTCCCAGCGGTGTCCACAGAGCCAAAGCAGACTGCAGACTGCTGCCCCGAACGGTGGCCGTAACCGTTGTTCCCGGAACCCACCCCGCACAGTCGATGCGATTGATGACCGGGTCCTGGCCAGACGCATTCGGTGTGACGAACCGTACGAGCAGCAGGCAAGCAATGATGCTCCTGCCGAAGAACCGACGCAGCGAATCAGTTTTTGGTAGGGAATCAGCCATTGTGGTGGGTTTTCAGAGAAGATATGGCTGGGAAGGCGCGTTGGTATACGCACAGGCAAGTCCCAAGTCTACGGTCCCCGATCCGGCTCGTCAAAGTGAAACAGCAGTTTCAGACCCGCGAAAGCTGTGGGATTTTCCCGCCGTTTCCGCCACCCGGTGCAGTCGGTGCAATGCGATCCAGCGCGGTTTCCGATTTCCACAGATGCCGTTGGCTTGAGAATCTCCAAACAGAGTCGGGGATCAGGACGCGATGTGAAAGCCCTTACTTCCAGTATCGAAGTACAGATGCCCGATACCACGTTTGACATTCGGCAGTGTGGAAATACAGAATTAGGGGACGGGGATCACGATTGCCGACAGTCTGAAAGCCCGTCACTCGGCTCTCAACTTTGAAATCTCAGGAAGATCAATATGCTGCGATCATTACGAACTCTGGTGATCCTCGCAGTGCTGCTGTCCATCCCGCTGGCCAGGCAGTCTCAGGCAACTCTCCCTCCGGAAGTTCGCAAGGAACTGACCGAACTTCAGAAAGAACTGAAGACGGTCTCCAGCCTGCTTCGCAAACAGGAAGTGGAAAAGGCGACCGAGATCGTGGAACGTGCGGAGGCTCGCCTGAAAGAGCTGGAGATCCCTGACGGTGAGCGGGATCGGTCTTACACGTTGTTCAAAACGGCTCTGCAAAAAGCGCAGTATTCACTGCCTGTCAGTTTCGAAGCGGAGGTTGCGGAGGTCTTAAAGTCCAACTGCCTCCGCTGTCACAACGAAGCAAGGTCTTCAGGAGGATTCCGCCTCGACAGCTATGCCGCCATCGCCAAAGGTGGAAGCAACGGTCCCTCTGTTTTCGCGGGCGCGGCAAATCGCAGCCCCATGGCCCTGAAACTGATCCTGCCGGACGAGGACCGTCGGATGCCCAAAGGTGCAGCCAAACTGAAGGATGAGGAAATCCTCGTGATCGCCCGCTGGATCGATCAGGGCGCTCCCTTCGACGGCGAAGACCCGACCGCTCCCATCGGTGACTCATTGGTTGAAAAGAAACCTCCCGTGAAGGTCACGATGGCGGACGGCTCAGAAAAAGTTTCTTTCTCGAAAGATGTCGCCCCCTGGATGTCCAACCTGTGCATCAACTGTCACTCCGGAAATAATCCTCGCGGCGGTTACGCGTTTGCCACATTCGAACAGTTGCTTTCCGGTGGTCCCACGGGAAACACCATCGTGCCCGGCAAACCCGACGAAAGTTACATCGTCGATCTGGTACTGCGTCAGGACCCTCTGAAAATGCCGGCCGGGCAGGCACAGCTGAAATTGTCTCAGGCCAAAGCTCTTGAAACCTGGGTTCGCGAAGGCGCCAAATTTGATGGCACCGATCCCAAAGCCCCCATTCGATCACTCGTCCCCACTCCGGAGGAACTGGAAGCTGCCCGACTTGCAGCGATGTCAGACAGCGACTTTGCAGAGCGAAGAATCCAGCAGGCGAAAGATATCTGGAAACGCGTCGCTCCGCGGACCGAACCGAACAGCCTGACAACCGATAACTTCCACCTTCATGGAACAGCGTCTCCTGACAGAATGCAGGAACTTGCCGATCTGGCCGAATCACACCTCAGCGGACTCACCGGCAAATATCCTTTGCCGGGACAGGAAAAACCCTTCCGCGGCAGGCTGATCCTGTTCGTTGCAGACGAACGATTTGACTACCAGGAATTCAACACGGTCCTCAGCAACCGCAGAACCCCGCGTTCCATGTCCGGACATGCGCTGGTCAATGCCGGGTTTGAATCCGCTTATGTCGCAATGCACGATGTCGGGGATCAGGTCTCCGCCGACTCTGTTGATGCCCCAACCCTGCTCCGGTCGCTGATCAGCCAGGCTTATGTTGGACGCAGCGGCGGGAATCTGCCGGACTGGCTGAAGCACGGTTTCGGATTGCTGGAGTCCGGACTCGACAATGGATCAGACTACGCCAAAGGGATCCCGGATCGTGCTCGCGCGGCACTGGCCACACTCACGGATCCGCCCCGGCTGTTCTCCAATGGAACCTTCGCACCCGAAGAAATTACCGATGTGGGATATCTGCTTGTCCG
>JAFMMM010000269.1 GCA_017859815.1 Planctomycetota bacterium | reverse complement strand
CAGCGTTCTGCGGCTGCCCCCGTACAACCGCGGAGCTTCAGAATGGGATGTGTTGATCGCGTTCCTCGCGGTCTCAACACGGGGCTTCAGCCCCGGCACTGCCTTGATCGACAAGCTGATTCCCGCAAATTCCCAGTCTTGCGCTGGTATCCTCAAGCCACTGAAAATCCCAGATCAGCTTTGACCCTCAGCACGAGACTGCAACAATTGATCCGGCGTCGGGGACTGCAGAATTCTTCACGGAAGGGAAAATAATGACCAACACTCACTTTGCCACAGTCACACTGGCAACCGCTTTATGTGTGCTTACCCAGGCAAACTCCAGGCCTGCCCACGCAGATGAACCCGCGCCGCTGCCTCCGGGCGTGACGCCGGAACAAGTTGCAGAATTGGAAGCTGCAGAGTCGGCAACAGCCGCGGAAGCTGTGCAGACGCTGCTGGAGCGCACGGACCAAAATGAACCACTGGCAGCAGGTGTAGCAATCACATTTCCCGGACCGCAGCCGGGCTACGGTCCCTCGAATGAATTCAGCGGTGTGATTATGGTCAACGGGGTTGAAGTCAGCACGACAGACTCTGACCAGTTTCAGGCCGCCCAGAAACTTCTGCACCACGCGGTAGCAGCACGAATTGCCACAGCCACCGCGACTCTGCAGGAATCCGGTGCAGAGCAGGGCTTGTCCGCCGTCGTTGTCATTGGTGAAGAGTCCTTTCAGACAACACGGACCGCAGAGTTCCTGCGGCTGCAAAGACAACTTCACCGCAGCCTGCAGCACAGCCTGGTGAACTTTGATCTCGAACTGGGCGTGTTTATGGGTGTGATTGTTGGCAGCGACAGTGTGCATCTGTTTGACAATCACGCTGCTTTTGCTGCAGCCCAGTCCGCCTCATCCCAATGAGCAGCCAGAAGACTCTCTGACTCGAGCAGTGACACAGCCGTGGCCTGCACCGCATGATCGACCTGATGACCGCCGATGTCTTCAGGTCGTTTTTTTCCGGCTGGAATCCACGGCTCAGTCTCACAACAGACCGCCAGCCAGCAACGAGATGCACCTGTGAAACAGCGGCAAAAATCGACCATCCAGTCGCTCTGGGCTGTCGCCCGTTGCGGTCGCGTCCGATCTGCCCGACCAGCAGGGCGGGCTTGTTTCGCTCTGGCTTTTTCAGCGTGACACGGCGATATCGCTTCAAAGTCGTTGGGCTCCATGGCAGCAATCGGCAGTCGCCTCCCTCGTGAAGTCTCAGTCGCCACGCCGACGAACTGCGGCTCCTGAAGTATCAGCCGCCTGAGCAGCGAGGAGCCATCGCTCTGCCGACTGGGGGAGACCGCGGCAGTTTGGCATCTTTCCCGGCAACATCGCACCGGCGTTCTGCAGCAACCGTCGCGGCAGTTTGGCAGAACGAGATTCGCGCGCCCTTCACTGAAGTGCGAATTCGGTCCTGGGAAACCTCGAAACAAAATCTCCTTTTGCACAACAAATCGCCACCGCCGATCAGACTTTCTGTGTGGAAGCTGAGAAAATACGGGGCCCCTGCACGGCAGACTCGCCGAGTTTCTGGCTCGCAGCCGCCGGCAAAATCACCGTCCACCCGCAACCTGTGACTCAAAAGGCCAGCCCAATGAACAGAATCGCCCTCGCGCTTATCTGCGTTCTTGCCGGAAATCGCCTGCTCGCTCAGGACCTGTTTGTAGCCACCCCGCTCACTCAACCGATGCAGTTCACGCCGGGAATCGAAGGCCCAGCCTGTGATGCTGAGGGGAATATCTATGCTGTGAATCTGGCTCGTCAGGGAACCATCGGTCGCGTTACGCCGCAGGGCGTTGCCGACGTTTTCCTTGAACTTCCCGGCGATAGTGTGGGCAACGGGATTCGTTTCACCCCCGACGGCAGAATGTTCATTGCGGACTACGTCAATCACAACATTCTCGTCGTGGCATCCGGGCAGCGAAACACAACCGTCTTTGCTCATGAGCCGCAGATGAATCAACCAAATGATCTTGCTCTGGCGATGGACGGGACACTGTTCGCCAGTGATCCGGCGTGGGACAAGAATACAGGACAACTGTGGCGTATTGATACCGCCGGAAAAGTCACCCGAGTCGCCACCGAGATGGGCACAACCAATGGCCTTGATCTGAGCCCGGACGGAAAAACACTGTACGTCAATGAAAGCGTGCAGCAGAACGTGTGGGCATTTCAGGTCAATCCGGATGGCAGCCTGTCGGGCAAACGATTGATCCGAAAATTCCCCGACCATGGTTTTGATGGCATGCGATGCGACGTCGACGGCAACCTCTACATCACACGCTATGGCAAAGGGACGGTGGTCAAGATGACACCCAGGGGCGAAATTCTGCAGGAAATCGATGTCCTGGGAAAACGCCCCAGTAATCTGTGCTTCGGTGGTCCGGATGGACGCACTGTCTACGTGACGGAAGTGGAACACACTCGACTGGTCAGTTTCCGAGTCGATCGTCCAGGACTCGCGTGGCAACGCAATGCTCAGGCACACTCAAAGCCCTGAGCGTTTTCGGTGCGTTCCTTCCCTGCGGTCTTTACCGGGCAGTCTTTGCCCTGCGGTCTTTGCCGGGGCACCCGCTGTTCCACCCGGTAAGTGTCGACAGCATGTCCAGTTCGCGACACACTCGTGCTGAGCCGTGGTGTGGCAACCTGCGGCCAGCGAATATCAGAAACACTCTGCACCACAAGGCAATTCCACAACAACCTCAGCCATGTCTGAACAGCTGCCAGGAATTCGCAGCGGCAAGCCGAACTAAACAGCCATCCCGGCAAGCGGCAGCGGACAGTCAAGCACAACGGCGATCACGCGCAACACCTGCAACTCTTCCGCAGTCGTGACGCCGTCGTGTTCCACACACATCATGCAGGCTTGCAAAACCTTCCTTCGCTGCGTCAGATTGGCGCGCGACAGATAGGCCAGGGAGCGATCAACTTTGCTGTACTTCAGATCAGATACTGTCACTTCGTCGTCGCCCGAATTTCTTAATCCGGCCTGTTGCAGTGCATGGCCGCATGCGGCAGTCGCCTCTCCCTTTGTTGCACTGCCAATCACCGCCAACGCGCCGACCAGGTCTGCAGACGCCGCCTCGATATCCTGCTGACGCTGTCGACCTCGGTTCCGCTTGCGTCCTGAGTCCGGCAAACAGTGCACGACCAGGCGCCTCAACAAATACTCAAACAAATGCAAGTGACTGTCAGCTTTGATCAGCGCGTCAACATTCTTCAGGAATATCTCCAACTGTGAATGTGACAGTTCCCGCAGCGAAGGCATTGACAACTCCACCACAGGAATGCGTGAACCAACCGGAAGGTCGTGGCAGAGTGTGACAATCTGCTGAACTTCCGCCACCACCGCCGGATCGGCCTGCTGCTGGAGTATTTCCAGCTGGTGATCACAAACGTCAGCTTCCCGATCCAGCAACAACCCGTAAATCACCGCACGCGCCCCGTATGCGGTGCGTGTCAATTCGTCAATTCGAGCGGGAAGTGACTCCTCAATCCGATGGGCCTGATCCAAAGCAGACTCACCGAAATTCCCGACACTCTCCAGCGTTGCCGACGCTTGAAAACTCTCCTCGTGATCCCAGTCGGCTCCACCCGTTTCAACCGGTGCGGCAGACGCAGCAAACCCCGAGTGCAATTGCTCCCCGCCGAAATCCCCTGACGAGGCGAATGCAACAGTGCCCTTGCGACGAGTCTCATCGGCGGGCAGGTTACGAATTCGCCGCACACGTTCGTCGATTGGGGGATGTGTTGCAAAGGCCCCAAAAAATGATGATTTTAACGCGTCTCCAAAGAACAAATGCGAAGCCTCAGCCGCATTGCTCGACGAAATCCTGGAACCACCTTTCCCCGAACCGATCTGTTCCAGGGCACCGGCAATCCCGTCCGGATTTCGAGTAAACTGAACAGCAGACGCATCTGCCAGAAACTCTCGCTGTCGCGAAACAGCCGCCCGCAACAGACGACCAATCAGCAGGCCGGTGTATCCGACAACGAACAACACCAGGCCAAGAGCCAGAATGCCCCCTCCCTCCTTGTTACGTCGGCGATACCGCGAGCCTCGCTGACTCTGAAGAATCAAACGGCCAGCCAGACCGATGACCAGGACCCCATGCAGAATCCCGATCAGCCGGATGTTCAACCGCATGTCGCCATTTAGAATGTGACTGAATTCGTGAGCGATCACGCCCTGCATCTGGTCTCGATTCAAGGCTTCGATGCATCCTCGAGTCACTCCGATCACGGCATCCGACGGACTGTTCCCGGCGGCAAAGGCATTAATACGCCGTTCGTCCTCCATCACGTAAACCGGCGGTACCGGGACACCCGAAGCAATCGCCATTTCATCAACGATATTCAGCAACTGCCGGTCATCCGGCTCGGTGGTATCCCGATGCAGCACGCGACCACCAAGCCCCTCTGCAACCACCGCCCCGCCCGACAGAAGAGATTTCATCTTGTAGGCACTGCCGGCAAAAACGACCGCAAACGTTCCACCGATGCACATCGCCAGCAGACGGGGATCCCACCAGGCAACAACCGCATCACCGGTTTCGATCCGCGAACGGCCAATCATCAACACGGCGTAAATTGCCAACGCCACAACCAACACATTCAAACACAGCAAAGCAACCAGCCACTTGCTGCGCGCGCGAGCAGAGTCTTGATGCGCGAAGAAGTCCATCAGTTCATTCTCCGTTGTCAGGCATCAGTTGAAGGAAACCTTCACGTTCTCCCGTTCCGCAGTCTCCTCAATCTGCCAGTACGCCCCCTCCTTAAAACCGAAAGAGGCTGCAAACAGGACTGCAGGAAAGACCTCGCGAGCCGTGTTGTACTGCATCACAGAATCGTTGTACGCCTGGCGGGCAAACCCGATTCTGTTCTCCGTCGATGACAATTCCTCCTGCAGCGATGTCATGTTCTGGCTGGCTTTCAGATCAGGATATGCCTCAGTCAGTGCAAACAATCGTCCCAACGTTCCGGACAGCGCAGCATCTGCCGCGACCGCCCCCTGAACAGCCGCCGCGTCAGAGGGGTCGGCCGCAGCGGTCTTCCCCGCTGCAACAGCCTGATTTCGAGCCTGAATGACCGCTTCGAGAGTCTCGCGTTCGTGACTCATTACCCCCTTCACTGTTTCAACGAGATTGGGAATCAGGTCATAACGACGTTTCAACTGCACGTCGATCTGGCTGTAGGCATTGCCGAATCGATTCCGCATCGTCACCAGCCCGTTATAGATCGAGACTGCGTACAAAACCACGATGACCAGCAGAACCAAAAATCCCCCAATGACAGCCAATATCACACCCGTGCTACCCATGACCTGATCTCCTTCGTTGAGAAACATCTTCCGCCTGCTGAGTACCGCGTGCCGCTGTCGCATTGCCCGGCACGAGGTTCATTCAGGCATGGAACCTCACACACCCGTTGCTGTCACCCTGTGGCCGTGACTGGGAATGATCGCAACAACAATCGATTCCGGAAGATCGATTCAGTCCAATGCCGCATTTCGACTTACCCACAACGGCTTTCCCTTCCACTCCGCAAAAGTCAGCAGCAATGACTGCATCACAACGACCAGCAATCCCCACGGAAATAAACTGACATCGCTCATGACAAACTGAAACAACATCAGCGACATTGCCGTTGAGCCGTGTTCCAGCCATGCCCACTGCCGTTCACCACGTTTTGCTGTGATGACGCCAAAGGCGGCCCAGGCTGGAGTATACCAACCGTTGACGAACCCGAGCCCTGCCAGCGGGAAACCGTACCATAAAACCATATGCAGCCCAATAAACCCGCTGATAAACAGTGAGATGGGATTCCACCGCGAACCAGTCGCAGATCTGACAGCCACCACTGCACCACGAAATATGGCGTAGAAGAACACAGGAATAACACCATGACTCAATGTGAAAATGAGAACCACAAAGACAGCAACCACCGCAGGAACATCAGGCCCGTCAATCGGTATCCCTCCCGGTTGCCCGGCCTGCCAGCGCATGCCCAGCGCCGCCAGCACATATGTGGGGACCACAACAAGCAAAGCCCGCAGGACGGAGTTCAGCAAACTCTCCTGTGACTGCTGCTGCGTTCCGGCCAGCCCGCCGAACAAAGCCCCCAGCAGTCCGGTTCCTGAAGCACCGGCAGCCGCAATCGCTTCGATTCGCCGCTGCAACTCCTCGTCCGACTTGTCATCGATGTCTTCCGGCATCGTTGATGTCTCCTTTCTCTCTGTCAGCGTTCCTGCTGACACTGTGTCCGCAGCAAAGTTCTGACGGCTGTCCCCGAAATCTGCCAGCTCACTGCATTTCCTGCGGCTGCGAACACAACGCCATCCCCGTCGACGGACACGTCCCCGATGGCCAACATCGTTCCGATTCACCCACCCACTGTACTCAACCAGAAACTCGATCGACCCACGCCCAGAATGCTTCAGGAAGGAACGCAACAATCATGATGGCACTCAACAGCGTTCCAATCCAAAGAGAAATGGGCACTGCCGGTCTTAGAGTCTTCAGGTTAAGCCTCCCAGCGTGTTCCAGGATTCCAGCAGTCAGACCGGCAATCCCGGAAACGACAGCCATCAGCAATGCAACGCAAACCATCGGTGGAACCACAAACAAACCATTCAACGTCTTCTGCAAAGACATGGAAGGACTCAATAAATCGACCACACCGGCAGCGAGGTTACTGATTCCAAAGAGTGCCGCTGTTCCTGTCATGAGCGGAAACAACGACAGAAACATACCCAGCCCACCACCTGCAAGACCGGCTCGTATCCAGCCGCCGATGCCCGCCGGAGGCAACTGGCAGACCAGGATCAGCGACTCAATGCCCAAATGAAGCAACACCATCAGCAGCACGATTGTGCCGGCCGGCAACCCTGATTGACTGGCCAGAAATCCTCCGCCGATGACCGTCAAATGCAACACGAAAATTCGCGGGTAAGGCCTGAAAAAATGTTGCCCTTTCGTTGTTCTCAGGTACTGCTGCTCGGCAACATAAGTCCCCCAATGGTCACGAGCCTGATCAAAAATAATCATTACGACGGCTGCCAGCAGCTCCAGCCAGTGCTGGACTAACCAGCCGCTGTAAGAAAACTCTCGATCACCGGAAAACTCCGCTGCCAGAACCACCAGAAAGACACCATGCACAACGGTGAAGAGCCCATAGTGCATCCCGAAAAATACTTCCAGGCCACGCTCGTCTGCAGACCTCGCCTGCGCCAGCCGAATTCGTAATCCGCTGAAGATCCCTGTCACAACATTCTCAAGCCAGTACAACGCAAGAATTGTGGCAACGTCCCAGCCTCCGAATAAAGCACCGTACAAGGGAACGAGGTGTGCAAGCAGCATCCCGGCAAAGCGTTTCATTGTCTCCGAGGTCGTCGC
>JAFMMM010000268.1 GCA_017859815.1 Planctomycetota bacterium | reverse complement strand
TCACCCGACAACAAAGGTCAGCAGGACCCTCAAATAACAACCCAAAGTGACCAACCGAAGCTGACCAGCAAACAGTAGCAATCTCAGCTGTACGTTTTCGTGATTGCAAACCGATGTCAGGCTGCACTGCCTGCCCGACCAACGGTCTGGTCTGCAGCCTGGCGACTGGTACTCGCCAAAGCACGAATCCAGTCCAGATCACCGCGTTTCCAGACGTAGGCAAAACCGACAAGCAAAACACAGAAGAACACCAAAATGTCCGCCAGACCAATCCAACCCATTTGCAGCGCAGTCTCAGGGCTGATCACAGCGCTCTGGGAGACCAACCCCGAATCCTGGCTGAGAAGACGACCACTCAGCGTCTCGCGGGCTGCATCGTCCAGTCGAGTGTCAGCCAGATGCATCACACTTCCGTAGACACTGGCCCACGGGAAGAAGAATGCAACTTCCACATCGAAAACGATGAACAGCAGAGCGATCACGTAAAACCGCAGATCGAACTGAATGTAACTGGACCCGATTGCAGGTTCACCACATTCGTAGATCGCGTCCTTTTCCGGAGTCGGCAGTTTCGGACGGAGCAACCGCCCCATCAGCAAAGGCCCCATCAGGAAAGCGGTTGCCAGCCCGCCAAAGATCAGCATGTGTCCAATCAGATCTGTCATCGCAGATCAACTCCCTCTTCCCGTCCAACTCAACTCTCGAACTCAAATCGATCTCGGCGAAATCAATGTGCGGCCTGTTGCAAACCAACAGGCCCTTTGCTGAATCAACAACTTTGTCCAAACTCTGATGCCTGGGCGGCGGTGGTTTCTGTCTCCAAATGACGTCGATTCTCGCCACCACACTCATCACGATGCCAATACTGCACTGTGCTCTCACCGACATTCCAACAGTACCAGACTGGCTCCCCCGAGATTTCCCCGCGGAAGTCCACAGTTCCCTGCTCGGCATTCGACAGACGACCACCAATTTCCTGCAGTTCCCGCTGGAACTCTCCCATGCGATCGTGATCAGAGACGAGTTCGGATTCCATCTGGCGAACTTCCTGTTCGTAAACAGAATCGTCTTCCGGAACGCTTTGAGCAGGGTAGCGACGTCGCAACTCCTGCAGCCGCTGCTGGCGTCTTTGCAAATCCTGATGCAGTTCCATCACATCGCGAATGATGCTTCTGACCAGAGGCAGTCGTTGATTCACATCCTCGACAGACAGAATATTCACTTCCTGCTGTTCAGACATTACGCTCTCCCTCTGTTTCGGAATTCTCAGGTATCGACAGGACAAACTATCCCGGTCAGACGAAGACGCCGAACCATCCTGGCAGGGCGTCAGGCCTCTGCGAACTCGAATGGACTGGGCTCTCCCTTCACCCAAACCGGCTGATCCAGAACCTTCGACTCTGACACTACGGCCGGGTTCAGTGTCGCCTTACCCCACGCGATCTGCAGTGGAAGCTTCGCGTAATCCACAATACATCCATCGCGACTGTAGCCACTCAGGTCGTAGTTTGAACCCATGAAAATACAGTCCACCGGACAGGGATCCACGCACAACGCACAAAACATGCATTTCGTGTAGTCGATTGTGAAACCATTCAGGCGAAAGCCCTTACCGACCGGGCTCTTCTCTTTGTCGATGTAAATGCAGTCCACAGGACAGGCCACTGCACACTTTTCGCAGCCAATGCAGGTCGTGAGGTCGAAACGATGGAAGCCGCGGTACCGAGCCTTCACTTTCACCGGAACCTCCGGGTATTCGTAAATCTCAGTGTAAGCTTTCCGCCGATAGGTACTCAGCATCGTGCGAAGAGTGACAAACATGCCCTGCAGAACTGTCGCGACCGACATCCAGACATTGCGAAACCACATCAACATCAGCAACCGTCTCCGAGTGAACCGTCAACAGGCAGAACTCTTCAAAACCAAAACACCGACGATCCGCTTCGGGTAAGAGGCGTTCGCCGACTTCGTGCCAACCACACCGGACCAACCACGCCGGACCAACCACGCGGAACCCCAACAGGGGCCTCGGGCGTGTGTCGACAGATCCGTCGGGGTTGGCAAACCCATCGGAGCCGACACAGCCACGATCTCAGCAGCAATTTCTGGAACCGCGCTACCCAAAACCCGACCGACATCCGGCGCCGAATCACGATCCCGAACCGATGACTTCAACGCAGCACCTTGACAGGCGAACACCCGACAGAGAATCATCCGGTGTTGCTTCGTCCTCTTTTTCCCGAAACGGGAATCCAGACCGTCAAAGTATAGGAGCCTCCTGTGCATACGCAACCAGCAGACCGAGGCTCCTGCTGGCGGGAACAGGTTTCTCGCAAAATGCAGTTCAGATCGGGATCGCCCCAGTCCTGAAATCGGCGGCGGAACTGCGTCTTTCACAACCGCACAGCAACGTCTCCCGCAAATACACGGTCAACGTGCGGCGAGGCGACTGCTGGCATGCTCACGGAGCCGTTTGAAGTATTCGGTAGCTCCGTCACCGTCAATCTTTGGCAGGCAAATCTGCAACACTTCCACTGCTGCTTCGTCCAGCTCCCGAATGATCCAGTGCCGCAAAATATCATCTCCTTTTGCCTGTTCCAGTTCCCGCAGAAAACCCTCGGCTGCCGCCGCATGCTCCCCGGCTCGACTCAGACCGCTGATGCCACTGATCCGTACCATCACGTCTTCGTCTCGCAACATTGCCCGAAGATCGGCAAGGCGTTCAGGACCGGTCACGGCGCGAGAAATTGCTTCAGCATTCCACCACCGCACAGCAGCGTCCGGCTCATCCGCCCCCAACAGCGGCAACGTTGCTCCATTCGCTGCCGCACTTGAGATGGCCGCCCGCAAGACCCGCCGCAGTCGCTCACGCCCCTCGGAACCGGCAAAAATCTCGGATCGGGTACCGTGCAGTTTCCCCTCCCGATCAAGCATCGGTTCCGGAAGCAGCTGGGCGTCAGCAATTCCCAGTTGCCACTCATCACAGGCTGAGCGTAATTCTGTCACCACGTCCTGCAATGCGGGATCATCAATCAGGTTTTTCGTCTCCCACGGGTCCGTTGAGAGATCATAGAGCTCTTCCGGACGACGACGCTTTAGCCATTGAGCTGACCCGGCAGGCAACGCTCCTTCCGCATACAGTCGACGCATCTCCTTCCGTGTTTCGTTGCGTTCGGAATAATTAATGTGCTGCAGAGCAGGGTACCACGGCATCAGGTTCCTGACATAACGGTATCGCTCGTTCCGCACCATTCGCACCAGATCATGACGTTCGTCCAGACGATCACGAGCCCCGTAGATCAGGTGACCGTCATGCTGATCCGGCCCAAGAAATGGCCGTCCGTGCATATTTTCCGGAACCGGAACCCCCGCCAGATGCAGGACAGTCGGGCCAAGGTCAATCAGATTAATCATCCGTTCATCACGACTGCCGGGCGGGCGATCCCCTGCCAGATCACGATACTTCGCGGGGACGCGGCTGATCATCGGTACCAGTGTACCACTGTCATAAGTCCACCGTTTGGCACGCGGTAGACCATCCCCATGGTCTGACCAGAAGATTACGATCGTGTCCTCCGCGAGGCCGGATTGCTGCAGCTCCCTGAGCAACTGCCCGACGCGACGATCCATTACCGTGATCAGATCTGCGAGGCGGGCAAAGTCTTCCCTCACTGTCCTGGTGTTCGGATAAATCGGCGGTACCTCGATGCCGTCCGCGGAATGCCGTTCGGACTCAGGAAGATCCTTGACCACACCCTCCCATCCAGACGGCCAAATCTTGCTTTCATGAGTCATCGTGAGGTTGAATACGGCGAAGAATGGCTGGTCGTTGCCACGGTTGCGATAATGAGCCTTGCGTGACGATTCGTCCCAAACCTCCTGCTGATCCCAGATCAGATTATAGTCTGTCTTGCTGTTGTTCGTGCAGTAATAACCCGCCTGCCGCAGCAATGCGGGGAACAGCCGTATTTCGGGCGGAAGTGGGACTTTTGAACGCATATGGTTCGCGCCCAGCGAAATCGGATACATCCCCGTAATAATCCCCGTGCGACAGGGAGCACAGACGCCGTGGCAGGTAAATGCACGAGTGTACAATGTCCCCTCTGACGCCAGCCGGTCAAGATTGGGGGTGGTCGCATGAGCATCGCCGTAACACCCCAGATGTGCACTGATGTCCTCGCAGCTGATCCACAAAATATTCGGGCGTTCAGCAGCCCTCACGACACTCCCGAACAACAGTCCGCAAAACAACAGCCCGCGCACAACAAGGGCAATTCTCGATAGTCCCAATCTCATAGTCTTTTCCCTCTGCTTTACCTGAATTACTGATCGTGCGCAACAGCTGATCTCTCAAATTGCCCCGAGGGTCACTCCACTTCAATTCGGTGTCCCGAAGCTCCTCTGTGCTGCAAGCCATCTGCATATTAGCGATCAGCATGCCTCTGGAATCAGCTCAGCCGTTGCTGCCTCTGCCGGACCACCCCGGCAGTCTAACGAAGCTGCCTCTGAATGTCCGCCAGCAACACATGGCAGGATGCCCCCCCGAACACTGCAGGATCTGAGTCATCCCGAATCCAGCCGGACCGCGAACAGCTCAGGGATGCAGTGCCTACGGAACAGTGCCCGCTCTGCGGGTTTGTGGACGTCGCCCGCCAGATGAGTCCATTCGTTCTGTCAGCCAGCGGCCCAGCGCAGCCTGAGGCGGTGTACTGGTCGACAATCGCAAATACTCCACTCCCAGTCGACCACACTCCCGCTCCAGCAGTTCTGCGAACTCACGATACTGCCGCAGATATTCGTTCCGCAACCTCAGCGGGTCTGTGCGTTGACGAAACCCTGTGCGTTCGAGACTCAAAAACTGCGTCGGGCGTTCGAATGGGAATGTCTCTTCCTCGTCAGCCACAATCCGCAACAAAACGACTTCGTGACGCGCATGCCGCAGGCGCTCCAGAACGCTGATGAACTGCTCCACATCGTCAAAGCAGTCACTGATCAAAACCACCAGCCCGCGCCTGCCAAGGCGAGGCAACAGTTGCTCCACGACAGAACTGAGCGATGTTTCGCCGCCGGGCGTCGCCTTCTGCAACAGTTGTGTGAATTGAGCAAATGCCTGCCGATTGCTGGTTGGTTGAATCTCACCACGGACGGCGGTGTCCACCAGACTGATGCCAACGGAATCCCGTTGCAACAACAGCAGCCATGTCATCGCAGCAGCGAAAATAGTGGCATATTCGTACTTGCTGACGCTGTTGCCGCGGTAGGCCATACTGCCGCTTGCATCGACGATCAGCCGCGCAGTCAGGCTCGTTTCATCCTCGAATTCCTTGACGTAATACCGCCCGGTCTTGCCAAACGCTCGCCAGTCAATGTGTCGCAGTTCGTCGCCCCGGTGATATTCGCGATGCTCCACAAATTCCACGCTGGCGCCTTTAAATGGGCTGCGATGGCGTCCCATCATGACGCCCTCCACCAACTGTCTCGCAATCAGCTCAAGATTGCCGCTCTGCATGAGTTGCAGGGCATCCATCGGAACCTGTGACTCACTGGCCATGTTGCGTACGCCCCGCTGCAATCTGCCTGCGGCCTGCTCACCACAAGAACAGCCCTGGCCCGGATTATCGCAGATTCCGGGAATTCCGCACGTGAACGGGCCGGATTCAGGAAACCAGGCTCGTCAGGCCGCTCGACGGACCTGCTCAAACGGGCTTCCGCTTTGCCACGACCAGCCACTCATGCCCTCCAGAACCCGCTCCGCAACGGCCATCGCAGCAACGCCTTCGATTCCACTGACACGAGGACGAGTCTCTCCGCGCACTGCAGCCACAAAATCGTGCAACTCGGCAGTCAGGGCATCCGCATCAGACGCCTGGGTCTCCTCCTGCTGCAACCACTTGCTGAAGACCTCGTCTTTCAGCGTCAGCGGGGCAGCCGTTGCCGCAACCACGTCATGCAGCATCCCCGGCCGAGCAGCAACTGCAGGGCAGGGCTGCCAGGAAGTCAGTTTCCGTGTCTGCAGGTCTGCCGACACAAAACCGCCCTCACTCCAGACCTGAATTGTCCGTTCTGCCTGAGGACACATACGACCAGCGGTCAGATCCGCAATGGCTCCCGATTCAAACCGCAGTCGTGCCACGGCAAAGTCCTCATGCGGCCCCATGGTCACAGCACCAAACGAATCAACTGCAGCGACGGGGGAATTCACCAGAGCCTGCACCAACTCAATGTCGTGAATCATCAGGTCATGAACGACACCGATGTCCGTTGATCGGAATGTATAAGGACTGACTCGCTGGCAGCGAATATACAGGGGCGACTGAACTTTTTCCTGCAACAGTTCGAAGGCAGGATTAAAGCGTTCGACGTGTCCCACCTGCAACAAAGCACCGCCTGCTTCGGCCATCTGCTGCAGCCGTTTGGCTGTGGCCAGATCAGCGGCAACCGGTTTCTCCATCATCACGGCGCGACCAGCCTGCAAAAAACAAGACGCCGCTTCGGCATGCAGTACCGTTGGAACAGCAACAACGACACCCTCAACCTGATCCACGACAGCCGCCGGTGAAGAGTACCAGTTGGTGGAGAACTTTGAGGCAATCTCGCGACCGCGATCCTCCCGCGGCTCGACGACACCCACCAACTCCACATCATCCATCGCGGCAAGAATCCGAGCGTGATGCTGGCCCAGAGATCCAACGCCGACTACCGCAATCCGTGTTCGATTCATGCCGCCCTGCGTTCCTTTTTCTCATCCCCGTCCATGTGCACCGGTCTGCGAACCGCTTCCCGAGCTCGTCCCATTTTACCTTCACACTGGCGTTCGACAAAGGTGAGCAGTTCCTCCAGCTCGGCCGGTAACTCTCCCTCAAATACTCTGCCAAAGTGAAGACGAACGTCATTGATGCTGCGATTACGGCGATACAGCAGACGGAATGCCTCTTTGATCACACCAATGGTCTCGTTGCTGATCCCGGCTCGCTCCATCCCAACCCTGTTGATTGTGCGAATCCGAGGCTTGTCGCTGCCCGCCGCCAGCATGAACGGAGGAATATCGTGAGGAACACGGCACCCTCCACTGACGAAGCTCAACCGCCCCAGCGACGAAAAGTGATGAACCACTGAGTTCCCACTGACAATTGCATTATCATGAACGTGCACGTGGCCACCCAGCAGCACGCCATTCACAAGAATCACATTGTCATAAATACGACAGTTATGGGCGACGTGACTGTTCGCCATGAACAGATTGCGGCTTCCAATCCGCGTCACACCATCTTCTTTTTTCGCCCCGCGATTAACCGTGACGCCCTCTCGGAAGACATTGCGATCTCCGATCTCAACGGACGTATCCGACATATCCCAGCTGACATCCTGCGGATCTCCGCCAATCACGCAGTTCGGCCAGATTGCATTATGCTTGCCGATCGCTGTGCGCCCGACGACGACCACGTGACT
>JAFMMM010000267.1 GCA_017859815.1 Planctomycetota bacterium | reverse complement strand
AACCAAATTGCGTTCCGGACGTAAGTGCATGGCAACGAGCAGTTTCGACACATCGTTTACCCGCAATAGAAACCGAACAGCGGGAGCCGTCCGGTCAGGCATTCCAACATCCGCGCAGTGAACGAACCATGCGGGCATTCTCCGCCAATCGCCGAAGGCGCCAACCAGTTCTCAGCCGGACCGACGCAGGTGGGTGGCCCCGTGTCGGGTGGGTGGCCCCGGCAGGCGATTCGCCTGCCCCCGGTGTCGGGCGATCCGCCCGACCCTAAGAAACTGCATATTCGGCTCGTTGGCCGAATTGGGTGCCAGGCACCATGTTGAAATTCCACGGTGGGTGGCACCGTGTGAGGTGGGTGTTTTTCCGCCCGCAACAGGGCCAGATTCTTGTGTTTTCCGCCGGTTTCGCTGTGGTGTCATGTGCCCGAAGAAGGCCGACACGTTCATCGTGATAAGAAAAACAGGGGTTTCGCTAGAACCAAACTGATCCTTACAGCCCGCAAAGTCCGATACATTGAAAAGTTTGCAGCTCCGCGCAGATCGTGTGTTCTCTGTTAGGACCTGTTGCTGACCAGTTTGGCAATAAGGGCGGCTGAAACCACGACTTATCGGCGGTTGAAGGGGTGCAGGGGATAAGCCTGCGGATTTGGGGGGATCGACGGTGAAGCGTCAAGGATTGATCGCAGCGGGTCTTTTGGGATCCGCTACTACGGCATGCTTTCTTTTTCAGCAGCCAGTCGACCTCGGAGCGGCTGAAGACGGTCGCGGCTCTTTCAGGGAGGCATTTCGCGCCTCTGCTGAACCTGAAACTCCGTCGAAGACTGGAGTTCGTCTCAACTACTTCGATGCCACGTGGGATCGTGTACTGGGTGACCTTGCGGAAAGTCACAAACTGACTTTGGTGATGGACCGTGTCCCCTCGGGTCGATTTGCGAGGCGAGACCGCAACAGCTACGACATCACAAATGCGGTTCGCATTCTTAACAGTGAACTGGAAGACCAGGGTTATCGGCTGCTGGTTC
This sequence comes from Planctomycetota bacterium, assembly GCA_017859815.1. Lineage (GTDB taxonomy): Bacteria > Planctomycetota > Planctomycetia > Planctomycetales > Planctomycetaceae > SXXK01. The sequence goes on along the minus strand of JAFMMM010000267.1, from coordinate 6,431 downwards.
AGAACAAGTTCCTCGTGGTTCTGGACCTTGACCAGGCCCGCACGCAGTACTCGCGGCCGCGACTTCGACCTGAGCCCGCACAACCTTCTGGACCATCATCGTCTGCGATCATGAGCGATCGCGGTGCCGAGTTGCGGCGGGATGGAACTCGCGTCCCGCTCAACAACTCAACTCGTCAATCAACGGGTCAGCTGTTTCCGCAGGAAGAGCAGTCTTCCACAAAGATGCGTCGTGCCGGCGATGTCGTCGATAATTACGCTCGTAGCGCTGAGAATGCTTTCTTCGACGAGCAGAAGCGTGGTTCCACAATACGCCGTGTTTCGGCCGCTCGTGACCTCGGTGACGAGCAGGCATCGAGTCCGGCTGATGAAGTACAGACCCTGGAAACGGTTCGGCTCAGCGAAGCCGCCGCTGCTGATGTCGCACGCACTCTGTTCGTTGTCTTCAAGGGCAGGGCAGAGCTGGAACGTCCGGGGCTCGAAGGACTACCTGGCTTCACGGTGTTCAGTAACAGTGCCGAAGCCACTCCGGAAGATGAGGCAACAGTGCTGTTCCGCGTGGGAATCGACCAGGGCCGCAACGCGCTGACATTTGAAGCCCCGGCGCGGCGGATGAGGACATTGCGTCGGCTGGTTTCTGACCTCGATCGTCCTGCAGATTTTGCTTCGGATTCGGATGTTCGTCTGGTACCCAATAACAGCCTGCCTGTGGAGTCTGTTGATCAGCTCTCCAATCGACTTGGTCAACTGGTAGCCATGGCGGATGAGACTCGTCCGGCAGCCCGCTACGACGAGTCTGTTGAGCCGGCCGCGGAAGAAGGAGACGAAGACGGCAGTCCCGCAATTAATCTGCGCGGAGAAGTGACCGTGCAGGCCATGCAGGATTTGCAACTGTTGATTCTGAAGGGGAACGCAGCCGATGTCGATCGCGTCGAGGGAATTATTCAGGAGCTGGAGAGTGTCAGCGTTGGATCATTGCCATCGATTCACATCCTGACACTCGAAAACGTTGATTCAGAGGCATTGGCAACGCTGCTGGAGGAAGTCTATACACAGTTGGCGACTCTGCGGGAACAGGCTTCCGGCTCCAATCGCAAGACCGCATCGTTTCTTCCCGTGGTACAGCCAAACGCACTGTTGATCATCTCTTCTGAAGTGGAACGCGAGTCCATTTTGGATTTGGCGGCCAGCCTTGACGCACCAACATCGCCGGATCTTGAGTTTGAAGTCTTTCCGCTGAAGAGCGCAATTGCCTCTCAAGTCGTGGCATCGCTGACAACTTTCTACGAGGAACGCCCGGGACTCGGTACGTCGCTGCGAACATTTGCTGACGTGCGTACAAATTCGGTCGTGGTGCAGGCCCGCCCAAATGAACTGGAAGAAGTTCGCAAGCTGATCAGTCGCATTGATCAGGATACACCGGCGGCAACATCCATGATGCGAGTGATCCGTCTGAAGAACGCTGTTGCTGAAGAGCTCAGCAACACGATCAACCAGGCGATTCAGGCGGTGATCAGCCCGCCTCAGCAGACGACAGGTGGTCAGGCTGGTTTCGGTGGTTTTGGAAACCAGCAGGGCGCTCAGGAACTTCGTGACAATAAATCGGTCGCGGTCGAATTTTTGACTTCGGCCGGTGGTGTTACGGAGCTGATTCGGTCCGGAATTCTGGCCGACGTGCGAGTCAGTTTCGATGCCCGTTCCAACAGCCTGATCGTGGCCGCTCCGGAGGCCAGTATTGGTCTGTTGGAAGCTCTGGTCCGCGAACTTGATCAGACACCGGATGCTGTTTCAGAAATCAAAGTATTCACGCTGCAGAATGCGGATGCTCAGCAGTCGGTGGATCTTCTGACCACACTGTTTGAGGACACGAATCAGCAGGATCAGCTGGGTGTTCAGCTGGCCGGAACAGAAGGCTCCTCCAGCAGCCTGATCCCGCTGCGATTCTCGGCCGATATCCGCACCAATACGGTTCTGGCGGTCGGCAGTGCGGAATCACTGAGTGTTGTGGAAGCGGTCCTGCTGCGGCTGGATTCAGACGACACTCGACAGCGAACAACCTCCGTCATTCCCCTGCGGAATGCCCCGGCCGAACTGGTCTCAGAGACCCTGTTGGACTTTCTTGATCAGCAGCAGTCACTGCAGGACAGTTCCGAAGATCTGATCAGCAACATCCAGCGGATTCGCCAGGAAGTTCTGGTCAGCCCGGATACGAACAGCAACTCGCTGATCGTCAGTGCTTCGCCACAGTACTTCAGCCAGATCATCCAGATCATCGATCAGCTGGATGCGCAACCGCCGGAGGTTGTGATTCAGGCACTGCTGGTGGAAGTATCACTTGATGCCACCGATGAGTTCGGCATCGAACTTGGTTTCCAGGATCCACTGCTGCTGAATCGCAGTCTGTCCACGAATACTGCTGGCGATCTGACATCCATCAGTGCAGGCCCGGGATTGAATTTCAACAACACCGCGATTCCGCTGGGTAGTAATTATCTGACGGAGGGAACAAATCCCGCATCTCTGGCAACCCAGGGCTTAAGCAACTTCTCACTGGGACGTTCTAATACAGACCTTGGCTTTGGTGGTTTTGTGTTCTCTGCCCAGTCGGATGCCGTCAGTGTCCTGCTGCGAGCGCTTGCCGCTCGTCGTACGGTGCAGATTCTCAGTCGTCCGCAGGTCCGCACGACTCATAATAATGAGGCATATGTCACTGTGGGCCAGCAGGTGCCCCGAGTCAATGGTGCCAACGCGACCGGACTGGGTGGTGCCAGCCCGCAGGTTGAAGATGAGACCGTGGGGATCACACTGCGAGTGACGCCGCGAATTACTCCCGACGGCATCATCGCAATGAATGTCTTTGCGGATAAGAGCAGCCTGGCGGCTACCGGTGTGCCGATCTTCGTGAATCCTGACGGATCGACCATTGAATCACCGATCATTGATCAGTCACAGGCTCAGACAACGGTTAACGTGCCGAATGGGCAGACGATCGTAATCGGGGGCATGATCACTCGCAGTGATGCCAGTAACGAAGCGAAAGTGCCATGGCTGGGCGACCTGCCAATCATCGGTCAGGCCTTCCGCTATGACAGCAGCGCGTCCAACAGAACAGAACTGCTGATCTTCCTGACGCCTCGAATCGTACTGAGTGATCTGGATTCGGAGTTGATCAAGCAGGTGGAATCGGAGCGAATGCACTTTATTGAGTCCGATGCTGAAGAACTGCACGGTCCGCTGTTTAGTGTGCCTGAACCGGCCGAAGCCAGTCCGGTGGAAGAACTGCCGCAGAGCTTCATCGAGCCAATGCCGCAGGGACTGACTCCGGATATGGCGAATCGTGAACTGCTGGAACCGGATGTCGCCCGTGCGGCAACCGCAACCCGTCGTCGGTGAGCTTTCAGGAGATAGCAGCGTGTCATTCTTGTATCACTCCAACGGCAGTTTACGATTCCGGATCGTTCGGCTTGTGCTGTCACTGCTCCCGTTGGTTCTGGCCAGTGGGTGTCAGACCGGGACCACCCTGATTCGCAATCCGTCCATGCTGCTGCAGGACCCCGGTCAGCTGATCGGGCGGCCTCGCTACGAACGCAATCTTGCGAAAATCGTGACGATCTGGGAACCGTCTGACGGCAAGAATATGGAGGGCGGAAACAGTCGTGGCTTTGCCGGCCAGATCCTGTTCTTCGGAACCACCAGCCGCACCGGTGCGCGGGTTCGCGGAAGAGTTGTGATTTCCCTGTACGATAATTACGACCTGTCAGTTGACGAGGAGCCGGAACCACTGCATCAGTTCGAATTCGATGCGGAAGCGTGGGAGATGCACCGCGGAGAAGGAACTCTTGGACACTCCTACAGTGTCTTCATTCCCTATGTGAATCCGCAAAACAAGGATCAGGTCAATTGTGCCCTGCAGGTGGAAATCTTCCCCGAGGGCGGCATGCCGGTTGCCTCCCGTGAAACCGAAGTCATGCTGCCGGGCAGGAATACCATCAGCCAGGCCGCCAAACGATCGCGCGGGTTTGTTCGCGACCGCGTGATCGAGCCAAAACTGGATCCGCAACTGTTGAATGGAAAGCCGGAATCCGTGTTGGATACCATGACCATTCCGTTGCCGTCTGCTCGTCGTGACCGTTCTGCAAATGCCGGTCGCTGACCTGTGTTCGGCTGCTGCTGAAAGATGCGCGGCCTCCCGGCGGAGCAGACCGGGCTCGTTGTTGCCGTTGCTCTGCCCGGTGTCCCAGTCACAGCGGCCCGCACCTGTTCTGTGACTGGCGACCCGCGCGTGCATCCGGAATTCCGGGGAACAGAGTATGACTGCCGATACCATCACCACCGCGAATGCACTGGCCGATCGATTGCAGCGACTGGCTGGCGATTCACCTCGGTTCATGGTGGCCATTGCAGGACCACCGGGGGCCGGCAAGTCGACTCTGGCAGCCGCTTTAGTGCAGACGCTGCAGTCGCGCGGAGAATCGGCTGTGGTAGTACCAATGGATGGATTCCACCTGGACGACACAATTCTGAACGCACGCAATCATCGGGCTCGTAAAGGAGCCTGCTTTACCTTCGATTGTGCGGGTCTGGAAGTGTTGCTGCAAAGAATCCGTCAGCGTGAACACGAGGTTGCGGTTCCTGTCTTCGATCGTGGCCTGGAACTTTCCCGCGCAGCCGCGGCGATTGTCTCCGCAGAAGTGCGTTTCGTGATTGTGGAAGGCAATTATCTGCTGTTGTCGGAAACGCCGTGGAATCGGCTGTATCAGTTGTTCGATGACCGTGTGTTTCTGGACGTGCCCGTGGAGGAACTTCGGCACAGACTGCTGGCCCGAATGCAGTCATTTGGTTTCAGTCAGGAGCATGCTGAGCGATGGCTGGAGGAGAATGATCTGCTCAATATTCAGCAGGTACTTTCTGCAAGTGCGGACCCTGACCTGCGGATAAGTCCGGCGGACAGTTGACTGTGCCGTGTTCGGGCGTTGGCCTCAGATCCAGCCAGTGCGGACAGATTGCGGTTCAGACCGGTCGGCGAACAGTCGTCCAGCTGGTCTGCAGATGGCCGAGATCTGCCGGGGTTTTTCCTTTGTCAGGCTGCCATTGCTTGTGATACTGTCAGAGCCCATTGGGTCGGGGCAGGAAACTCTGTCAGGAGCGGTTCTTATGTCAGGGACTCATTTCATCGGACCGCAGCAGGCCAGTGTCAGCCGCCGTGGTTTCGTCCGTGCCGGGTTGCTGGGAAGCTGTGGACTCAGTCTGTCCGCAATGTTGCGAATGCGTTCCGCTGCCGCCGGCAACCGTCATCGATCAGGTGCTCCATCAGTCATTATTTTGTGGATGCGAGGCGGCCCCAGTCAGCATGAAACGTGGGATCCCAAACCGGATGCACCGGTGGAATACCGCGGCTACTTCGGGTCGACTGCCACCGCCGTGGATGGGATTCGCATTTGCGACATGCTGCCGAAGTCCGCTGCCATCATGGACAAGTGGTCGATCGTCCGCAGCCTGTATCATCGTGACGCCGGCCATTCTTCCGGCGATCAATTGTGCTTTACCGGCTATCCCAGCGGGCCGCGTCCCGACGTCAACACGTATCCCAGCTGCGGTTCCGTTGTCGCTCGCCAGTTAAGCCACAGGAATCCAGAGTTGCCCGCCTACGTGATGGTGCCGCGACGCGTTCCGGGGGTCGATCCGGCATACCTGGGAGCCGGCTGTGCTCCCTTCGAAACGCAGGCGGATCCTGCACGAACCGAGCCCTTTCGGATCCCCGGACTCATCCGTGATCCCAGTCTGACTCTGGAGCGAGTGCAGGATCGTCGCAGCTTGCTGCGAGATTTTGACCGACTGCGAAAGACCACCGACCATGCTGCTCAGTCTGCAGCGGTTGATGCATTTCAGGCTCAGGCATGGGATATCCTGCTCGGAGACCGAGCCCGCGAAGCATTTGATTTGGATGCCGAACCACAGCAGATACGACAGCGATACGGTTTCATGGAGCCCTACATTGCACCAACTCCGGATCGCTGTGGTGTACCCGCGTGGAGTCAGCGATTTCTGCTGGCAAGGCGGCTGGTGGAAGCTGGTGTGCCCCTGGTGACCGTGGATTGCCGCTGGTGGGATACGCACGTAAAGGGTTACGAGACGATGCGTGATGGGTTTCTGCCACGATGGGATCAGGCTTATTCAGCCCTGATCACAGATCTTGCAGAACGGGGATTACTGCAGCAGACAATGGTGCTGGCCTGGGGGGAATTTGGGCGAACGCCAAGGGTGAATGCAACGGGAGGGAGAGATCATTACCCCAATGTGTTCAGTGCAGCACTGGCCGGTGGCGGTATTCAAGGTGGTCGTGTCCTCGGCTCTTCAGACTCCAAAGGTGCCGAGCCCTTGTCCAGTCCCCGACAGCCGCAGGACGTTCTTGCCACCGTGTATCGGCACCTT